>JAJDDP010000215.1 GCA_029260235.1 Phycisphaerae bacterium | reverse complement strand
CACGGATGGAAATATTTACCGGAACCGCAGTCGCGCCTGGCGTGGCCATCGCAGAGGCAGTGGTCCTCGAAGCCGAGGACTATCGTATTCCGCTGCGCACCGTGTCGGCCGATCATGTCGCCGGAGAGCTAGCCCTCCTTGCCTCAGCTATCAGCGAAGCCATCCAGGAATTGCGAGTACAGCATGACGTGTTGGCTGCCCAAACGGGCCGCGACGCAGCAGGAGTCTTCCTCTGGCATATCGGTGTTCTTGAGGACGACCGCATCCGCAACGAAATCGAACGGCTGATCCAGCGCAACAAGTATTCGGCAGCCTACGCGACCAGTACGGCGATGCGGGGGCAGCAGCGGCGCTTCATGCAGATGAGCGACCCGCTGCTGGCCGAGCGCGTCCGAGATGTTCAAGATATCGAGCGGCGCCTATTGCGCCAGATACTGGGGGAGCATCGGGAGGATCTTTCCAACCTCAGTACGCCCGTGGTGCTGGTAGCCCACGATCTTTCTCCGTCTCAGACAGCTAGGCTCCAAAAGACCAAGGTCATTGGCTTGGCCTTGGATATGGGCGGGGCGACCTCGCACACAGCCATTTTGCTTCGGGCACTTGGCAGGCCCGCTGTCATCGGAGTCAACGACATCTCGACCCACGTCGGCGGTGGCGACACGGTCATCGTCGACGGGACCAATCAGCTGGTGATCGTCGATCCTGACGAAAACACGCTGGCTGAGTACCGTGATCGGGAGCGCAGTTTTGTCAAGCTAGCCGACGAGCTTGATCATCTTCGCGATCTAGAGGCGGTGACGCAGGACGGCAAGAAGCTGGCCTTGTGCTGCAACATCGAATTCCCCGAAGAGGCCCCCAAATCTCTGGAAAAAGGAGCAGACGGCATCGGGCTGTACCGCACCGAGTTCCTGTTTCTGGGGCGGACTTCCATGCCAAGCGAAGAAGACCATTATCAGGCCTACAAAGCCGCTATCGAAGGCTGCCAGGGACAACCGGTGACCATTCGGACATTCGATCTGGGGGCTGACAAGTATACCCAGGAAAAAAACTATGAGCGGGAACCAAACCCAATGCTTGGGCTGCGCTCCATCCGATATAGCTTAAGGCACCTGGACATGTTCAAAATCCAGTTGCGGGCCATCCTACGGGCCTCGGTGTTAGGCCCGGTTCGCCTCATGTTCCCCCTGATCGTCTCTCTGATGGAGCTACGGCAGGCGAAAATGGCCCTGCACGATGCCATGGAGGATCTTGAGGAGCTGGGGAAGGGTTTTGAGCGTAGCATGCCGGTGGGCATGATGATGGAGACGCCTGCGGCAGCCTTGCAGTGCGAGCAGTTTTGCCGAGAAGTGGATTTCATGAGCATCGGGACCAACGACCTGGTGCAGTACATGTTGGCTGTGGACAGGGGCAATGAGCGGGTGTCTCGGAATTTCAGCATGTCGCACCCGTCCATCCTGCAAACGCTGCGAAATGTAATTAGGGCTTGTAATCGGGCGGGGGTTGACTGTAGTCTATGTGGAGAGATGGCGGGTGCCCCTCTTTATACCTTGCTCCTCTTGGGGCTGGGTCTGAGGAGCTTTTCGATGGCGCCGGCCAACGTGCCTGAAATCAAGAAATTGATCCGTCTGACCACGGTCACCCACGCAGAAAGAGTGGCCCGTCGGGCGTTGACATTTGAAACGGAACGCCAGGTGACGAATTACCTGCGCGATGAAACAAGAAAGCTTCTGCCTGACGACCCGATTTAGTCGGCAGGCGGGACGAACAAAAGATTCGCATCGGTGGACCGGGAAACTGGTTCGGCAAGCGACTTAAGACACAGCTTAACGGCTGCAACTCGAGGAGTGGACAAACAACAAGCAGCTTTTCGTCGGGCGATTGACTTCGCCGTGAACGGCGACGTTCGGTTCTTGTCGCACCGTGACATGCTCAGGATGTTTGGGCGTGCTGCGGTTCGGGCAGGTTTGCCGATCTGTTATTCGCGGGGCTTCAATCCCCACCCCAAGCTGCAGCTGCCACTACCCCGGCCCGTCGCGATTGCCTCGGATGTTGAACGGTTGGTGCTCGTATTGAGCGAACCACTCACCCCTGAGGAAACGCGAGATCGGCTTTCGGCGCAAATGCCAGAGGGCGTCTTGCTTACTTCGTGCCAGGAGTTGATTCTTGGCCAAGAATGCATGCCGCTCAGTGCAACTTACCGCGTCGAACTCGCGATCACAGACCGATTGCTGCTCGATGAGCGCGCCGCCTCCCTGCTTGACCCGTCCCCGATCCTATACAAGAGATTGAACCTGAAGACCGGGAGTGTCCGTGAGATGGATCTTCGCCCATTGATCCAATCCATCCGCATCGGTGACAACTTCATTGAGATGGAGTTATTGATCACCGGGGCAGGATCGGCCAAGCCCAAGGAGATTCTAGCTGCCCTGAATCTTGACGCAGCCCAGATCAACCATCGGGTTCGAAGAACGGAGATCACATGGCGGTAGAACAGACGAGCAGCACCGAGGGTGCTGAGAAGAAAGCCCCGCGGAAGAGACTCGGGCGAAGGAAATCGGCCAAGAAACGAGCTTCAACAAGCAAGGTCATTGAAACAACGGATGAGCCGGTCGCTCCGGCCCCGAAGGGGGAGGATCAATCGAGCGCCGACGCACCCAAGAAAACTG
The DNA here is from genome assembly GCA_029260235.1 of Phycisphaerae bacterium. Lineage (GTDB taxonomy): Bacteria > Planctomycetota > Phycisphaerae > UBA1845 > UBA1845 > OFTM209. The sequence goes on along the minus strand of JAJDDP010000215.1, from coordinate 59,786 downwards.
CGAGACCAGCCCGGCGAAAGAAGAAGATAGGCAAAGTAGCCGCGGCCGAGGACAACGCCCAAGCGAGAGCCCAGGCGAACGCCCAGAAATCTGAGTCATCAGAAGAGATGGCTGAGCAGCCCGCAGACACCAACGACAGCGCCGAAGCCAAGTCCCCAACAGGCACAAAGAAGAAGGTCGTCCGGCGTCGCAAGAAGAAAGCGGTGTCCCCGCCGGTCCAGACCCGAGAATCTAACGAGTCACCGGACCAAAACGCTGGCGAGGAAGCCTCGCCAGCGCCCAAGACCAGCAAGAATCGCAGGCCTCGACGCACGAAGAAGACCGCCAAGTCAGAGGAGGACGGTTCTCCATCATCGCCGGGTGAGAATTCGCCAGCAACGGATGCAGAAGGCGATTCAGCCGCACTCGATTTAAAGCCGACCAAACCGAGCCGACGGCGTCGCCCCCAACGACAGAAGCAAGCCGAGGCCGAGACGCCAGCGGCAGAAACAGCCGACGACCGAAGCTCGCGTGATGAGTGGGTTCGCTCACCTTCGGGGAGTAAGCCAGGTAAGGCTGTCAGGCGAGACGATGACGCTTTTGGCGCGGGGTTGGGCGAATCACTCAAATCGAGTAACTCAAGAGCCCAAAGCAATCGGCGAGCTGCGCCCGCCAACGGGCGCGATGCCAAGCAAGCGGAATCCAGGACATCAAGAGACAAGACAGAGACTGATCACCGCCCCAACAAGAGGCCTGCTCCTGTTGAGAAACAGGACGATTCCAAGCTAGACCCCAAGAAGAAACGAACGTCGTCGCCGGGCGGCCGCTCCCGACGGAAATCCAAAGTATCTCGCCCAAGTGCGCCAGAAGAAACCGGGTCTGCGTTGGATGACGACTCAAGCGACGCCCCCTCGGCGGGTGCCGGCCGCTGTGAGATGATGATCAACGCCTCCACCGGAGACGAGTGCCGTATCGCCGTGCTCGAATCTGGCCGGCTGGAAGAGTTGTACATCGAACGCAACAGCGCTGAATCTCATGTGGGGGGCATCTATAAGGGCAAGGTTACGAACATCGAGCCGAGCATCCAGGCTGTGTTCGTCGATTTCGGCCAAGCTAAGAATGGATTCTTGCACATCTCGGACGTTCATCCGCAGTATTTCCCCGAAGGTGGAAAAGATTCCTCCGAAGAGGTGGGCAAAAAGATCCCGCGGCGAAATAGGCCGCCCATCCAGAGATGTTTTCGCCGAGGCCAAGAAGTCGTGGTGCAAGTGACTAAGGAAGGTGTGGGCACCAAAGGCCCTACCCTGACCTCTTATCTCTCTATCCCAGGGCGATTCCTAGTGATGATGCCGGGGATGAAGAGGCTCGGCGTCTCCCGGAGAATCGAAGACGAAGACTCCCGGCGGCACATGCGCGACATTCTCAATGAGCTTGAGCTTCCTGAGGGCATGGGCTTTATTCTCCGGACGGCTGGTTTGGACCGGAGCAAGCGAGAGCTTCAACGCGATCTGAATTACTTGAATCGCCTGTGGCGGATCATTGCTGAACGCGTGCGGAAGACTCGGGCCCCGGCTGAGCTATATCGCGAATCAGATCTGGTCATCCGCACCATGCGGGACGTGCTGACCGCCGACTTTAAGCGCATCGTCATCGATGATCCCAAGACGGCTGAGACTGCCCGCGAGTTCTTACGCATCGCCCTTCCACGCACCCAGGACATCGTCGAGCTGTACGAGGGTCCAGAGCCGATCTTCCATAAGTTTGGTATCGAGGACGAGATCGACAAGATCAATGTTCGCAAAGTTCCCCTGCCCTTGGGCGGCTCCATCGTCATTGATTCGACCGAGGCCATGGTGGCCATTGATGTCAATAGCGGGCGTTTCCGCCAGATCGCCGACGCCGAAGAAAGCGCCTTACGAGTCAACCTCGAAGCGGCCGAAGAAATCGCCCGACAATTGCGACTTCGTGACCTGGGCGGTCTGGTAGTCTGTGATTTCATCGACCTGCGGGAAGATCGCAACAAACGAGCGGTCGAGAGATGTTTGCGTAACGCGCTGAAGAAACATAAGGAACGCGCCCGCATTCTGAGAATGAGCCAGTTTGGACTCATCGAGATGACCCGCCAGCGACAGCGCAGCTCGATTCGCCAGAGCATCTTCACCGAATGTACGCATTGCAGCGGCGCAGGAATGGTGAAGAGCGCCGAATCCATGGTGCTCGAGGTCTTGCGTGTCCTGCAGTTGGCAGCCCACACAGGCGACGTCTCGCGAATTGCCTTGACCGTAGCCCCCGAGGTAGCCTCGATGGTGCAAAACCAGAAGCGTTCTCAATTGATCAAGCTGGAGCAGGACACCGGAACCACCATTAGCATTCTGCCCGATGCCCACCAATCGGTCGATGACCTGACCTGCGAGTGTCGAGACGCGCGGGGACGAATCATTCCGTCTCCAGCCTGACGAATGGCAATGGCTGTGGGGTTATGGTTTCTTGGGTTTGACCGGCACGGTCGATTCCTGAGGGACACGGATTGACACCCTGCGGCTCCAATCGGTATTTCGGTTTGCCCGAGCGAACTTGATCGCCAAGTGAATAGCCTGCTTCATGCTGCCGGGATCTGCCTGATTCGTTCCGGCGATGTCGAAGGCAGTACCGTGATCGACGCTGGTGCGGATGACGGGCAATCCGAGGCTGATATTGACTGCCGAATCGAAGGCCAGCAGCTTGACCGGAATCAACCCCTGATCGTGGTACATAGCCACCACACCGTCATACGCTCCTTGAGCTGCCTTGACGAAGAGCGTGTCGGCTGGGAACGGCCCCTGCACGTTAATGCCCAATTCTCGGGCCATGACCATTGCCGGCTCGATGATGCGCACTTCTTCATCTCCGAACAAACCATTTTCTGAGGCGTGGGGATTCAGGCCAGCCACCGCAATGCGGGGATGATCAATGGCGAACCAACGCCTCAGGGCGGCATCAAGGTGATCAATCGGTTGGAAGACGCGGCCAATCGTGAAACTGTCCCGCAGCTTGAACAGGCCGAGATGGGTGCTGGCCAGGGCTACGCACAGCGGCCCTCCGGCGAACATCATGGTAACTTTGCGGACTTTGAACGCCGAAGCCAGGTACTCGGTGTGTCCTGGTTTGCTGCAACCAGCAAGCTTCCAGCTCGTCTTATGAATAGGGCCGGTGACAATGGCATCGGCCAAACCTGACCTGGAAGCTTCAATTGCCTCATCGAGAAATCGCAGCGACATAGCCCCTGCTCTGGCTGAGGGCTTGGCAGGGCCTTGGGTGAAGGCATCACACTCGTCGAAATCTGCGACGACCACACCGCTCTCGACGCGCTGCACGTCTTCGTGCGGATGACGAAACCAGAAGCAACTAATTTCGGCTGCATCGGCTGCGTAGGAAAGTAGCTCGTGTGATCCGTATACGATGAAGCGGGCTTGTGAGCGAACCTCGGGGTCGGCCAACGCCTTGACAACAACTTCGGCCCCAATACCTGCGGGATCCCCCATGGAGATGGCGACTAGGGGCTTACTGCCACTGACGTCAGGTATCGGCGATAGATCGTTCGGGCGATTCACAGGTAGCCTTGGTCTTTCAAGGCACTAGCGGTGATGCCGCCAGCGCGCTGCAAGCCATGCAAGGTATGTAGGATCGTGCGCACGAGGATGTCGGTCTCGATGTTCACCGGGTCGCCTTCTCTGAGGCCACCCAGAATGGTTGATTCGAGCGTGGTCGGAATCAAGGCCACTGAAAACTCAGACTGTTTGACTTCTGCGATGGTCAACGAGACTCCGGAAATGGCAATGGATCCCTTGGGGATGATATGCCCTGCCACCTCTTGGGGAACGCGAAACCACAGGACATGCTCGCTCTGCGAAACCCGCCGTCGACTCAGAGCAGCCGTGGCATCAACGTGTCCTTGAACAAAGTGGCCGTCGATGCGGTCACCCACCTTCAGTGATCGCTCCAAATTGACTCGATCACCCACCCGAATCCGGCCCAAGGTTGACTTGGCCAAGGTTTCGCTGATCACATCGAACTCGAGGCGAGGCTTATCAATCAGGCATACCGTGAGGCAGGCGCCGTTGATGGCAATGCTCGCCCCAGCGACCGCGTCATCGGCGACCAAGCCACAATCGACAGTGAGCCGGCGCCCGCCGGCAACATCGCGCACGGCCTGTACGGTTCCGATTGTCTCGACAATTCCTGAAAACATGTCCACCTCGGTGCAGCCAAGCTCAGCCCAGAGGGCAGGCGGATTATGCTAGGTGGCCTGCAATGGAAGTCAAGGCAGCCTGGATGACGCCGGCGGTGGCGTGGCCTGGCATACAAAGTAGAATGCTGTTTTGATGCCGCCAGTGCCTCTGGCGGGCGGGTTGGTGAGCTACTAGCGGGGAACGTATGGGTACACTGGTGACATGCCGCGCAGTTTCAAAGCACTTTGGAACGCGCACGCTCTTTGATGGGCTTTCCATCGGCTTCGCCGATGGCGAGCGCGTTGGGTTCCTCGGTCCAAACGGAGCGGGGAAGACCACGTTCCTGAGATTGCTGGCTGGCTTGGAAGAAGTTGACGATGGCGAGATGAATCGACGTCGGTTGGCCCAGATCGGCTTCTTGCCGCAGGAAGATCGCTTTGAAGAAGGGGCTACGATTGAGTCGGTGCTGCATGGTGCGTTGGCTGATCATCCCCTCGAGGACTACGAGCGCGACACGCAGGTAGCCACCATCATTAGCAGATTTGCCCTCGACGTCGCCGGCGGTCTGGAGCATTCGGATGGTGCGGTGGAGAAGATGTCCGGTGGCTGGCGGAAGCGGTTGGCGTTGGCCCGAGAGATCATCCAGCAGCCCGACCTGCTGCTCTTGGATGAACCGACCAACCACCTCGACTTAGCTGGCATTGCTTGGCTGGAGCAGATGCTCCTTGCCGCGCCCTTCGCGTTCGTTGCGGTCAGCCATGATCGTTATTTCCTGGAGAACGTGACCAACCGGGTCATAGAGCTGAATCCGGTTTACCCGGATGGCTATTTTAGTGTCAGCGGCGGCTATGGCATGTTTCTGGAGAAGAGGGCGGACTTCCTGGAGGCACAGCAGGCCCAGGAAGCGACATTGGCAAATATTGTCAGGCGTGAAGCTGCCTTCTTGAAATCGAACTCGAAGGCCCAGCGGACCAAGTCGAAGTCGCGCATCGAAGAAGCCTATCGGCTAAAGGATGAGCTTCGTGATCTATCAGGGCGCAATGCGAGAACGACCGTGGCAGGGATCGACTTTGATGGCACAGGACGCAAGTCGAAGAAACTGCTAGACGCCAAAGGGCTGTCCAAGACCCTGGGCGGGAAGCTGCTGTTCAAGGATTTCTCGCTGAGGTTATCACCCGGCATGCGCGTGGGGCTGCTCGGGGCTAACGGAAGCGGTAAGACGACCTTCATTCGTGTTCTGACAGGGGCGCTGTCGCCTGATGAAGGTTCGATCAAGATGGCTGACGAATTGCGGATTGTTGTCTTCGACCAGAGCCGCGAGCAATTGCCACAGGATGTGACGCTTCGCTATGCATTGGCCGGCGATGAAGAGAGCGTGAGTTTTCGCGGCAGAAACATCCACATCACTGCCTGGGCGAAGCAGTTTCTCTTTTCGGTAAACCAACTCGATATGCCGGTAAGCGACCTGTCTGGCGGCGAGCAGGCTCGGATACTGATCGCCCGTTTGATGTTGCAGCCAGCCGACGTTCTCATTCTGGACGAACCCACGAACGACTTGGACATCACCTCTCTCGATGTGCTCGAAGATAGCCTGATCGAATTCGACGGAGCGATCATCCTGGTCACGCATGATCGGTTCATGCTGGACCGAGTTTGCACGCAGTTGCTGGGCTTGGACGGTTCGGGGGGCGTGGGCCAATACGTCGATTGCGCCCAATGGCAAGCGGCGCAGGCACGAGCCACTCGTTCCAATGAAGGGATGCCCCGTAGCACAAGAGCAAAGAAACCGAAGGGTAAATCACTTAGCGGTTTGAGCGCAAGCGAAGAGCGCGAACTCCGAGGCATCGAAGCCACCATCCTGGAAGCTGAAGAACGCGTTGAACAATGCGTCAAAGCCACGGTAGATCCCGAGGTCGGCGCCGACCATGTCGAGGCGCAGAAGCGATGGGATGCGCTAGAAGCTGCCAAGAAAGAGGTGGAGTCGCTTTATGTCCGCTGGGGAGATTTGGAGAGCAAGGTGGGCTAGGAAACCGCTGGCAGCCCGTTGAAGAATGTGGCACTGGCTTCTAGCCAGTGTTTCCACCGGCAAGATGCCGGTGTCACACAGAGAGCAACCAATATTCAGCAGGCTGCTAGGGCAGGGTCAAGAGCGCGGTGATCAGGTCATCGTCTTGAATGCCCAGATCCTGCAAGGCTTGGCGACGGTCTGCTTCGGTGAGCGTCAGGTCATCGACGATGGCTTCGATGTCTTCAACGAAGAAACCAACATCCTGGTCATTGGTAACCGCATTGGGAAAGGTGGTTCTTTGCACGGCTAGCGCACCGCATCCACACAGGATGACCAGAGGGGCCAGCCTGATGAACACCGAGCAATTCTTGGCGTGCCGATTCATTCGGTTCATGGTGTAGAGTATCTCGCAGGCAGCCGAGCAATTCAACATGGGCTTGCCATCTAGCCCGACCTTCTTGTATCGGCTAACTCTGGCGCCGAATGTTAGCGCCAAGTTCCAATGACCGTCGCCTGGCATTGGCTCATTGACTGTGAAGGTCCTGCGGGCGGATAATGCAGCGATGTCCCAGGATCAGCCCAGGATACTTTGCCCGCGCTGCGGTCGCAATCTACGCTCGGAATCCGGCGGCACCTGCCCGGACTGCGGGTTTGTGATCACCTTCAAGCGAATCCAGCATAGGGCGTCTGTGCGCTACTGGCGGTGGCTTCGCACTCGCCATAGGTGGGAGATCGTCAGTGGAATCGCTGCCCTGGGATTGGGCATACTGGGTTGCTGGATACTGTCCTATTCTCCAGGCTGGGGTATCTTCACGCTATCTTGCGTACTGGGGGTGACCGGAAGTATCCTGGGCCGTGCCCTGTTGAATAGACAGAAGAAAAGCGGCTGAACCTCGACCAGACCAGCATCATCAGTCGCCGACATAACCTAGCGACTTGAGTCGATCAAGGGCTTCACTATCTCCGTCCGTGGTGCCGAAGGGCTTATCCACGAAGCACTGCCTCTTCCTCAGCTCCTCCAAGAAGGGTTTTGCCTTAAGGGGCTGGGATTGAAAGAGGTTCGTGGTCTCCCTGGGATCATCACCAAGATTATATAACTCGCTCTCTCCCGGGCGTAATTGTCTGTAGATCAGCTTCCAGGTCCGATCCATCATGCAATACATCAGGTCGTCCTTGGGTCTTTGTTCGATCATCTTGGCTGTCAGGTCGTAGAGGTTCAGTTGATCCGCGTAGGCCAAGCGGCGCAGCTCAGCCTTGCCGGACATTAACCCAGCCAAGCTCAGCCCTTCTACCGATTGGGGCGCCTCGATGCCTAGCGCCTCGAGGACAGTGGGAAACACATCGATAGTACGGACCAATTCGTCGCAGACCCGGCCAGCTTTCTGGCCTGGCAAGTGAACAATCAGCGGCACATGCAGCTGCTCTTGGTAGAGCAATCTGTGGCGCCACCAGCCGTGATCTTGCAGCCCTTGCGACAGCCCCTCGCCGTGGTCAGCCACGACCACGATCACCGTGTTCTCGTAACGCCCCGTAGACTTGAGTGTATCGATCAACAGGCCGAACTGCTGGTCAACGTAGCTGACCTCGGCATCGTAGAGCGCCTCTAGGCGGCCTTCTCTGGTGGGTTGATCGGGTTGAAACTGACCCAGTACATACTGCGGAGGTACGACCATCTGATCGTGAGGATCCCAATAGTGAACCCAGGCAAAGAACGGGCTTTTTACTGATCGCAGCCAAGCGATCGCACGCGTCGTGGTTACGTCGGACCGGCGCTGGGCAGACTGGATATTCCAACCCCAAAACCCAGACTTAGTCTCGCTTAGTTGCGAATTGGCAGACCGTTCAAGCCCGGCATCGAAGAGCTGGAACCCGCGATCCAACCCGTAGAATTCGGACACCGTGAATGAACTCAAGAACGCAGCCGTCTGCAATCCGAATTCGCCCAAAACCGTGGCCAAGGTTGGAATCGTATCGGGCAAAGTACAGCCGCTCGGCGCATACAAGACCCGCAGGCCGTGCTGATAGGGATTCAAACCGGTCAGGATGGAAGCATGAGATACCGGGGTAACACCGGCCTGTGAGATGGCAAAATCAAAACGCACGCTCTCGTTGGCCAAGCGATCAAAGTTGGGCGTGGTATTGCGGCTGTAGCCGTAACAGCTCATGCGATCCGCCCGGAAAGTATCGAGCGTGACTAGAAGAACATTGTATGGCCTCTTTTCCAAGGCTGCAGATTCCTCGCTCTTACTGCATCCGCTGATAGCCAGGAGGTAGAGACAACCCAGGCAAGCGAATATTCCAGTCCGTTGCGCCCTCCGTTGGAGAATCATGTCTCGGTCCTTCTCCCGGAAGCGGCCAGCCAAATTCCCGTCACGAATAGCAAAGCTCCAGGAATTGCCACCGATAGCGGATAGTGGGCTGTCACCTCCGAAGAACTCAAATGCAACCACGGGATTTTGTCATGCCAAAGACCAATGCCAACCGTCAGCCCATTGTGCAGGACGTGAATTAGCACGGAAGGCCAAATCGATCTGGACTGCCAGCAGAAGAAAGCCAACACCACCCCGAGGAACGCAGTTACGGGAAGACGGTAAACGAAGTAATGGAACGCACTAAAGATGAGGGCTGTCACTGCAATGGAGGTCCATTTCCCGAGACTTCCGCGCAGGCCTCCGAGGAGGAAGCCCCGGAAGAACAGCTCTTCGCAAAAAGCTGGCACAATCGCCAAGACAAGCAACACCATCCAGGGAGACATGGCTGCCAAGGCTGCACCCAAGCGCTCGTCTGTAGCCAGAATCGCCTCGGGGATCGGCATGATCCTCTGCTGAAGGATGCTAAACTCATGCACGATCACACAACCGCCTATGCCGACCATCGAAGCGGCAGCCAGGAACCGCAACGCCGGCGTCTTCAGCGCAAATGTCTTGCGGAGATTGATCTTGAAGTACCAGCACAGCCCAGCCGGAACTGCCACCAAAAAGATGGGCATTAGCTGAGCTGTTCCCATGAAGACGGCTGAGATGTCCTCTGCGCCCTGCAGCGCTGATTGAACATAGAACCAGATTGGAAACAGAATCGAGGCAAGCAACATCGCCATAGAAGTTGTAGGCCTCGACGTCGGTCGACTCAGCTTGCGACTCAACGAATTTTTGAGGGAGGCTGAATCAGAAAAGACTACCGCTTCAGAGCCGAAGATTTTTGCGGCGACTGCTACAGCTGAGGCCGCGTACAGGGTTGTGGAAAGCAACACCCAGGCAATGTTGCCAAAGCCGACCGATCCTCCCACCAACATTTCTCGGGTAAGCAGAACCATGTTGCCAACCGGCATGACCAACATGACGCCTTCGAGCCTGGTTGTCGGTAAGGCTGCGATCCCGCCTGGAATCAGCACGGCTAGGATGACCGGCGTGACGTAATTCTGAGCCTCTTTGAAAGTCCGGGCGAAACAACAAACCGCCATCATGATGGCTGACATCAGCACAGCGAATGGAATCAGGAAAAGCAATATTAGGGGCAATGAGGCAAGAGGGAATTGATCCTGCGACCCTCCGCCAATGACAGCCTCGAATCCACCGAAGTAGACGGTGGCACTGACACTCCCAAGATTAAGCGCTGCCCCCATGATGGCGATCGTGGTAACCACCATGAATTTGCCCACGACCAAATCGATGGGGGCAACAGGACATACCATCAGGGTTTCGAGCGTTCCGCGTTCTCGCTCGCCGGCCGTCAAATCGATGGCGGGGTATATGGCCCCGGTAATGGTCATGAGCACCAGGATCAACGGCAGAATCAGTCCCAGAATCGAACCGGCAGTGGTGATGCGTTCTTGCCGCCACACGATGGGTGCCACCACCGCGGGGGAGAGACCTAACTCGTCTAGGCGATCCAGCCGCAAGCGTTCATCACGCCGATGAAGCACACGCGAGAAACGCCGGGCGGCTACGGCACCACGGATATCTTCAGGATCGGCATACAAGGTGGCGCGCCACTGCTCGGTCATGTGGTCATTGAGGTTGTCCACGGACAAGACAACGCCGAGCTGAGCTTCGCGCGATTGGATGGCGTGCCTGATCTGATCTTCCGTCAGATCGTTCTCTTCTCCGAAAATAACCCTTGCTTCAAACGGGGTGTCTTCTTGAGCCTCTTGAGCCTCACCATTCCCCAGTGAAGAGCCCACGCGTCCCCTTAACCACTTGGCGATCTGCCCATCCACCTGCAACCACTGCTTGATGATGTTCATCTGCTGCTTGTTGGTCGTGACGAGGGTCACAACTTCGGTTTGCAGGTCTTGGGACTGCAGGCTGACCACTTGCACCGAGCCGAGCATCAACAGCGGGTAAAGCACGATAGGTACGACGATCATGGCGATCAGCGTCCGCCGATCACGGAGGATATCGATCAGTTCCTTGACATAGATGGTTCGAATGCGGTGTTGAAAACTCATGGTCGTTTTTCGAGCCGCGGCACATCGGCGTGAATCACTTTCAGGAAGATATTGCTAAGCCGCTGCTCGCCGGAGAATGTTCGCAGTTCTTCCAAAGTGCCCTCGGCTACCAGCTTGCCGTCATGCAGCAAGCCAATCACGTCACACATGGTCTCAGCTTCGTCAAGATAGTGCGTAGAAAGAATGATCGTCTTGCCTTCGTCTCGCTCGCGTTTGATGAAGTCTAGAATGACACGGTTGCTCAGGACATCTAGACCAAGCGTGGGCTCATCCATGATCAGAATCGGAGGATCGCCCACCAATGCCCGGGCGATGCTGGTTTTTTGTTTTTGCCCGGTGGACAGCGCCCCGCCGCGAAGATCAGCAAAGTCGGTGATATCCAGCCAGTCGATCAAATAGGCCACGCGACTGGCAACCTTATCCTCAGCCAAGCCGTGGAGTCGGGCGAAATAGAACAACAATTCTCTGGGGCTAAGCCGCAGATAGATACCGGTGTTGGACGTCAGAAATCCGATGACTTGCTTGACTTCCTGGGGCTCTTGGGAGACATCGTGCCCAGCCAGGATCGCCCGCCCTGAACTCGGGGACATCAACCCGCTCATCAGGCGAAGCGTAGTGGTCTTACCTGCGCCATTGGGGCCTAGGAGGCCATAGATCTTGCCAGGTCCGACGCGAAATGAAAGGCCATCAACAGCCCGCTTCCCACGACCGTCCGGCGAGGGGAAGACTTTGACCAAGTTGTCCGCGACGACCATGTCCATACCGGTTTGAGCGGCATTGTAGCGATCTTTACCCGACAAGATAGGGAGGCGTCCTGAATGACTGAATTTGTGCTTGGTCTCTTTGGCTACAGTTTCTTGGGTGGGTTCAGGACATCAGTCACAATGGAGTTGATGGTCGTCGGCAAGTCGTTGTATTTTTCCAGATAGAGCATCCAGTGGGTGAGAACTGTGGCTGCACCGTCGTCCAAGTGCTTGTAGAAAAGAGCTGTCTCGCCGTAGTGCTGGTGGTTGGGGTTGATCAACCGGCGGATGGTTTCCCCAGCCTGCACGAAAAACACGGCATGCACGGCGTCTCGATGAACTTTCTGATCCGGGGTGATCTTTGCGGCGTTAAGCTTCATTCGCAACTGGTTGAATGCATGATCCTGGTCCCAGCAAACCTGGTCTATGGCATGCATGAACTCATGCAAGATAGCCTCAAACAGCACGCTGCCCTGGAAGGACTCGACGGCGAGGATGCACATGGCTTCATCGTTGGGGCGTTTGGAGGTCGATGCGCCGGGGAACGGTGCCTTGGCCACCAAGTAAAACGGCAAGCGGTAGCCCGGATCTCTAATCTCCAGCTTCTCAAAAACATCGGCCATGCATTCTGGCAGCTTGGGGATGAACTCCTTCTCCAGCAGATCCTGAGCACTGCGGATCATCGCCTTGTGCTTGGGCCACTCTGTCTTGAGGAAGGCGGCATCAGCCGCCACCAATGCTTCGGCGTAACGAACCGCGTTTTCACGAAGCTTGAAGGACGTGCCATCAGGTTTCTTTCGTTCCTCGGGCAGGCCCTTGAAGTGGGAAAGCAGATCAGCCGTTGAGTTCACATGTATGATGAGGTCATCGAGCATGCCCCAAAGCAACCGGCCTCGTAGCCCCGAAGCGGTCTCAAATGCCATGGCAACGTGGACAGCCCGATCAAAATCGGGATCGGTAGCTTGATCGTGACTGTGCTTGGCTACGCTCGCCAGGACAGAGTAATGGAGATCCAAAACAGAGTGATATTGGAAATCGATGTGTGAACGGATAGTGGATCCGCCAGTAGAGGGGGGCTGAGCTGATTGAGCAACCGCGTAGTCGGTACTAAGCACCATGGAGAAGGCAGCCAGCACAACCATAAACTTTGATCGGACCATGTCGTTTTCCTATGCAACTAGGGGAACTTATCACCCACCATCGGTGGGCACACTTTCATCTATCTTACCGCCAGAGGATCGGTCTTGCATCCGCGCCAGGCCGTGGTTCAGCCTTGTTACGAATTTGCTACGGATCGCCCTTCCCGCTCCAGGCGTGGATGGTGGCATCATCCTGCACCAGGAGGGCACCATCGCGGATCGCAATGCCCCTGAGGCGGGCAGGCGAATCCAGTTCAGCCACTCCCCCAGGTGAGGAAATCTTCCCGCTAGCGCCTTGCAGGTCATAGAAGAATGCCTGCATGGGCATCTTGAGTTCACTGCGAGGAACATTGACAGCCACAAGGAATTTCTCGGAGATAAAGCGGAATCTGAACCGAACATCGCGATCAACTGTTCCTTGCCACATGAGACGTCCATCGCGGGCTGAGAGCGAGAAGACGCGCCGCTCCGTGGTGACCAAGACCTGTTGCCTAAAAAGATGAACCGAGAGGCCTTCTGACTCTCGCCAAGAAACATCTTCTGGGTTTTCTGCGCGCCACAGCGTTCGCCCATTGGCCAAGTTTAGCTTCTCGATCTCGAGAAGATCATCACAGAGGTATAAACCGTCTACGTCCAGAACGACGCTGCCTTCGACCAGATTACGCTCGGGTTCAACACGCCACAACTGTCTCCCCGTACTGGGTTCATAGCAGTGGATTGTCCTGACCGTCAGTAGGATGACTGTCCCTTCAAGGGTCAAGAAGGTGCGGATCACCTGCCGATCATCAGCCATCCGAATCGTCCGCACTAGTCCGCCATCAGTGGTTGACCGGACCAGGCAGGAAGGACCGCCCTCGGTCTCGGCTGGATAGACAACCCACATGCCATTCATTGACACTGGGCCAGAAGGCGTATCCTCCATGGCCAGTCGCCAGAGCTGCCGCCCGTCCTTCAAGGCCAGGCAGGCCATCACCCCGTCGGTTCGGGTCACTAACAGTCGATCCTGGTGAAGGGCGAAGGAAGCGAAGGCATCAAACACCTCCGGATCGAGATCTGGGTTGTCGGCCTCTGCGGGCCGTTCTCCATATGCAAAAAGCAACGACCCGTCCTTCGGCGAAATGGCCAAGATGCGATGCCGCGTTGCCAGAATCAAAGCCTCTTGGTTTTGAACCAAGAGCTCCGGCTTCTCTGGAATTTCAACCGTGCTTTCCCAGACCGACTCGTTCGTGCGGGCGTTGAACCAGTGCAACCGCCCTCGCACGTAGACTAAGCATGCGATCCAATCAGAATGGAGGGCGCTGGGGAAGCGCGGTTCCAGCAGGTGCATCTCAGCCTCAAATTCACGTTTGTAGGCCTGGCTAAGAGGCGGCGCCACTGACGGCGGTTTGGGTTCGAGGTGACTAGCGAGGTCGCCAAGTTGATCACGGTAGTCGAGCAGCCGAACCTGCTGACCGTTCAATCGCGTGGTAGCCGAAGGATGCTCTCGGGCAGCTTTGGTCAACCAACGCCATGCCTCGGCCGAACGATCCGCCTTGACGTAGCAATCTGCAATGCGAACCATGAGTTTCGCCTGCTCTACCATGCGGGGGTAGCGGACCAAGGCATCGCGCAACTCTCCGGCGGCGGCGAAGTATTGGCCGCCCTGTTCCTGCGCATCTGCCCGCACGACAAGTGCGTCGGGCGCGGCGAAGGAGTTCGGAAACGTCTCCACAAGCCGGCTTAACATCTCGCTGTCTTGAGATTTTCTCGCGGACTCGAGTAACTCAGCTGCCTGCTGATCGAAGCGAGCGTAGATCTTGCGTCCGTGTCGCTCGATTAGCTCGGCGATGCGGTTCTCAGCCAACTCCTGCGCTTGCACCGTACGGTGACCATCGGCCGCATATTCCTGAGCGGCCAAAGAACGGTCAGCGATGATCTGCTGGTAAAGGTCTACCGCCTCTTCCCAATGCTGCTGCATTTCATGCACGCCGGCCCATTCCAGCCGGTAGGAAAGATGGGTACGCGTATTCCAGGCACACTGGGAAGCCTTTTGAAAGAGGTGATTGATGGCTTCAAGCTGCAGCGGTTCACGGTCGAGCAACATGTGGGCGAAGTTCATGCAATCCCCGAACAAGCGCTGTTTCAATTCGAGCGTGATCGATCCTGCGAAGCCACCTGCTCGGACGACCGCATCATCGAGCACCTCCAACGCTGCGGCGATGTCGCCCGCCCTCAATAGAACCTCCGCCAGATCAAGTGCGGGGACAGGATCTCGTGGTGCGTCGTCCATCCGGCGGCGCAATCGCGCAAGAACGTCGGATTTTCGGGCATATGCGGTGATGGACTCGTTGCCCGCGACCAGCAATTGGCCGGGCATGGCCAGCAGGTTCCCACCCTGTCCGGGCGCCTCCCACGGTTGAAAAGAGACCCGCCCATCAAGGCGATCATAAGCACACAACGCTGCGGCAGTTGGTATCAGAACCTGCGTCTCGGTAAGCGTTGCTCGGCCAAACAATTCATCCCCCTCGGGAAGGTTATTCCGCCAAACGTCGCTGTGGTCGGCCAGATCGTAGACGATCACCTCGTCCCCCACGCCGTAGATGCGTGTTCCTTCTACGCCGAGCAGGCTCTGCAAGTTGGACAACTCATCAATGGGAACCTCTTGCTCGATCTTGCCCGTCCTGGCATCGAATATGAACAAGTTATTGCTATCGGTGGGTAGTGCATGGACTCGGCCATTTGCACAGATCAACGGATTGTATTGCCATGGGTTCAAGTCCCTGCTGTGGCCTCGCCCTTCGCGACGCCACGCTGCTTCGGAGATCCTCTCGTACAATCTTAGCCACCTAACCGTGCCGGTGTGGCGGTCGATGGCTGCGACCGACCCCAGGTTGGTGGCGACATAGACCGTGTCTCCCATGAGCGAAGGGATGGACAAAGTCGGGCGACGATAGCCAAACCCGCCGGTCGAAGCACTGCTCAGGTGTGTGGAGAACAGGGTTTGGCCGTTCTGCGAATCAAAGCAATACAAGAAGCAGTCCTCGAACCCGAAGGCTCTCTTTCGGCGCACGACCGCATAGACGCGACCATTGGCCGCGATCGGGGTTGCTTCGAAGCTTAACTCATCGCCCGTCACGCCAAGCTTCACGCGATCCGTCCACCATATCTGCCGACCGGTTTCTGCATCCAGGCAAATCAAGGCGGAGGTATTCTCCGGAGCTTCATATCCATAATAGGGAACAAAATTGCTGCCCAGGCAGGCGTATAGCCGACCCTCTGCCACGGTGGCACCGAACCAGCGGGAGACTTCCGCATCCGATGAGAATGTGCCCGATGCGGGTTCCTTCAGCCCAGAAAATCGCCAAAGCACCTTGCCCGTGTCCCTCCGCAAGGCGATCACTCTGCCGCCGTCATGCAGAAAGAGCACACCGCCAGCAGCTACAGGATTCATTGACAAGAACCTACCTTGAGACTGCGCCCGGTTGAAGTTGCTTGATCGATCTTCGAGCGACACCAGGGTAGATTCACCGACGCCATCCAATCGCCACAGCATAGCCAAGCGATCAATAGACAAGTCGGTGACGCGATTCCGCCGATAATTGCCTCCCACCGTGTTCCAGCCGAATTCTTCAGCATCAGGTTTGGAAGGTGAGATGTTCTCAAGAAGCGTTGCAACGAGATGACTGAGCGGCTCGGGTCTTCCCATCCACTGAGTCATCGATCCTTCACCGGCCTGCTCGGCAATCTGATATGCTTGCTCTGCCTTGCCCCACAACGCATGAGCCACAGCCCGACTGGCCATGATCGCGCTGTGGCGGGCTCCCTTTTTGGGGTATCGCTCCAGCAAGCGAAGATATGCATCGTCTGCGAGGGAGAAGTCGCCTTCTTCGATCGCCAACTGAGCAATAGTTTCTACGGCTTTGGCCCCGAACGAGGTGCAATAGTAGAGGTCGGCTACGCGCTTGAGCGACTCGATATTCCGCGTGTCCAAGGCGGCATCTAGAGCGCGACGAGCCTGGGGTTCCACCATTCGCCGATAGGCAGCTGATCCTTCAGCGGGCCAGCGGGTTACAATTTGGTTGATGCGTTCGCTGATGCTGACGTAGAGGCCTGGCTTGACGCGAGAGACTCGGTCGGCGTGTCGATCCAGCGTCCGCAGCAAATTCCGACTAGCCTCGCTCCACGCCCCGGCGTCGGCCTGGCGGTTGGCTTTGATGATCAACTCTTCGGCTTCAAAGCTATCGTGAATGTACGCTTCGGGGCGGGCGTTGTCCTGGCGCAACCCTTCATCAACATTCAAGGCGGGCGGCAGCTGAGCGGCGGCGTGTTGCACGCCAACGATGCAGGGCATGCTGGCTAAGCAGACCAAGGCAAGTCTAATCGTGTTGGCTAAGGTATGTTGCATCGCATGGCGCCGACTGAGGAGCGGTACAGCCTCAGAGAATTTTGGCGCGTAACCATCGAGCCACGCGCCTACGAACGATTATCGGCAAAATAGCGTCCGACCAGCGGCTCCAACCGCTTCAAAGCCCGCTCAGGGACGCTGGCCTTGTCCGTCCAAATGGCCATCTCCAGGGCGTGGAATGCGTCGCAATCCTGGATCGGCGTTTGGCTCAGCGACTTGACCAACATCTGGATTAACTCGATCGCGTTCTCGGTTGCAGACTTGAGATTGCCCATTATCTCAGCCAGCAAGGCATGGCGATCGCGAACTTCGTGGGGCCTCCAACAATCATAATCTGTGACCAGGGCAATCATGGCGTAAGACATCTCAGCCTCACGGGCAAGCTTCGCCTCAGGCATAGCGGTCATACCGATCAGGTCACCTCCCCACTGGCGGTGCATGTTCGACTCAGCTCGCGTCGAGAACTGCGGCCCCTCCATACAGACGTAGGTTCCTTTGGGATGGACTTTTGCTTGAACCGCGTCGGATTGCTCGGCGATACGCTGGCGGAGTGTGGGGCAGAACGGCTCGGACAATTCGATGTGAACGACCAATTCGTCGTGGTAAAACGTTCCGGCTCGCCGAAAGGTCTTATCAATGATCTGGTCACAGATCACCAGGTCCCCCGGAGTGAATTCCTCACGGAGGCTGCCAACCGCACCACTGGCAACGACGGTGGTGACACCCAGTTCTTTGAGCGCGTAGATATTGGCGCGGTAAGGTACCAGTGACGGATTGTGTCGATGGCCTTGGCCGTGACGGTTGAGGAACACGGCCTCTTGGCCCTCCCAGTTGAACCGCACCAAAGGCGCGCTAGGCGGACCGAATGGCGTATCCAATTCAATCGACTCGCCGCCCTCTGCTTGGCCGAACGCTTCGCCAAGACCTGTTCCTCCGATGACTGCGATCATTTCTGCTGTTCTCCCTATGGCGGCCTGGACGAATAATGAAGCTCAGCGCGTGATTATATCCCCCTGTATCGATTTGGCACTAGGCTGGAGACAATCAGGAGTGGTTCAGGACCGCCCGCGTGATCTGGTAATTCGTTGTCGGGCAAGGGCGGCAATTGAGTTGACGACTCGTCGGGGCAGTTCGATGCACTCTTTCTCGAAGCAGCGAAGCGTGGGACGAACCGGTGGCGCGGGCAGATGCGACAATTCTACCGCTCTTACTTGCTCGTATCTGCGGATTGAGGTGGCCTGAGGCTGTCTTGAGTGCTGCCTTTGGGCGGCACGAGGAATGCCGTCCCGCATTGGCTGCAACGGACTTTCTTGCCACGGGCTTTCTCGCTCACTTGCAAGACCGCGCGGCATTTTAGACTGGGGCAAAGCAGTGTAATCGGCATCGTTCTTCAATCCCAGGCCCAGAGCCAAGAGGGAGACACATTGACGCATTGAATGCCTTTGTATCGGCTGTTTGCAACTCTTGGTCGATAAGAATCGTACGATATCGCTGGCTATCAAGGACAGCTCGGCCAACGCCGGGAACACTCAAACGGGCGCCATCCCCCTCACAAGGAGCCGTTCCCGGCAACCAAATGACCACGGGAGGGCCTCGATAAGCCATGGAATGATCAGAAGCTGATCACGCCGATTCACGCCTGTGTCTGGTTCGGGTCGGTTTGAGCTCGTCTAGGCCACGGACCACCCGTTCGGTAACCAGATACCGCCCGCCAGCGTTGCGATCAGGCAAACGATACATCGGATCGAGCATGAGTTCTTCGAGCACCGCCCGCAAGGCGCGTGCGCCGGTGTCTCGCTGCTTGGCGATTTCAGCGATGGCTTCCAGAGCGCCGTCGGTGAATTCCAGCTCAGCATCCTCGAATTCGAAGAACCGCTTCTGTTGACGGACAAGGGCGTTCTTCGGTTCGGTCATGATGCGGACCAATGCGCTGGTATCCAGTGGTTCCAACGTAGTCAGAAGCGGCAGTCGGCCTACCAATTCGGGAATCATGCCGTACGCAACCAGATCGTCCGGGATAGCCTGGGCCAGCACTTCGCCATCGCGGGTGTGCTCATCGTGCTCGCCGTCCTCGTTTGAGAACCCGATGGCCGATTGGCCTATTCGGCGACGGATGATATCCTCTAGCCCAACGAAGGTGCCGCCACAGATGAATAGGATGTTGGTGGTGTCGATCTGAATATACTGCTGCTCAGGATGCTTGCGCCCACCTTGAGGCGGAATGTTGGCTGTAGTTCCCTCAAGCATCTTCAGCAATGCCTGCTGAACACCCTCTCCACTGACATCGCGGGTGATAGAAACATTTTGGGAAGTCCGCCCAATTTTGTCGATCTCGTCGATGTAGATGATGCCCCGCTGGGCACTCTCGATATCAAAATCTGCGGTCTGCAGAAGTCGCAGCAGGATATTCTCAACGTCTTCCCCGACGTAGCCAGCCTCTGTCAGCGTTGTGGCATCGCCGATGGCAAAGGGCACATTGAGCGTCCTAGCCAAGCTGCGGGCCAAGAGTGTCTTACCGCAACCGGTTGGTCCGACGAGCAGTACATTCGACTTATCCAGCTCGACATCGTTCTTGCCGGCATTATCAGTGTGCTGGATGCGCTTGTAGTGGTTGTGAACCACCACGGACAAAGCCTTCTTAGGACCTTCCTGCCCGATGACATATTGGTCCAAGAATTTCTTGATTTGGCTCGGCTTGGGGATCGTGCCGACCTGAGACTTGGCCGTGGATGCTTTCTTGGTTTCCTGACGAATGATGTTGTGGCACAGCTCAACGCAGGACTTGCAAATGTACACATCCTTAGGCCCCTCCACCATCGGGCCCGCATCGCGCTGATTCTTCCCGCAAAAACTGCATGTACTTGTCCGGCGCCCCCCGCCTCGTGTTCCCGTCATGGGTGTCAAACTCCTGTTGGATTACTCGTTCGCTCGGCACCGCTTCCTCGGCGCCCCTTCCCCACCTGGTCCTGCTAGGCTATATCGACATGTTGTAGGTCAGGGATCATATTATTGGTCGTCAAGACGTTCGCTACGACCCTTGGCGCTGGCCTGATCCGCGTTCCCAGTACCAGCGGGGCGGGCACCTAGATCCAGCGATTTGGTCAGAAGATGCTGATACTCCTCTTGGCTCAGCTCAGCCCGGTCACGCATTTCCTGCAACTCATTCAGCGTCCAAGTGGATCGATCCTCCGCTCCAGCTCGGCGCCAACGGCGGAAGAAGGCCGCCACGATTATCAAGAGGGCGATGCCTCCCAGCAAGCCAAGGGCACCGGGGAGGATGCGGTCCACGATCGTCTGTGCGAGCATGATCTGCCCGAGATTGCCTGCCGTGAACATCCCGATTATCGCTCCAGTGAATCCTAGCGAGGCCCACCCAACCAATCAACGCGCGTTTGCCAGATCTGCCACTGATCCCGTCAAATCGGGCACGGGGGCCTGTTGGGCGAAGTTAACCATCCGTTCGGTACGCCAGGGTCTTCGGCCTAAGACATAAAAGTGGTTTCGCATGACCAATTCACAGCAGAGGCCTATGCCGACGCACGAGACAGCCCCCACGCTCAAAATTGCAGCGGTCAAGAAGGGTACGCCCAACAACGGCCCCCTATTGGTGATCCACGATCCGAGGCCAAGAATTCCAAAAGCAAGGGCAGTTAGCACCATATATTGGGCTACCTTGGCGAACATATGCACGGGCCTGCTTCGGTATTTGAAGAGCAGGCGAACCAGGGCGAGATCTGCCAACACCCGGGCGGTCCTACTGAGGCCATACTTGCTCAGGCCCGTGACGCGAGGGTGGTGCTTGACCACCATTTCACAGATCCTCCCTCCGCGAGCACGCACATAGACCGGGAAGAAACGGTGCATCTCTCCATAGAGAACCGACGGATCCAGTGCATCTGCATGATAGGCTTTGAGTGTGCAACCGTAGTCGTGCAGGTGCAGGCTGGTCGCCTTACTAATGAGCCTGTTGGCCAGGATCGAAGACCAGCGGCGAATGGCTGTATCCTGCCGATCGCGCCGCCAACCACTCACGCATCCGTATCCTTCATCCAGCTTGGCCAACAGCATGCCGATGTCGGCTGGATCGTTCTGGCGATCACCGTCCATGGTGATCAGTTTCTTTCCCGTTGCCATCTCGATGCCCGAGGTCAACGCAGCCGTTTGTCCGAAGCTAGCTGCAAAGTGAACGATCTTGACCTGAGCATGCCTTTTGGCCAACTGATCGAGGCCGCCAGCTGTGCCATCGATGCTGCCGTCGTTGACGTAGATGATCTCGTAGTCCAATCCCAGCAGATCAACCTGGCGAATAATGTCGGCCGTCAACGGGCCTATATTCTCGACCTCGTCCTTGACCGGGATGATGATCGATAGATCGAACTGATTGTTTTTGGGATGATGACTCATTGATTCTCGGGTGACTTTTCTTGGCCCATGGATCAGACAGGCGAGGATTCGGCGGCGCTCGCAGGGGCATGGTAGTCCATGTCTAGTCCGCCCGCTTTCTCGGCCCGTTCTGCCAAAACTTCCTCATAGGCCCATTTGCGCCGGTAGATCAGGACTAAGTTGCGCGTGTAGATCAATAGCCCCAGCGATTGGCCAACCATGAACACCGGGTCTCGACGATGGATCGCGTAGATCAGCATAGTCACTCCTCCCGCGATGGAGAAGTACCAGAAGATCACCGGAACATAGCTGCGTTTCTTTCGCTCGCTGACGACCCACTGGATCACGAACCGCACCATGAATAAGCCCTGGGCGCCGAATCCGAAGATCACCCACGGGTCGGTCAGTGCCCTCCAAGTGCGAACGTGCAGCGGACCCCAGTTAGCCATATTGGTAACCATGTCCGGATTCTCATTCAGGAGTTCCAAGAGCCGTGAATCTCGATCTATCAATCTGGATAGCCGGGCGTCCTGCTCCAGCAGCGTTTCAAGCATCGTTGCTGCATCGGGAATTGGTTCTTCGCCCACGGCGATGCCGGGCGCCGACAAAATGGCAGTCAACGCTAGGGCACCCAACTTTGGGCTCAGAAAGAAGTTTTGGGTGGCTTGAATCAACGGTCGCTTTCTGCAAGTTCCGCTTTGAATCTGGGCAGCTCAGTCCCCCGCCCTTCCGATGCTCTCGATCAGGCGGCGCCTTCTTGAGGCCTCGGTTTGATCGTAGCAGCCACAGGCAATTATCTTCGCGGGCGATGGGGTTGGCAAGACTCGGGGCTGGGGAGGCTATTCTGCCAAATAGGGGCCTAGCATGCTGCCTACTTCATCGCCGTCGAGCGATTGGCCGTCGTTGAGCGAGTCGAGGATCTTGTTGATCGTCTCTTTGGCTTCTGCATCATGCGACTCGGCGATGAATCCATCAAAGAGATGATCCCCCGCCATCGCCCGGGAAATCTCCTGCTCTTTGTTGTGGTCGTCCAACTCGGTGAAGTAGACGACACGAAACGACCGGGCGTAGCCGGCTTCGCGGTAAATCTCGAACATAATCTTGTCGGATGCTGCCATGGTTACTCGCTCGGATATCTTGCTACACGTGGGCCCAGAAACGTAGGCGGTATCCTATCGGCAGTAGCCGCAAGACACCACTCGCCGGTTCAAGAACAGGCCTCACACGCCGACAAGCAGCACTTCTTTGGAAGATCGATTCTTGGACAAGGCGTACTGGTATCCGCCATACGAGGATACTTGCACTTGAGGCTTGAATCGCCTGAGCAGCCGGGTCAGCTCATCAATACTGGGCCTGCCGTCGCTGCGGTAGGAGATGACTAGAATCGAGTCCTGATACTTCTCAAACAAGCGACCGAATGCGGACCCATTGTGGCCGGCCCGCAGCCAGTCACTCGGCAGCGGCGCCAGACGGCGGTGCTTTGAGGATTCGTCGATGAGGCCCGGCCAGCGAGGATAGTCAACCATGCCTTCAAGAAAATGATAGAAGCCATGGTAATCCACGCCGACGTTTCGGCCTGAGACATATGGCGGATCGATGTAGACCAAGTCGAACTCACCGGGTGCCTGCAGCGCATCGCCGCATTGGGCAAAACATTCGTAGGCCCCTTGAAAGATAGCCTTATTCGCTTCGGCCGCATACTTGCAGAAGTGTTCTCTGAATGATCGATCCCAGGTGGCTTTGTTGCCGAATGATCGGCCTACATCAGCCGTGCGCATGTATAGGTTGCGGCGATGAAACAAGTTGTAAGGCCGCTTGGCGATACAGGCCTGGAAGAGGGCGAACCACGCAGCCGCGCGAACATGTTCGCCTTCGAGACGGGGGATGTTTTGCACGACAATGTCCAGCCACTCGTTTTCCTCATCGGTAAAGTAGATCCCAGAGAACGTCCGGGCGATGAAGTCGTCGTACTTCGCATCCGGGCGAGGCGCGAAGATATCTTGGATATGTTCGTCGGTTAGCAGCTCGCTGTTGTTTTGAATTAGAGCGACGCCGATCTGGTGGTTGGCCTGAAGCGTGTCGTTGTAGGTGACTTGCTTCCCCAGGGTCTTGAGCAGGTAGGCCACCGAGCCCGTGCCACCAAAGGCATCCAATGCCGACTCAAAGGGCAGATCCTTGATGGTCTCAGCTATCCAGCCCAGGATCTTCCTCTTGCTGCCCTGGTATCGCGTAGCCGGGAATCGAGACACGTCACCGGCTTGGCAATCAACGTCGAAGAGGTTCAAGGTGCCGTCCATGGCCTGTGGCGAACTCCTGGAATCTTCTTGAATCAACCCTAGTTGTGCAACAAGGTCATTACTTCAGCACGCGTGCGTGGATCGCTGCGGCATCGGCCTCGAACAGCTGAGGTCACCATGATGCTGCCCGCTTTCTTGATCCCTCGGCAAGTCATGCAAGCGTGGGTAGCTCTCATCACCACGGCTACGCCCTTCGGATGGACAGCTTCCATCAGGGTGTCGGCAATTTGACTGGTCAGGCGCTCCTGGACCTGCGGCCTGTGGGCAAAAGCATCTACTACCCGTGCCAATTTCGAAATGCCCACAACCTGCCCATCGGGCAGATAGGCTACGCTAGCTGTGCCCTCGAAGGGCATGAGATGATGCTCGCACATGGAGTTGAAGGGGATGTCCTTGAGTACCACCAATTCGTCGTAGGTCTCGGTGAATTTGGTTTCCAGCAGCGAAGCTGGTTCGCTGTTGAGGCCTTGAAACAGTTCGGCATACATGCGGGCAACGCGTTGCGGCGTGTTGCGAAGACCCTCCCGGTCAGGGTTTTCGCCAACGGCCGAGAGAATCTCGCGGACCGCCGTGGCAATTCGTTCCAAATCCATTTCTTGATCGCATCCTCTCTTTGGTCTTCCCACCCAATCCTGTGAAACCACGTCCCCGGTGAGGGCAGGCCTGCCGCTTCGCCAGACACATTACCGGACGCGATGCGGTCCCACAACGGTCTAGCGACCTCAATTGGCCGAGACCGCGACTGGGTAGAAGCTGGCTGTAGTGGTTAGGGGGCGGCGCCAATCAACCGATAGAACTAGGGATGTATACCACCGGCAACACTGTCAGCCCGTCAGCAGATGGGACTTCTTGGGTAGTGCGGATGAAGCTATGCTCCTGATCCCGACGAAGGCTCTCAAGGTGGGGATGACCCTGGCCCAGCCCATCCTGCACCCTTTGTGCGATTCCTGCGTCCTCCTGACCAAAGGGGCGAAGCTCAAGAGCGATTACATTGATCGACTCCACAAGATGAATGTTGAATATGTCTGGGTCGACTTCGCTGGCCTGGAGGAGATCGACGGTAGCGTCAATGTAGGCATCTCGCACGATCACCTGCTCCTCTATCAAGCCATCAATGATTCAGTCAACCAGATTGAACGAACCGTCGAGATCAAGCTGAATCTCTTCCAGTACCGCAAGGCTGTTCGATCAATGCTGACCAGCATTGTCGAGGATCCGCACCACGAAGTGATGACCCACCAGTTAGCTTCCTGCGGATCAGTCTTGACCGGTCATTCAGCCAACTGCAGCTATTTGGCGCTTCTGGTGGGCGCTCACATGACCGGGTACCTACGCAAGCAGCGAAGTGCTCTGCCGCCCGAAGTCGCCTCCAACACCAGCGAGCTGGGCATCGGTGCCCTTCTTCACGACATTGGAAAAACGTGTATGCCTGATGACATGCTCAGCAAGAGCATTCTGGATCCCGAGTCAGAGCTGCCCGAGTTCCAAATGCACGCTCGGGCGGGGTACGAACAAGCCCATGAACACCTGTCGGTGGTTTCTTCCAACATTATTTTGAATCACCACCAACGGTATGACGGCACCGGGTTCCCTCACCCCAAACAAAAGGAAGGCCGTCGCCCGAGCGAACCGATGGCCAAGGACAACATCCACATCTTCGCCCGAATTGTTGCTGTGGTGGACGTGTTCGACCATTTGCTGTGCCCCGATGGCAAGATCGTCCCGACCATCCAAGCCATTCGCCAGATGCGACAACCCCGTTTTGCTGGCTGGTTTGACCCGGTCATCGTCGAAACGCTCCTGCGGCTCGTACCGCCCGTTCAAATCGGTACGACTGTCACGCTTTCCAACGGGGATGAAGCTGTGGTGCTCAAGAACCACACCGAAACACCTTGCCTTCCGCTGGTTGGTCTGCTCTCGAACGAATTGGGACAGGAGGGGACCAAAGTCACCGGACGGCAACTCGATCTGCGCATGTGCCCCACAATCGACATCGCAGCAGTCAATGGCGTCGATGTGAGGCCCTATGTCTTCCGCGAAGCGTCCATGCCAACCTGACCACGTCAGCCGGCAACCCCGCCCGCCGCACTAGGATGTTGGATCGGTTTCCCTGCTCTTCTTGGCGTCCAAGTAGCATTGCAGAATAATCTGAGCCGCAACCCGATCCCGGCGTTGTTTCTTCTTCTTGTAGGTAAGCTCCCCCTCGGCCAAGTACAGGTCAGCAGTCTTCGAGCTGAGCCTCTCGTCCCACAGATGCACCCGTTTAGCGCTCAAGATAGCCAGTCGCTCGGCGAACTTTCTTGTCGTGATAGATTGAGTGCCTTCGCTGCCATCCATGTGCAAGGGCAATCCCACCACCCACGCAAATATGTCATATTCGCCATCGGCGGCATTCAGCACAGCCTGGACCTGCTTGTCCACACCCCGCTCGACCGTCAACGTTGCCCACGGCGAAGCAATCGATTGATCCGGATCACTGACCGCCAAGCCGATCCGCTTGGTGCCGTAATCGATTCCGCAAAGTCTACCACCATCTGACAAGGAGCCGCTCCTATGAAAACCACTTAGCTCTAGATGACATACTACGGTTTGGCCTTCTCGCCCGAAACCGTGGCAATCCACACGCCTACCAGTACGACCAGCCCGCCGCTGAGGCCTATTGCGCTCAAAGATTCCCCGAGTAGCATAGCCGCAGCTCCCCAGGTCACGAAGGGTTCAAGGTACAAGTAGACGCCGGTCGAAGTAGAACCTACATCGCGAATCGCAGCCATCCAAAGCCAATAGACGATTCCCGAGCAAATCACCCCGAGGAAGAGGACGGCTACGATCACCTGCCAGGTGATGGGCGAGCCGGTGGTCACGCCCAGCAGCATGGTCGGCAGAAGCACAACCGTAGCGGTGATCACGCTCCCTACGGTTACCTGGAGCGAACCATGCTCGGCGATCGGTTTGATTGCCAGAAGCGTATAGGCTGCCCAGGTCACGCAAGACACCAACTGAATTAAGTCGCCGGTCTTTGCGGCTGAAAAACTCATTCCCTCAGCCAGCAAAATCGTCAATATGCCCGCACCACCCAACCCGATTCCCAGCCAAGATCGACGCGCAAGCCGGTGCCCAAGAAACATCCAACCGCCTACCGCGATGGGGATGGGAGCAAACCCGATGATCCAGCCTGTGTGTATGGCTGACGTCTTGAGCAAGCCGACCGCTTGGATCAGCAGATGAACGGCCAGGATGCACCCCAGCAGGACGATTCTTCGATAGCTGGTTCGCCCGGCAAAGAGCGGGTAGCCCATTGCCCTTGCAAGCAGGACCAGCGTACAGCTGCTAACGACAAACCTCAGGGAAACTAGCCCGGTAGGAGTAAGGGCAGTCAGCGCTACACGTGTTGCCACGAACGAGCACCCCCAGCAGGTGACTGCAACCAGGGCTTTTATGGAAATCTGCCTCTTAGGCATCGACACGCGCAAGATCTCCTGTATAGCCGCAGAACTCGAACCACCTGGCGGGCAGCTCTGCGCCCGATCCTAGCAGAGAGTAGCCCTTGACGCCGGGCGTTGGCCATGCTTTGATTATGGCAGTATGCGGCGCTAACTCAATTGGTAGAGTACCGGCTTTCCAAGCCGGTTGTTACGAGTTCGACTCTCGTGCGCCGCTGTCGGCGGACATACCCGTAGCCCGCTAACTTGCACACGGGGCCGCCCGTCTCCTACAATCTGATCCCATGCCACCCGCCCTTGCTTGCGCTGGTTGTCTTCTCTTGTATCTCCTTGGCTACCTGATTTATGCGCGGCATCTTTCTTCGGCTGTGTTTCGCCTCGATCCCAAGCGAGCAACACCAGCCCATACGCTCCGCGACGGCATCGACTACGTCCCCACGAACAAGTTCGTCTTATTCGGACATCACTATGCCTCGATCACCGGGTTGGCCCCCATGCTGGGCCCCGCGGTTGCGGTCATCTGGGGATGGGTCCCTGCCATGCTCTGGGTGGTGCTTGGAGCCATCTTCGTAGGATGCGTACACGACTTCGGCGCCTTGGTGGTGTCCATGCGCGCCAAGGGTCAGTCCATTGGGAAGGTGGCAGACGGCGTCATCGGCAGCCGGGCCAAGGGCCTTTTCTTGGCACTGATCTTCTTTGGCGTCGCCTTAGCCATGGGTGTCTTTGTCTACATCATTGCCGTACTGCTACAAGCTGGGGCGGATTTCGACGCCAGCAACTTGGCCGCAGCTACGACTTCGTTTCCCTCAGCGGTTCTGCCCTCAGCTACGCTGATGGTTCTCGCCATGGTCATGGGCTTCCTGTTGTACCGGAAGAATTTTCCCCTAGGGCCTACCACGCTGGTCGGATTTGTGCTGATGCTGCTGTCTGTTTGGTTGGGCACCAAATACCCCACGATGGGTGTTGCGCTTGCAGATTGGCCTGGACGCACCACTTGGACCTGGATTCTCTTGGCCTACGCGTTCGCGGCATCGGTGCTGCCGGTGTGGAGCCTGCTCCAGGCCCGTGACTTCTTGAACTCATTGCTCCTCTATCTCGGTTTGGGAGCTACCTATGCCGGGTTCTTTATCCTGGGTCCGACCTTCACCGCCCCAGCGGTAAATCTGCACCCATATGGCGCGCCGCCGCTCTTTCCGTTCGTGTTTATAATCATCGCTTGCGGAGCTGCCAGTGGTTTTCACTCGCTGGTGTCGTCCGGCACGACGGCGAAGCAGATCGCTTCAGAATCGCACGCCAAGTTCATCGCCTACGGCGGGATGATCGGCGAATCGTTGCTTGGACTGTTGGCTGTCCTTGCCTGCACCGCTGGATTCGAGAACCAAAACGCCTGGAACAACGCCTATCGTGACTGGGCTACCATCCAATCAGGGCTTGGCGCTAAACTTGGGGCCTTCATCAGCGGCTGCGCTCGATTCATCGAGGCGTTAGGAGTGGATCGCAATTTGGCGGCGGGGTTCATCGCGGTGGTGGTGGTTTCCTTCGCCCTAACCACCTTGGATTCAGCCACCCGCTTACTGCGGTTCAATGTGTCAGAAATTGGCACTTCCCTGCGGATCAAGCTGCTAGACAACCGGTTCGTAGCCACCGGAATTGCCATCGCCGCCATCACGTTCTTCGCTTTCTATAAGATTGACGGCAAGCCGGCGGGATTGGCTATCTGGACCTTGTTTGGGATTACGAACCAACTACTGGCCGGCTTGGCACTGATGGTAGTGAGCTTATACCTGCATCAACGCGGTCGAAATCCCTGGTTCACCGCCCTGCCCATGCTGCTGATGCTGGTCAGCACGTTTCTGGCGCTGGCTGAGAAGTTGCAAGGATTCTTCAAGAATGAACAGTACTTGTTGCTGACCATTGGGATTGGGCTAGCCCTGATCGCCTTGAGCATTCTAGTCGAAGGGATGCGGACGCTGGCAAGAGGCGACGCCCATGACGACGATGCGATCACGTTTGGTGAGCAGATTGCCGACTGATGGTGACGCGCCATGCCTTAAGGTGACTTGAGTCATTGAGCTGTCGAATGGCTCGCCTCGATGCAAGCTCGCAACCGGCGCATGACCGGCGTAAGCCACATCTCCATCTCTTTCTTGATTTGCTTCACGGTCATCGGTTCCCTCTCGACTGCCTGTCCGACGCGATGCATGGCTTTGCTCAGGTTGTGCAGCTCGTCAAGAACACCTGGAATAGGCGGATCGGGTTGGATCAACCACTGGCCTTGCTGCTTGGCGACCGTCACGGTCGACAGGGGAAGCTGATCAGCCACCTGAATCGTGACAACGCTTGTCTTGCCGCTAAGCTCCTGGCGGACGACACGCACATCTTGAGCAAAGACGCCTCCCAAGTTGGCAACGCCGGAGCGGTCGAACAGGTCAGCCGTCGCTGTGCCCCCGGCAGCCTTGATCTTCATCTGTAGGACCCGATTCTCAAGAATGAGTTGGTCGACCGCCTTGATGAGCTCGTAAGTTGCACTGCGCTGGTCTTCTACGACCAATTCGAGCAGCTCCTCCAATCGGCCTGATTGGCGGAGATCATTCACCCGGCGAACACAGGCAGCAGGAGAATCAGTCTCCTCATCTGACGCAGTGGTAGAATTGTCTTGGGCGGATTTGCCGGCGATTGGGTCGGCGGCCATGACGGGTGGCGGTGGCGATTGATCAACTCGGTTTGGATCCGATTTGGCTGCAGGTGCCGCCGGATCGTCAACGCCCGAAGCGTGCGAACGGGTCGGATCCCCCCTGCACCCTGCGGTCAATATAGCCGCCAGCAGCATTGCCGACAGAAAGCGGTTCTTGACGGCGATCACTCTAATGTAGCACCATTGCCTGACTACAAGTATCTTGCCCTCTGCGGCGGTCAGGCGCGGGACCTTTCAGGCACTCTTAGTATCCTGGGTTTGGCGTGCACCTTTCGGCCATCCGCAGCCTCCAGCCAGACTACGATCTCAATCTCTTGCCCAGCCATGTCTAAATCCCCCCAGAAGTAATGCGGCTGATAGACCCAACCCAACACCATCTTTTGCCGTGTCCGGGGAGTGTCCATGAGTGACTGTGCCCAGTCGCAGATTTGTTCGCGCTCGAGAGTACCATCATTCAATCGCCGGCGCAGGTACAGCCGCGTCTGCAAGGTTCCATCAGTGAGAACCCCTTCACCGTTCTGGCGCGAGATGCAGTAAAGATTGAACTTAAATCCTTCAATTTCTTCCACTCGCTCGGGGCGATAGTTCTTCCAGAATGGAGGCTGATACCCGCAAATCAGACGGTAAATCTCGTTGGCCGGAGTCAGGTCCGCGGGGCTGAAGCTACCTGGTGCTGCGAATCTGCTGTTCTCTGAGCAACCGGTGAAGGCTGCCAGAAGCAATGGGGTAAGCAGTAGCCAGTCTCTTCGGGTTAGCGATTTCACGGTTTCGATCACCTCTTGTCACGTTAGCTAGGGCAGCCTGGGCGGCGCCGAGGCCAACCGTACGGTCCGTGCGTTCGCGCGCCTCTGTGCTCTTGTCACCGCCGTCGATGAGAATCCAGCTGAATCCTGCGGCAGCGATGTGGATCGCCGCCCCGGGATTGGCGGACCGAAGGCGCCGCGGACCGGGACTACAGGCCTGTCGTCATTGCTGACTCGGGCTGGTTGCGGCAATTTGGGTCCGTACACATCTGGCGTAGGGCCATAGAGTTCTCGGTCCCGTTCAATGGGCTCAGAAGTTCGCGGTTGATGCTCTTGCGGGGTTAGGCCATCCTCTTCGGCATGAATCCGCAATCCTTCCATCAGTGGATGATGGATCACGTTGTCCAGCAATCCGGATTTGTCTCTCTGCTCGACGGACATGTGACGGACATCTTCGACGCCGCGCAATATGTCCACAGTCAGGATGATGAGCAATTCGGTTTTTCGAGATTGCGTGGAGGTGTTGCGAAACAAGACGCCCATGCCCGGAAGATCGCCGAGAAATGGAATCTTCGATTCGGATTCGGACGTCTGGTCGGTGATCAGCCCGCCAATGACGATGGTTTCGCCATCCTTGACGGTGATCGTAGTCTCAGCGGACCTCTCAGAAATAATCGGAGCCGACAGCCCCTCGGTCAGCTGCACGGATGAATCGGAAACCTGCGAGATTTCTGGGTTAATCTCAAGACTGACAAACCCATCGGGGTTGATGTGCGGCACAACGTCGAGAATGATGCCCGTGTCCTCATATTGGATTTGGGTACTCGTGTTGCCCGCATCGGTGAAGGTCGACCCCTGAACGATGGGCACCCGGTCGCCAATGGTGATGTTGCCTTCCTCATTGTTGTTCACCAGCAGCGTAGGCCTGCTGAGCACTTCTAGCTTGCTGTCTGTTTCCAACGCCCGCAGCAGGAAGGTAAAGTCCTCACCGGTGATGGTAAAGTTGAAGCCGCCGAGCGTGCCGGTTGCTGCGCCCAGGTCGGTGCCCGCCACGATGTCGAAGTCAGCCCCGTTGACCGTTCCGTTAGGCCCTTGGACCGCATTCTCGGTAAAGAGCAAGTCCTGGCCGGCCAATTCGATGCCCAGCGAGACCCGATTGTCCAAGGTGACCTCGGCGATGAGCACCTGAATCATGACCTGAGGTGGAGGCCTATCCAATTCCTGGACGAGGGTCATGTATTGATCGTAGTACCGCGGGCTTACGCCCAAGACGATGCTGTTGCTCTGCTCGTCGCCTATGACGGTCACGCTGCGTTCAGCCTGGCGGATAAGTGATGTGGTGTCGTCTAGCTGGCTGAGCCGATCCTGCTCCGCTTGGGCGAAGCCGCTGATGGCGGTGCTCAGCGCGTCAGATGTAGAATTCTTTGCCTCATAAACCAAGTAGACGCGCTCTTCGGAATCTTGAGAATCAAGCTGATAGATCAGCTTCTTGACCATATTGAGATCCACTTCAGAGCCGGCTGCGATCACCGTATTGGTGCGGCGGTCAGCCGTGAAGCGCAGTTGCTGGCGAACATCGCCTCCGCCCGTTGCCAAACCGCCATCGGCGAGCGTCAGGGTTTGCTCTGCCTCGTCGCCGCCCTGCTCTTCGAAGAGTTCCTGGAGGCGCACCACGACCTCTTCGGCATCGGCATTGACCAAGGGGAACAACTCAATCACAGCCACAGCTGGCTTGATGCGGTCAAAATCCAGCACCAGCGTCTCAAGCATGTCCATGCTCTCAGCCGGGGCCATCACGGTGAGGGTGTTGGTTCTAGCGTCGGGGGTAATGGTCAAATCCTGGCGAAGCAACCTGCGCTCATCCCGCGTTCCATCCTCGTTGAGAACCATGTAGGAGACGATGACCGCTTCGCTGTCCTGCCCCGCACCACCCGCGTCACCGACCAGGGTCTCTTCTAAGACCTCGGCCAAGTCTTCAGCCAATGCTTGTTTGAGCTGGATGACGCGGATCCCCATCTCCACCGCCGGGTCTGTGGTATCCAAGCGGTTGATGATGGTGCCGATGTTGTCCATTTCGGTCGGCGACGCCCAAACGATCAGCGAGTTGGTCCGCGGGTCAGGTTGTACACCAATGGCATCCACTCTGGCGTCGGATCCTGCCCCTTCGGTTTGGGCTGCAAACAACTGCTCCAGTCGATCAGACAAGCCTTCTGCCTTGGCCCGCTTGAGGGGGAAAATGGCAAACTGGCGAGCGATGTTCGAGGGTTTGTCCAGCAGTTCGAGCAGGGTCTGGACCATGATCTGGTCGTCGCGGGCGGCGCTACAGATCATGGCATTGCTGCCCTCGTCGGCAAAGAGGTTGATCGGAGTGCGCTCGTCATCATTGCCCTCAGCCCGCTTGTCGAACATGTCCTGCATGACCGCGACCATCTTGACGGCGCTGGAAAATTGCAGGGTGTAGATCTCGAAGCTCGAAGTCGGCGCGCCGGCTTGGCGGTCGAGTTTGGCGATCAAGTCTTCGGTTCGGCGAAGGGCATCCCGCGTGCCCGAGACAATCAGCACGTTGCTGCGATCATCCGGAATGATGGTCGGCTCGGTGAAGATGTCTGGGTCGGGCGCAGTCGACTTGATGCCTTCAAAGAGCCGATCAAGCATGTCGGTCAGCTTGACTGCGTCGGCAAATTCCAGGGAGAACAACTTGATGTTATCGCCAAGCGGCACATTCTCGCTGTCCATTTGTTCAACCAAGCGACCTACAATGGACATGTTGGGTTTAGACGCGCTAACAATAATGGCGTTGGCCCGGGCGTCGGATACGATGGCGATCTGCATCCGCTCTTCGGTCAACTGGCTGTCCAAACCCGTCGAAGGGTTGTATAGACCTTGATCGAACAACTCCTGGATGGTCTCAGCTACCTTGCCTGCTTCGGCGTTTTCCAGGACGTAGCTCTTGACCACGCCCTCGGTGTCTGGCTCAGCGTCAAGCACCTCGATGAGCTGCATCATCTCGTCATAATTGTCTTTGGATGAGGCGATCAGCATGGTGTTTGTCGGCGCATCAAATGCCAAGGCAACGCGGTCGGATGGGTTTTCCTCTTGGCCACTGACCAGCCGCTGCTGCATGCGCTCTTCAAAGAGCTGCTCGAACATGGAGCTAATTTCAGAGGCATCGTTGTTGGCTAGTTGCACCATGCGTATCTGAGCGATGGGCGCTAATGGTTGAGATTCGAGCTTCTCAATCAAAGCGGTGATTTCTTCAAAGTCCTCGGCACTGGAAGCAATCACCAGTGAGTTGCTACGCTGATCAGCCACCAGTACGGGCATGTCCTCGAAGATTTCGCCCTCTTGTTTCAGGGACCGTTTGCGTTCCCACAGTTCTTCGATCTTGCTCGCCAAGTCAGCAGCTGATGTGTTGTGGCAATTGAAGATGCGAATCTGGTCGATCAGCCGATCACGGGCGGTGTTCAGTTTGGAGGTGATTTCCTGAATCTCGGTCAAGTTTTCGTTGCTGGCCGAGAGGATGAGCGAGTTGCTGCGAATGTCCACAGCCAGGAAGACCTTTTCCCGCTCGACGGCGGCTTTGCCGATGTTCAGGGCTTCGAGTGCTTCGACCCGCCGGTCCCACAACTCGGTGACGATCTCGCCGATGCGGGTGGCATCAATGTTTTCGCCAAGGGCCAGCAGTTGCAGCGGATACTTGATGGCCGTGGCCGGCTTGTCCATTTCTGCCACGATGCGTTCAGCCAACGACAACTGCAACTGCCGCCCGAACACGAACACCGTGTTTGTTCTCAGGTCGGGCACGATGTCCACGTTGTAGACTAGAGCTTCACCCTCGGGGCTGACCGGTACTGCTTTGGTGCTCTCAGTTCCCGGAGCTGCCTTGGGTAGATCCTTGCCCTGCTCAAACATCTTTTCAAGCGATTCTGCGACGGTTTCGGCATCGGCGAAGTGCAGCGGGAATATCCGAATGCCCATCTCCACCGACAACGGTAGGTCATCAAGCACGGCGATGATCTCACCGATGGGGTCGATGTTCTCTTCCACGGTGGCTACCAATACTGAGTTGGTGCCCTTGTCGGGGATTAGCCGTAGCGTCTTCTCCAAGTTAAGTGGCGGCAGTTCGACCACCGGTTCACCTGGTATTCGACGGAGCATGACCAATCGACGAATCTGCTCGGTGACACCCTCAGCCCGGTCGGTGGCTTTGAGCATATCTTCGAAGATTTGGACCAGGTCGTCCGGGTCGGCATTGAGCAAAGGGAACGCCACAAGCTTCAACTCACCGAAACCAGGCTGAGCCTCAGCGTCAATTTGCTCCAACAACATTTGAATAGTGTCACGCTGTGACACCGGTCCGACGATCATGATAGTGCCGTTGGCATCGTTGGGGGTGATCTGGAATTCCTTGGCAGCATCAGCGCCCTGCTGTTGGCGAAGGGCAGTGATAAGCTCTTCCAATTGCACGGCTGCCTCGGAGGCGTTGCGGTTCTTGACCTGGAAAATCATCACCTCGTCGGGAATGCCAGCCTGCTTGACGTCGATTGCTTCGGCGATGGCTACGATCTGTTCGATGCGGGTTTCAGGGGCGACCAGCAACAACATGTTGGAAGCGATGGCCGTGATGCTAACGGATTGCTCCGGTCGATCCGCCTCGAAGGGATAGAGCTTGCTGATCGACTCTTGCAGCGTGCTAGCTACGTCGGATGCCGGCTGGTTGTCGAGCATGACAATGCGCAGTTCGCGGTTGGGCATCTCGCTATCGAGTTGGCGGATGAGAGCGGTGAGGATGGCTAGGTCGGTTTCATTGGCAGTGATCACCAGCGAGTCAGAACCGATCATGCTAATGCCGACGTCCGAACCAGTCAGATTCATCTCGGTGGCTTCGGCATCCTCAGCCTCAGCGACCGGATCGTTCTGGGCAACGATGCGCAGAGCTTCCGGGCTGTCTTCCTCTTCGCCTTCATCGTCGGCGAACTCAGACTCTTTGGCATCATCGTCTTGCGGGTCTTGAGTCGCCGCAGCTTGACCCTCACCGCTCAAGCTGCCATCGTCAGTCGGGCTTGCTTGGGCAAGAAGCTGATTCAGGGCAGCTTGTTCCGCCTGCGAATCCCGGACAGATTCATCGGCTGCTTGATCCTGCAAAAATGGCAATACGATCATCCAAACCGCAACAAGCCACCATGCCTGCATAATGTGACTCCTTTAGAACTGCCTGGCCTCCATGCCCAACAGTATTGGGGCGGGAGAGTCGATCCGGACCGGGGGTTAGCCGCCGTAACCGCCTCTAGCACCCATGGTTATCGCTTTTTTGGAGGCTACGTCAAGTCTAGGGTGGCGGACAATCCCCGCCCTGCTTCTCACTTCTCACTTCGGCCCTCGGTCCAGCCGCCAACTGATACCCGCCTATCCTTCACCGGTCGCAGGCGAGAACTCTACCGGCGGCGGGGGCGTCTCGAGGATCTGCGGTTGCTATTTCCGCTACCGCGTCGCCCGCTGCTGCTGTCGCCCTTAGTTTCGCTGATGATTTGATCGAGTAGCTGGCGGATTTCTTCAGGATTGCCGTTTACCTTGATCACCGAACTAACCACCCCGCCGGCTGGGCCCCTGCCTTCCAAGTCTCGCACCAGGGTTTCGACTTCCTCGAACTTCGAGCTAGGCCCGCTGAGGATCAGTGAGTTAGTGCGCACATCCGCCCGGACAAAAACCCGCTGGACCTGGGATCTGCCTCGGCCACCGCCACCGCCACCGCCACGCGATTGCTGCTGCATCCGCTGGTTCTGGTCCAAAATGTCGTCGATCATGCTGGCCAAGTCGTTGGCGTTGACCCCAGCTTTGAGGGTCACGATCTTCATGGTCGAACCAACCGCACTGTCGGCGGTGTCCATTTGCTCGACCAGCGATTCGATCTGGTTGTAATCCACAGCCGACGCCCGAACGATCAAAGAATTGCTGCCGTCATTGGCGATGATCACTGGTTGAATGGTGGCTCCGCCAGCCCGGCTAGTTCGCCGATTCCCACCCCGTTGTTCACCAAACATTCTGGTCAAAGCGGGTTCGATTTCCGATGCTTGGGCATATTCGAGATGGATGATCTTGGGTGAGCCTTGAGCGTCCTCAACCTCGACATCGATCTGTTCGATGATGCCCACCAGATGATCGATTTCATCCTGTTCGCCGGAGATGACCAGCGAATTTGTCGAAGGGATGGCGCTAAGCCGTACATCGCCGGCCAACTCAGCCCCTCTGCCGCCTCGACCGCCCGGCTTGCGGAGGTATTCGCTCAGAATCTCCAGGGTTTCGCTGGCATCGGTGTACTTGAGGGAGACGGCTTGGATGGCCCCGCCCATTTCCGACTCGCTTGAATCCATTTGGGCGATGACATCTTGGATTTCCTGGAATTCGGTCGCATTGGCCTTTATCACCAGCGTGTCGCTGCCGCGTGGATTGGATATGGAGATGGTCTGTTGACCCCGGCGACCCGTTGCACCTTGCACGAAAATCTCTCTTAGCGCTTGATTGACGCCGGCTGCGTCGGCATGCTTGATTTCCACGACATGCACACCGCGGCCAGAGGCGTCTTTCTTGTCGACTTCAGCAATGAGCAACTCGACCTGCTCCAGACGTTCGGGCGATGCGGTGACGATGATTGAATTGGACCCCCAGTCCGCCATGGTGGTGACGATGTCCCTCGGGTTCGCGTTGCGACCTCGGGGGCGGAACGACTCGTCGATCATTTGCTTGACGCCCCAACTCTCCGCGTAGGTCAGCTTGAACGACTTGAACTGGCGTTGCTTCTCGAACGCAGGCTTGACATCCAGTGACTGGAGCAATGGCATGAGTTCTTCCAGTTCCGAGTCCGTTGAATAGACCAACAGCGAGTTGGTGCCTGGGTCAGCCGTAAACGACATGGGTTGCTCATCGCGGCGATTGCGGCGGCTGCGCGAATAAATCTGCCCCAGCTTGCCGGCTAGGTCGTCTGCATTGGCGTATTCCAAGTCCACCTTATTCACTGAGCGATTCATGGTGCCTTCTTGATCGATCTTGTCGAGAAGCGCCTTTACCTTGACGTGATTCTCTTCGGAGGCGGAGATAACAAGGGAAGAAGTCCCCCATGCGTAGGACGCACGAACGGTATCCTCGGGCGTGGCACCCGACAGCCTCGGGAATGCGCTCTGAATCGTGCCGATCGTTGATCCGGGGTCAGCGTACTTGAGGACATACACCTCGGGGAACAGGCCGGTCATTTCTTCAGGCTTTTGATCCAACGACTTGATCAAGGGAAGGATGTTCTCGTAGTCCGTCTTTGATCCAGCAATGATCAGAGCGTTCAGGGAGTCGTTGGCGACCACGCTGACGGGAAGCTGTCCGCGGCGATCACGACGGCGGGTGGCATTGAGCGTTTGCGTGACGATCCTGGCTAAGTCAGAGGCCCTGGCGTCCTGCACCTTGTAGACTTCGCGCATTTCCCCCTGCCCGCTATCGACGTCCATTTGTGAGATCAACTCAGCCACTTTGTCTTGGTTGGCGCTTGAGGCGATAATCACCACCGATTGGGTTGCCCCTTCTACGACGGCTTGGACGCGGTCTTTCTCAGCCACTCGGCCTTGCTTGCGAAATGCGCTGTTGATCACGTTGGCTACACTGTTGGGTTCGGCGTAGGTCAGTGCGTGAATCCGCGTGGCGGTGGCTGACTTGGCTCCGCTTTCCTCAGTGTCCATAGCCAGCAGCTGCTCTTTGATGTAGGCGATGTTGGCCTCTGATGCAGTGACCATCAGGGCATTGCCGTTGACATCCGGCGTGATTGAAACGGTCAACTCGCTGGGCTTGATGTTCTTGAGCTTGGCTCGATTGATTGCTGTGAATCTGCCGTTGAATACGGCCGTCAAGTCCCTGGCAACCTCATCAGCCTTGGCATATTGCAGGTTGAGTCGCTCGTCCTTCAAGTCAGCCGAAGCAACGATGGCGTTTTCTTCCACAGGTTTGATGAGCTGCTCGTAGACTTCTTCGATCTGTCGCTTGGTGCCCCGAACGATCAACGTATTGCTGGTGGGGTTCGCCTCTGCCTTGGGTGGATCGACGCCCTGCTTCTTCTTTTCGTCGCGGTAGATGCTGTTGATGTTCCGGGCAATCTCCGCAGCGTTGGCGTTTACCAATTGATAGAGTGAGGTAACGATTTGCGTCGGATCACGTGCGGGCAGGTCCAAGTCCCTGAGCAGCCTATCCACCATCATGAAGGTCAACGGCCCGCCCATGACCACCAGCGAGTTGGATCGTTCATCCGCAGTGGCCGAGTAGGCATCCATGTCGATCCCGGCGCTCTTGAGCTGCTGCCCGATCTGCTTGGCATGTTGATTAAGCTGGGTAAGCACTTCCTTCGCGTGCCCATGCTCCAACGGATAAACCTTCATGTCCAGCGAGGTCGGCGGCTTATCCAACTGAGCCAGCAGCGATTCGATCGCCGGCATCATTTCATCGGGGGCGGAGACGAACAGCTTCTTACTGCCGTCGTCGCCGGTGATCCTGATACTCTTAGTAGCTCCTTTGCCCAGAGCTTCTTCGATTTTCTTGGCGATGGCGGTCGGCTTACCCAGCATGACTGAGAGCACGCGCGGCGTAGCCCGTTGGCCTGCTTCGGTGTCAGCCGAGGCGATTCGCCCGGCGATTTCTTCCATCAGTTCCGGCGGAGCGGTCACAAAGATAATGTTCGATTCGGCATCGCCTTCGATCTTGACCGCCTTGGCACTGTTGCTGTTCGTTTTCTTGCCGCCGTACAGCTTCTGCAAGGTATTAGCTAGCTTGGTGGCGTTGGCATGGGTCAGTGTGAAGTCGCGGACCTCCTGGCCAATCACTTCGTCATCCCATTGCTCGATCATCGGCAATATCTTGGGCAGGTCGATTTCCAATGCCCGCACGATGATCGAGTTGGTCCGCGGATCGGGCATGAACAAGGGGGCATTGATGCTGGTGGGATCAAAGCCGCCATCTTTGGGTTTGCTTCTGGTTGACTTGAAGAACTTGTCTAGCTGCGGGACGACTTGGGTGACGTCCGCGTACTGCATCTCGACGGTCTTGGTGATAAAGACTGGCTTGCCCAGGTTTTCCATGTCGTCGATAAAACGTTCGATCAGTTCCATCGCCTCCCCAGGAGCCATTGCAAAAATGCTGTTGGTTCCGGGGTTGGAGGTGATGGTGATTTCGCTGGCAGCGATGGCGCCACTGCCACTGCCACTGGGCATGTCCATCTGAATTAGATCTTCGCCGCCGGCTTGCCCAGTTCGAGCGCGTCCCGCTGTGCGTCCCCGCCTGGGAGATGCCTGGGATCCGCCCAACCCGAACATGGCTTTGAGCTGCTCCTCCACCTCCGAGGCAATGGCACTTTCGAGGGTGAAGATTTTGTAATCCAACGGGGCGATCGGCTCGCGGTCGATTTTCTTGAGCAAGCTGATCACCGCAGGATACGCTTCGGTGGCTGCCTTGATGATCAACGTGCGGTTTCGCGGGTTCGGGTAAACCGTGATGTTGTACTCGGGCATTTGTTGGGTTTGCTGTTGCGGCTGCTCGGGTTGATCTGGGCGTTGTGGCTGGCTCTTGTCAGCCTGGTTTTTTTTTGCCTCTCGCTGCTGGCGCTGACGCTCTTGCTGCTGCTGGCGGCGTTGCTGCTGGAGCACGCGGGCCTGTTGGGCACGCCGGGCCTTGTCGTTGAACATCTCTTCCAAGATGTCCGATGCCTTGGTAACGCTGACGTGCTTCATGCGGAAGATGCGGATGTCCGGAGGCGATGGTATGTCTTTAGCCTCCTCTTTGAACAGGTCGATCAGGTCTTCAGCCTCTTCGACCACGCCGGAATCACCCTCGAGCCACATCTTTCCGGTCTTGTCGTCATAAACAATGCGCAACTTCTTGCCCTGCTCAGCCGATTGGGCGGAGGCTAGATTCTCTATCAAAGCGGCTGGGTCTAGCTTGGCTTCTACTTCCTCTGGCTGGGGGTCCTCTTGCGAGGCTTGCGCTTCCTCCGAAACGGCTGGCTCGTCATCGACACCGGCCACCGCAAGTTCAAGGCTATGAAACAGACCTGCCGGTAGAACGCAGGGATTGGTGAGCAAGATTTCTTCCAACTCTCCGGGCTCATCTGGAGTGGCTGGAACGATTTCGACCTCGATACCCGAGCCTAGCAGCTTGCCCTGAAGCAATCTGGCAGCTGAGCCGGCCGTCATCCCAGTGCCGGAGGTGGAGAGCACCGAACTAGCAAGAACCGGCCCTCCGGCAGATTCGTCAATGTACTCAGCAATCAGAGCTCGAACTTCATCGAATCGATCGGGATTGCCCTTGACGATTAGCATTGAGGTAAAGGGGACATGGTTGACGTGCGGCTTGTCGGCGTAAGCCCAGATAGCGTCAATAATGCTGCTCAATTTGCTGGCAGCGTCGTAGGCATCACCCCGGACCAAATCGTACAAGAAGTACGGCAGCACTTCCTCTTTGCCAGCGAGATCAATCCCGGGCTCGCCTGTCTTTGGGTCGCCGACGAAGGTGAAGACGATTTCATCTACTTCGCGCATTTTGGCCGGGGTGGCTGCGACGAGCATGGTTCCGCTGTAGGTGTCCGCCCGGAGGTAAATGTCTTGACCTTGCCGGGTGATTTCGGACGAAAAGAAATCATCCAGAAAGCTGTCCTCATCCGAGGCGGGTGCCTTCTTGGGCGCCCGGACCTGTTTGCCGCCGCGATCGACAACGGCCATCACGAAGTCAGCCACCCGTTCGGCATCTGCACTTCCCAGGTCATACAGCTTGACGATTTTGGTCGAAGCGACGGCGTTTTCTTCGATATCCAGAATCCACTTTTCGACCTCTTCGACATCCTTGGCGATGCCTGAGAGGATCACCGCTTGGCCGCCGGGGGCGGCATTGACGACCACGTCCAGCGAGTCATCGCCACCGGATCGGGGCGGAGTCACTGCGGCGGGTCTGCCCTTGCCTCGTGGTGCGACCCGCGACGGCTTTGGACGCGAAGCCGAACGTTTCGAGAGCATGCCTGCGATCAGCGTGACCATTTCATCCGAGTCGGTCTTGTCCAACGTCACCCAGCGGATGACCCGGGCTTCGGTTTCGTCGGCCTCGCGATCGTCGATCAAGGCCAACAATGATTTGGCCTCGGCAACGATGATTTGCGGTGCGGCCAACACGATGCGGTCGCCCCGTGGATCCGCTTGCAGGGTCAATAGGTTTCTAGCCTGCGGTCCTTTGGGGCCGCTGGCGGGCTTGGGGATGACGCCCTGCTCAAGCAAATTGTTGAGCTTGGCCTCGAGCATGGGCTGCATCATGGAGACGACCATGTCGGCATTGTCCTCGCGGCAGGTCAAGAACTCGTAGACCATTTCCACCGACTCGCTGTCAGCCCCCAAGATGGAAATATACTCCTCAATCTCCTCAAAGCGGTCGAGCGGGGCTGACACCAGAATCTTGTGGGCAGCTGCCTGCGGAATGATGGTGATGCCCCCATCCAAAGTACCTGACGGCGTCACTTTCCCTTTGCGACCCCTCACCGGGACAGCGGCGCCACCTAGGAACTGGCGAAGGTCGTTGGCCACCTCGATCACATTGACGCCGGCGGTGAAGGGATAGACCCGCACCTCGACCTCGTCGTCCTGCTCGACATCAACCTGGGCGATCAACTCTTCGATCCGCTCCATTTTGTCCTGCGGCGCACTGATCATCAGCCGGTTGCCGTCCAAATCGACGAACTTGATGTCTTGCACAGCTGCGGTTGCACGTGACGTCTTCCTTGGTGGGGCACCCTTCTTAGGCTTGGGCCTGCGCGGTTGGACATTGGCCGGCGCGGATGAGCTGGTCAGCATCGTGGTGATCACCGTACGAACCTGATCGGGTTGCACGAATTCAAGCTCGAAAATGCGCCGGACCAAATCGGACGAAGCTTCGGGATCGACGTCGAACTCGGGAATCAATGCCTCAATCTGGGCGACTTGAAGCGGCGTAGGATTGAGAATCAGAACCGCGTCCGCCAAGGCAGCCATTTGTGGGAAGTCGCCTTGGCCGTCATCCAGCAGAGCGGTGATGCTGGCTATGAACTCAGTGGGATCGGCATAGGCCAGCTCGATGCGGTGCTTTTGCATCTGGCTACCGGCGTTGTCAGCCTCCAATTGTTCGATCACCGGCAGGTAGTCGCTCTCCCACTCCTCATCCGTGCATACGATGTAGAGAATGCTGTTCGCTTCATCGGCGATAAACTTGCCCGCGGCATTTGTTCGGTTCGGTCTCCTGGGCGCTGGCTTCCTGCCCTTCTTGTTCTTGCGGGCCACGGGACGCTTGGGCGCAACAGTTCCGCTCTCGATCTGGGACAGGACTGCAATGACTTGGCTTGGTTGAGCGTGTTCAAGCTTGTACTTGTGCAGCGTCGGCTCTGAAGTAGCCACATCCCATTCGGCAATCATCTCCGTGGCCAAGTCCAAGTCGAGGCTGCTTCCAACCAGAATCAGCGACTCATTCGCCCCATCGAATACAACCGAGAACTGCGACTGAGGCCTTACTTGCTTCATCACGCCGTCAAGGCGCCCAGCCAATTCATCCCCGTCTGCATGTTCTATCTTGACTACGGTCGGCCGTTCCTGAATGCTTTGGATGTCGAGGATCGCGACATACTGCCGCACTCGAGCGA
Organism: Phycisphaerae bacterium; assembly: GCA_029260235.1. GTDB lineage: Bacteria > Planctomycetota > Phycisphaerae > UBA1845 > UBA1845 > OFTM209. The sequence continues at coordinate 16,644 of JAJDDP010000215.1, read as the reverse complement.
CGCCTTCTTCATCGCCCATGACGATCAAGGTATTGTTTCGGCGGTTGGGTAGGACGGTCACCTTGTCGGCGGTCAACGAAGTGGTCTTGGGCGTGGCTCGCCGTGCCGGCCGCTTGTTGCCGCGTTTGTTGCGCGCCGAACTTGCCGCAGCTGGCTTGGCGGTTTGCGTCGAGGCGTCGAGCATTGGCCTGAGCTGCTCCATCATCTTGTCAGCCGTCACATGCTCGAGCGCTATGATCACAGGATCGTATTCGCTGGAAATGTCCACATCGACGTAAGGCAGCAGCCGCTCGATCTCTTCGATGTCGCTGGGCAGGGCACGAACGATCAGCACCATCTGATCGTCGTCGGGCAACAATTTAATCTCACTCCCGGGGCTGGTCGGAGCGGCTGCCTTGCCGCGGGGGGGGCGCGGAGCAGCTTGGCCGGTCAGGTCCATCAGCTGCCGGAGCGATTCGATGGCTGCGGTCGGCGTGATGTTGTGGATCTCGATCTTCTTGATGATTCGAGGATCCTGTTCGGCAAAAAACAGTTCCTTGAGCTCCAGGAATTTGTTGATGTCTTTGACCAGCGCAAAAACTGTCATCTGATTCGTGTTGGCCCCTTCCCTTGGTGCCATCGAAACATAATCCGGGAGAAAATCGCGGATCATCATCAGATCGTCGACCGATCCTTTTTCCGGCCGGTACAGCAACATCACGAGCTCATTGTCGGCAGGGTTGTCTGCGTAGTAGGCCTCAACGTTGGGGTATATTTTCTCTACCGGAATTCCCCGACTCATCTCGTTCATACGCAAGACGTGCAGCACGTTGTCCTTGGTGCGTTCCATCCAGTAGACGTCGCGGTGGCGGAAAAGAAGCATCCGAATTCGAGAAAGCGCAGCGTCGAAGTCCATAACCTCCGTCGTCTTGAACGTGACCTTGCCAACCGGCGGATCTCCGATCATGGGCAGGCCGCTCATGCGGGCGAATGCATCTAGAAGCTCGGCGTATTCGATGTTTTCAAAGCTGAACTGGTATTCGCGGTCTTCGGCCGGCTCGCCGGACGTGGGTTCGGGTAGGTCGATGTCTACAACAATCTCCGGCTCGCCAGTCAGTTTCTTTGGAGCAGGCCGCACGGGCGTTGGGGAAGCTTTTGGCTTTTTAGCGCCCGCCCTTTTCCTGCCGCCCATTGGTCTGACCTTGCCCTTGACCGAACGAGGTTTGTTCTCGGAAGCTTCGCGCTTCTTTTGAGATGCCTCACGCCTCTTGCGCAGATCTTCAAGCCGCTTTCGGCGGGCTTCGTTGCTGTTGTCAGTCTTGGGGGTTGGTTCGCCTGCCCGAGATTGACTGGCGCCTTGGTCAGCCTTCTTGGGTTTTGGATTCTCTTCTTCGTCGGCGTCGTCGCTGGCATTACCTTCGGCATCATCGACTTCCTCGCTGTCCTGGGCTTGCCCATCTTCCTCGGTTTGCTCAGGCGTAGCCGCCTCATCTTCTTCCGGCTGACCTGAAGTACCGACGTCGTCTGCTGGCTGCTCCTCCTCAGCGGGTTCTTCATCGGCTACGTCATCAGATTCATCATCGGCTTCGTCAGCGTCGTCGTCGGCGGGGTCGCTAGCAGCGCCTTCCTCTTCCTCAGCGGCATCGCCTTCGGTCTCGTCTGCCTCACCCTCATCCTCATCTTGAGCCGGTGGCGGATCCTGTGCCCAAGTCGGCGTCGACCACAGCGATGTCGAAGCTGCGGCACCAAGCATTAGCATCCAGACCGCAGCACTCCAGCGGGCTGCCCAACGAAGATTCACGTCCATACGAGTCATCGCACCATCTCCTGCATGGTTGTAGCCGAGATTCCGCCTCAGCCTTGACCCATGCCTCAACACTGTCTGATTCGCCAAGGCGTGATTGCATCATCCTTGGCTGAGCTTGCCCCGTCCGCTCGCGTGAGGGGCGCCATTCATCGCTCAATTGCTCTACGCTTCCTACACTGCGTCGAAGCCCAAGGCTGCGATTAACTGGGCGGTTTCGCCCCACCCTTGGCGGCTGAATCCTTCTCAATCTTCTTGCCCGCTTTGCCGATTCGCCTTGGCGACGCCTGCGGCACGGCCCGCTTAGGTCTTGTTTTGGGTCTCGGTCTGCCTACCCCCGCCTTACGCCTGTACACATTGGTGGGCTGAGAGGTCGCTTCGCCCGAGGCAGCAGCGCGAAACACGTGTGTGACAGGGGATGCGTTTCTGCTGGGGCGCTTCGCTTGCGTTGGCTTTAGCTTTGGCATTGGCCCTAGCGTTGGCTCACCATCGTCATCCTTTGGAGCCTCTTGCTCGGCTGCTGCCTCTAGCATCTTGGCCTCGGATTCCTCGCGTAGTATCAAGGCTATCTGAGTAATCTCAGGCACGTTACTGACCTGGTCGAGGGGCAGATCCTCGGAGAGCAGCTTCCCGATTTCATAGAAATGGTAGCCATCGTCCTTGCGCACGATTGCCCCAAACGGATGGACGTAGATGAGGGTGCCTCCGTCGAGCTTTTCGCCCTTGGCCACATACTCGCTGGTCTTGCTCCGGTTGTTGGTGACCAGCAATTCATCGGTGCCATAGCGCAGCACAGCCGCGATGTATTTGACCTTGCGGTCGGGATCTTCTTGCTTGGGCGGCGGCGGTGTTTTTTTGGGCCCAGGCTTCTTGGGCTCGGGTTCCTTCACGGCGGGCGGCTGCCGAATCGGGGGAGTTGGCCGCCTGATTTCCTGCTTGACATATTCATTGAACGGCTTGCGATCCCAGATCATCGCCAGGGGCAAACCCTCATGGGCGACCACCTGATCCGGCTGGTGGAGAGCAGTGAAATCGATCATGTCCACGGCGGCTGGATCTTTGGGCGGGACCAGGATCTGATAGGTAGCTGTCAGCGTGATCAAGTCTTTCTGCTTGTCAGCTGCTTTGGCACTGGCGGGGGCCAGCTTCACGTCTTTGAACCTGCCGACGTAGGGCAGTTCGTAGCACTGCTTCAAGAATCTGATCGATTTATTCAAAGGACCTTCGGCGGCAATGTGGAACGACACCGTAGCTACCTGGGACTTGCGATCGACGGACGGTTTCTTGGGGCTGACTTTGGAGTCAGCCGACTCAAGACCTACCTTGCGGAGCATCCCTTCCAACCGGGCTTGGATGACGTTCCGCACCCGCATGGGGTCAGTGCCGCCAGTCCGCTCGACGAACTCCTTGTACCGGCGCATGGATACGTCAAAGAGGTCCTGCTTGTCTTCCCAGTCAGCCAGATCGTCCTCAAGTTCGGCTATCTCGTTGCTGACGTCGAACAAGGGCTTGAGCGTCAAGGGGTAGACCACCTTGGCGACCAGCACAATGCCAGCCAAGGAGCCTACGATGGTCGCCAGTCTTTTTTCCCGCGTGTTCATGGTTCAGTCGATACCAGTTCGCGTCCCTAACTCAAGTCCTCAACTTACTTTTATTTCTTGGCACCCACAATTTCAATTCGGATGGTACTTTGATGCGCGTACTTGCCTTTGCCCATGCTGCTCGCCCCGCGCGACGCCCTGTAGTATGGGCCTATCTTGCCCTCAGGAGCGAACTCTTCAATTCCTTCAATCAGAGCAGATGCTTCTTGGCCTTTACTGGTTCGCAGGGCCAAGTCAATGCGCCCAGCATCTTGGTACCCATCCAACTTGTTGAGCACTACGCGCTTCGCCTCAGGCAGCATGCTGATGACCCGATAGAACTCGTCAACCCAGACGAGCTGATCGCGCTCAAACTTGCCGATGTCATCCACCATGGCAATGAATTTCTTGTTGTCCTTGACGATAGCCTTTGCCTCTTTGATTTCGGTTTGGAGTTGACGAACCCGGGCGAATTTCTTGGCCGGCCCTTTGACATAGAACACGCCGACTGCCAGCACAAAAAGAGCGACAACCGCAGCCACCAAGGGAACTTTCTTGAGCTTCGCCTGCCCAGGTGCTTCTTGTTTCTTGGCATTAAGGAAATCAAAATGCAGCCGACCTTCACCGGCGTGGCCCAGAACAAGCCCTAGCGCCGCCGAGAAGCCACAGGCAGCTTCTGCCCTTTGCCCATCGCCATCCAAGCACGAGGCGGGATTATACAACTCAGCCTCAACACCAAAACGCCGCTGGATCGCATCGACCAGGGACTCTTCCATCCCCGTGCCGCCGGCTACCACGATGACGTCCATCTCTGCGCCGGGATCGAGCGCCCTGTAGGCTTCGAGTGATCGGGTAACCTCAACCATCATGTCAGCTACGATAGCCGCTGATTCTCGCGGGCCGCTATCGACGTCATGATTGAAAGGAACCAACTCAGCCTCGGCCGTCGCCCCGTGCGATTCGGGCTCTAGTTCCTTCAGGCGGAAGACCGTCGATGCGGTCATGGGACCGCCGGCAGGAACGTACACCGAAGCTGCCCGCGAGAATACCAACTGCCCGTTGCGAAGCACGTTGATCTCGGTAACGCTAGGCCCGATGTCAATCATCAACACCCGTTCGGGCAACGGCTCGGACAGGAAATGGGTAACAGCCACCTTGTTGGCGAAGGGTCGCAAGCCGACGCGCTCAAGCTTCAGGCCGGCGACTTCACAGGCTTTGCGGTAGAAATCGAGCACCTCGATCCGCACCGCACCCACCGACACGTCGCACTCAGTCATGCCCTCGACGTCCGGCGGAACTGCGAAATCGATGACCGCTTCTGACGCGGGGAAGGGGAGATCTTTGCCAGCCTGGAGTTCGACCATGCCAGCCATGTCGCTGACCGAGACGGGAGGCAGTCGTAGCGTGTTGAGCACTGCTTGGTCTCGGGGAATGTCTACGATGACCTTGCGGCAATTGATGCGCTCTTGCTTGAACGCATCGTGCAAGAGTTGGCCGACCTGATCGGCATCGGTCATGTCTACGTCCGAGGGAATTGAGGCAGCAAAGACGTCCTGAATCCGGACCTTGCCCTTGCGCACCTTGGCATGCACCACGCGCAGTTCGCGCGGATCCCAATCGATGCTCACGATGTTGCGATCAGCCATCTTGGCCACCAAATCCGAACTCAGCTTCACCTTCTCTGATGGGGTATACCGCGCCGAGGCTGGTTAGGTCGCGATAATAGAGAATTTGGGGAACCGGACCACGCATTTCCACCATTACCTGGAGCCGAGAAACCGCCCCGACATGATCCGCGAATCCCAGCGATTCAATCGAGAACTGAATACTCCGCACGGTAATCAACCCGGCAATTTCTCCGTAGTGCTCTGGGCTGACAACCTCCTTGGTCAGCAACCAAGCCGTTGAAACCCGTTCCTGGTCAGTCAACTCAGCCCGAGCGCCGACCATGGCAGCCACTTCCTCGCCGGTGAGGGCTGGGAGCGTTCGCAGCACCTGGGGCGGAGCTGTCAGCACATTGATAAGCCCCTCTGGAGCGAGGAGCGGGTCGTTGACCGTGGTCTTCTCCATCAAGATCGGCAGATCTTCGGAGGTCAGCGGATTTCCGCCCTCAGCCTCAACCAGTAGCAGATCGGCTGGGCTTCGCAGTTTGTTGGCCTGCGCGTCGCCGCCTGCGCCCGATCCTTGGCCTACCAAGCCCTCGAGGACTGATCTGGCATCGCCTGGCACCTGGGCTTCGCCTCGATCTCGCCCAACGCGCTGAGCTTCTTCTTCAGGGTCGTCTTCTTCTTCGTCGTCGCCTGCATTGGGCCTAACCTGTGATCGGCGCTGCGGGTCCCGATCACCAGTAGCTGAATCGTCCGGATCCTCTGGCGGTTGCTCGTCGCCCGGTTCATCGTCACCGCTGCCATCCTGTTCGGAGCCGTCGCTTGGCTGATCGCCCTGCTCTTGGTCCGCATCGCCACCCGGCTGATCACCGCCTGGCGAATCACCGCCTAGCGGATCACTGCTCAATGCCTGGATGATGAAGTCAACTTTGCCTTGATCCTCGAACAGCTCACCTAGCTGACTGCGCACTTGTTCTACCGGGCCATAGAGGTAAGTCTTGGGGCTGTTTTCACGGTCGGTTTGTGGATCGCGGGAAACCACCGTGATGTAGGGATATAGCCCGCGATTGAGGATCTCATCGCCGTCGTCGAGCGGAAATTTCTCGTCGCCATCCTTTTCGTTTTCACTCAGTAGCCCGTTTCGGTCAAAATCTTCGCCGTAGAGCACCCGTCCATCGAAGCCCTTGACCAGCAACAATTCCTCAATCGTGTCGAAGCGACCGTTCTTGGGGCGGTACGGCGTATCGAGAGACTTGTAGTAGTCAGCCTCCGCCCCGTCTTCGCCGACGATGTCATCTTCATCGCGCCAGTCGAGCAGGGCCGCTACCAACTCTTGAACCACCATGTCTTCGGTGGCGATCTGAGAAATCAAGCGCCGCAATTGGTCCCGGCTTGCTACGTTGATATTTAGCTTGGCCGATTCGTCGGTAATCCCGTACCGGCACTTGTCTTCGTCGTCAAAAGGGTTGTCAGCCACAATGCTGAACCGGTATGCGACCGGATTGTCACCCTCTTCCTCTGTGTTGGTTCCGTAGAGGCTTTCATCCTCGGGCGTCCATACGATGATGCGGTTCAGCTCGTCCGGGTTGTTGTACCAACTGCTCACGTCATCTCGCTGAGTCCGCAGCATCAGCAAGACCTTCTGCAGCCCCGCCTCAGCGGCCATCCTGGTGTGCATGCGATAACCCACCGCGTTCATGGATGAGCGATCGGCATGAACCCGAAAAGCAAAGCTAGCACCCAGCAGGCCCAGAAGAATCAACATGAACAGAATCACCGGCAGAATAACGCCCCGCCGCCGGGCCAACGACTTCTCACTTCTCGCTTCCAACTTCGCAGTTCTGACCCTCATATCCCACCATCCGACGCGGAGAACGCTGAGGCTTCGCGCTGCAGGCGGGTTCCGATGGGATTGGCATCTGACTGAATCAGCCGCACAAACACGGTGTACTTGTCATCTTCCAAGGCTTCGCGCAAATCCTCGTCACGGAGGAAGTTGTCTTCCAGGAGCTCGAGCTGCTCTTCTTCTTCGGGATACAAGGGCGAATAGCCCACGGTCACCCGCACAATCATGGGCAACGAATTACCCTGGGACAACTGCCAATCCTCCCACCAACTTGCGCCGTCGAAGAATCTAAAATCGACGAACTTGATTTCTGGGGCATACAGTTCCTCTTTGACTGCCACGGACTCGGCATCTTCGGAGGCTTCTTCTGCGTCTTCTGAGGCACCTTGGATCTTGGTCTGATTGAACGTCTTGGTGACCCGCCGAACCAATCCCAAGCAGCGAGGCCTGCCCTCTTCGTCCGGGTTCTCCTCATCCCAGGCGATGTAGTAGCGGACCTCTTGCAAATCGAATTGGCCTGCGACCTTGCTATCGGTAAGACCGCGCCGCCGGGCTACAATCTGGTCCGGCAAGACCAACGTATTGACCGACAGGCTATGCTTCATCCCAAACAACCCAGGCCCATACCCTGGCATATTGCCCACGGTTTGGCGGATCTCTTCGGTCATGCGATCCAGAATGACCCGGGCCAACTGCACGTCGCGCGTTCGGACCATGCCTTCCTCACGGGCTTTGAGCGAGGAGTCATAAAACCAATACACCATGCCAAGGAGTGTCACCATCAAGCCAGATGCCAATATGACTTCCAAGAGAGTCAAACCAGAGCGGCGCCGGCTGTGCCGCTTGCCAGGAGCAATCCGGAATCTGCAACCCACATCGCCCCGCCGCAGGATCATTACTGCCCCTCCGGTGCGCCGGTGGAGTCGCCGCCTAGATCGCCGAGGTCGAGTCCGCCATCAGTGAGCATGTCCATGATTTCCGGCGGAATTACGCTGCTCAAGTCCACGCCCTGCAGAACACCAGCCTCCTGCAGTGCGGTCAGCATGCCCAAGAGTTGATCCAACGGCATGCCGCCGATTAGCCGCAGGTCGATGTTGTTGGGATCGATGTCCGTGCCAGCCAGCGCCTCGGTCAAATTCTCGAGTGCGTCCTCGTCGGCGCCGAAATCGCGCTGCGGATCGATGGTAGGTGGGTTGGTCCGCAAGGTGCGAGTCGTAAAGACAATCTCAGCCTCGTCGAAGTCGAACTCCTCTTCGACGTCCTCTCGATATTGAAACAGGATGTCCAGACGCAAAGCCCACAGCTCGGGCGTATCCTGCAACGGCTCCAAGCGAATGCGCCAACCGTAATTCGGGAACAGGCGGCCAAACTCGTGCTCGAGGTCGTCATCGACGGCTTCGTCCAGGTCGATGATCAACCCCGCATCAAGCTCGCTTATTTTGCTCTCAGCCAAGTTGATCGCCCGCAACATGCGGTGACTGTCGTGAGCTGCCTCGAACGCATCTTGAATCTGCATGCCGATGATGGCCATCCCCAGAATCAAGAGTCCCAGGGCCAGAACCACTTCGAGCAGCAAGTATCCAGCCCGCGCCCCGATGTACGCGATTCGAGAGGCGCCACGGCTCTGTGAGCGCTGGGCTTGGGGATTAGATAGTATCACAGCTCGAAGCGCCGCTGGCGGCACGGCTGACACAGCAGTGGCGCATATTGATCGCGGCGTCAGACAAGAACGCGACGAACTTACAACTCGGCTAGCTCGGGGAGCGTGTTTCATCGACGAATTAACTGCTCCTTGATTTCGAGCACATCATTTTCGGTCAACGGTTCGGGACGAACAAAATCCTGCCGCAACACGGGCGGCCAACCGTTCTCGCGGAGCATTTCCAGTTCTTCCTCATAGAACGGTCTCTGCAACCAGATGAGGCCAGTCATGCCGTCCAGGATGACCTCGATGACCGGATCTCGCTCTTCGATTTCCTCAATGTCCATCTCCCGGTCCACGCTGGTCAGCACGAACGTCGCCCACTCTGACGAGCCGTCAGGCCCGATGACCAATGGCGGGAGACGCGGGTCTTCATCCTCGAAAACCACTTCAGCCATGTCTTCGGATTCTTCGCCGCTGAGGAAATCGTCATCGATCGAGGGCCTGCCGATGCGCACCTGGGCACACCAAACCCCGGTGCGAAAAACTTCGCCGAAGGTCCAAGGGGCGATTACCCGGTTGTATTCTTCCGGCTCGGAAATCGGGTCGTCTTCGCGCTCGACGATGGGTTGGCGATCATCGCCGGTGTCGTCGATTTCATCATCTCGCGGGAAGCGAATGCGGTAGCGTTTCCCATCGAACATGGCATTAGACCGTACAGCCGTCACCAGTGCCCGCATCTGCTCGGCTGAGTCAGGCAGACGCACCTCCTCGATTTGGCCAATCAGGTTCGGAAACACCATCGCGGTCAGCAAAGCCATCATGCCCAACACCAGCAGGAGCTCCAGCAGGCTAAACCCTCGGCGCCGACAGCGACGCCTTCCTGTCCTGGTTCCCTGGCTGGAAGCAGCAGTCCGCAACGAATCACTCCTGCATGTGGCACCGGCATCTTGTCAGTGAAGACACTGCCCAAATGGTTATTTCTCTTTCCAGTTCTTGACGTCGTCGTCGCTGCCGTCTTCAGTATCCTGTCCCGTGCTCCACAGGTCGTAGGTGTCTTCGTTGAACTCGCCTGGAGAGCGGTATTGGAATTCTTGATTCCAGGGATCCCTGAGGTCTTCCGGGGTGCCGTCCAGATAAGGTCCCTTGTAGCGATCATCGTCATCGTCAATGCTGCTGGGACGCTCAAAGAGAGCGGCCAACCCTTCGTCGGTGTCCGGGAACCTGCCGATAGCGAGCCGAAATCGCTTCAGCCCGCTGGCGATGGATCCGTTGCGCTCGATGGCTGCCTTGGCGATGTTGTTCTTGGCTTCATCGCCCGCAGTCATCAGGTTCGGCACGACAAACGCCGCCAGCAGGGCCAAGATGCCCACAACCAACAATATCTCCAGAAGCGTAAAACCGCTTCGCCTGCGCTTTGTGCGTATTCGTCTATTCATAACCATTACTCCTGTTCAAGCTTGAGCACCATTTCGCTCGTGTTCGTGTATCAATCATCTCTAGCCGCCACGCATGGCGGACGTACTCATACTCAAGATCGGCAACAACAGCGCCAAGGCGATGCACAGCACCATCCCCGCCATGAGCATCAACAGCAGAGGCTCGATCAACCTCACCGCCAAGTCGATCTGCCGGGCGGTGCGGGCTTCGTTGGTGTCTGCAATTTGCACCAGCACATTTTCGAGGCTGTTGCTTTCCTCTGCCACGGCGATCATGTCCAAGATATCCGGCGGGAACAGCCCAGCCGTCGCCAGCGGAGCCGACAATGGCTCGCCTCTACGGACACTCTCAGCCGCATCCTCGATCTGCTCAGCCAATATGGGATTACCGGCTGAGTCCTTGGATATTTTCAAAGACTGCAAAATCGGGACGCCGTTGCCCAGCATGGTGCCCAAAATACGGCAGAAACGGCAGACAGCCATCATGACAAAGATCTTGCCCGCCACGGGCGCTTTCAGTTCCGCTTTGGCCTTGAGCTGCAGGCCCATGTCTGTCTTCAAGAAGCTCGATACGCCAACGACGATTGCAGCCAGACCCAGAATTATCAGCCCGAAGTGGTGTTCTAGAATGTCGGCTGAGTCCATGACGATGTAGGTCAGTACGTTGTAATCTTCCTCCTTGAGGTTCTTGCCCAACTTGGGCACGACGAACACCATCAAGAAAGTCAGCACCACAGCACCAGCCGCAAGCAGCACAGCCGGGTAGATCATGGCTCCGACAACCTTGTTGCGGAGCTCATCCTGACGCTCGGCGAAAACCGAGATGCGGGACAACACATCCTCAAGGAAACCGCCGCTCTCGCCGGCTCGGATCATGGCGCAATGCAGGTGATTGAAGGCGTTGGGATGCTTCTCAAACGCCTCAGCCAGGGCCATACCGCCGGATACATCTTCGCGAACTTCGCGGATGATCTCAGTCAATGCAGCGTTGGCGGACTGCCGAGCCAATACATCCAGAGAGCGGAGCATGGGGACACCGGCCCGCAGCAGATCGGCCAGCTGGCTATAGAATGTCGTCAAGTAGCGGAGCTTGATCTTCTTGGTGCCACCTGTCAGAGATTTGGCAGCGACAGCTCCTTCGCGCACATTGACCGGCACCAGAGATCGCTCTTCGAGCATACGCATAGCGACCTGGTAGTTTTCGGCGGTCAACGACCCGGTGACCGCCCCACCATCCTTGGCAACCGCTCTGTAGCTAAAAGTAGGCACAGCCCAGCCAACTCCGATCCTCGACGCGGTCCAAACGTAAGCCCCATTAGGTAATATACACCGCGAACGGTAATGACGGGCTAAGGGATGAGCAATGCCAAGCGTTGGTCCGACCGTCCCTGGCCTCTACCGATTCGCTGCGGGATTTGGGGCGTCCTGCCTACGCTTACTCTATCCAAAGCAAAGACTTACGTCAATAATCGTCCAAGCCAAAAGGCGGCCACAAACCGCCCAACAAGGGGCTGCTCCACGGGGAGTTGTACCCGGGGCAGGGGGGGGTGATTGCAGGCTGGATGGGAAGAAATGCGCGATCTCGGGGTTGGGCTTCGGGTGCAAAGCGGGCAAGGATCGCACCGAGAGCGGAGCAAGACATCACAGTGCATTGCTGCTGCGTGTCCCGATTCATGCTCGGGCTAACCGTACCGCCCCGCCCTCCGAGACAAAGGGCAGGGCGGATCGAATGAGTTTCTAGCTACGATTCGCTATCGTCTCCACCGCGATGCGTCATCGGGTCGCCGCACTCAGGGCATCGAGGACCAGGTGACTCGCGGAGGTCGTAGCCGCAGTGAAAGCACTCGTTGGGAAGCGCCTTGTAGTGCTGCCGCCGCCATCTTCTTAATCGCTCATAGGACACGGGCCACCAGAAGTAAAAGCTGCCTGATAAGATCATGGCGACATGTACCGTCACATACCAAACGGGATAGTATCTGAGCGTTAACCTGAATAGATCCACGAGCCAAGGGGCACCACCCATCAACACGGCGCACAGTGCGAGCCATGGCGCAATTCTCCTGCTCCGATAGCTATACGCTACACTCGGCACGCCAAAGCTCCCACGAAGAATCCCAATATACTAGCACCGGCCGACAGCATTCGCCGACACAAAGCTCCAGGGCATCCTCCGCCGCTTGGAGCGTCAATTCGGCGGTCCCCACCATCCAACATGGGCCGGGCCAACAGAAATGCCCTGCCCTCCGAGACGAAGGGCAGGGCGCGTTGAAAGAGCATCCAGCTACGATTCGCTATCGTCGCCACCGCGGTGCATCATCGGGTCGCCGCACTCGGGGCACCGAGGCCCCGGGGATTCGCGAAGGTCGTAGCCACAGTGAAAGCACCTGTTGGGGAGTAGCTTGTAGTGCCGCCGCCGCCAACTCTTCAACTGTTCGACAGTCAATGGCCATACGAACGGGATCGACCCGGCGGTCAAAGGAAGGAGGATCTCGATGGCTAACAGCCACATGGCCCGATTTCGTACTTGCATAGTCAACAAGTCTGAGATCAAGGGTACGCTAGCCGTGAGGACAGACAGCCCTACTACCCACCAAGCGGATTTCCTGAACGAGTACACATACGTCTGCCTGGGCACGTCAAGCCTCCCGCCAAAAGAACCCTGTTATGCCGGCTGTTGAGGGCAGCATTCGATAAGGCCCGCCTCCAACGCTGCCTCCGTCGCTTCGAGAGCTTGTATGGCATTCGGCACTAGAGAGTCGGCGTACGCGTTCAAGTTTTTCTTCGTGTTCGAGGCTGCAATCATGCGTGTGCGGTGGTCGTCATGGCAACCACCCACTCCGTTGCTGGCTATCACGGCACTGGTTCCCAGCCCAGCATACATAGTTCCCTGGGCCGAGAGGAAACCAACAAGTCCGGTTCCGCCCGATGGAATGGCCGACACGACGAATGCTGCGCTGCTGCCAACGCCGCCAACAATTAAACCAACGGACGCCCAAGTGCATGTGGTCGTGTAGCCTTCAACACAGTTGTCGCGCAACAGCTTAGAGGCGTCTCTAGTAACCTCATAGTTTGCTAATGCTGTGGCCTTGAGGGCGGCGGCTGTCACGCCGGCATCGTCGATATTGAGCACTGCCTGCGTGATGATCGGATCATAGAACTCGTGGGTATCTCGTACAACGCAATACGTGCCCGGCGCGCTGATAGAATCTGCAAGAATTCCTCAGAGGTGTCAGTTCTTGGTAATTTCACATCGCATGGATGAGTCGGCTGATCGATGGCGGCGGAGTTTGGATTGATTTCGCGCACAAGAACAGCGTCAACCACGCTTCTAGTGCGGTGGCTGGCGCCGGTTGTTTTTTGCAGACGTGTTTGGCCGTAACTGGATTCATCGGCGTTGCTGTCGCCGGCCTGATCCAGCTATTACATGTAGACCCCGTTGGCGTCGGCTGGGCGGGCCTGGGCGGTGCCTTCCAGCATGATGGAGGACACCAAGTCTACAGCGCCTTTCCAATCCGCTTCTAATTGGTCGCTCCAGGCCTCACCGGCGATCTCAGCCATCACCTCTACCAAGGTGTCGCGGACGACCGGATAGTGAGCCTCCAACGTGCCGTAACCCGCGTGCCTTGCACCCATGGCGTGGAGAGGCTCCATCAGCTTCTCGGGCGTGCGTAGGTTTTGCACGACCAAGACCAGCGAGGCTAGCAGCTTGCCCTTCTGGTCGTCCATTTGCTCGGGGAACATCGGGCGTACTTCTGGATTCCGGCTAAAGAGCAGGGCGTAGAAGCGGGTGATCAGCTCCTCCCCCCGCGGTGCCACGAGGTTAAAACTCGATTCGAGTCGTTCGATTAAGGCTTGGTCCATGGTTAGAGTCCCCATTTCAATTCGGCGAGCTATCGTAATTCGGAAGCGGTCCGCATAGAGCCTAAAATACGAATCTGCAATCGCGAAATGAAATAGGAGAGGTCCAAGCCTCACGCCCTAGGGCAAGGCGAGATTGCCCATTGAGAGGGGATCGTACACATTATGGGCGGCGCCTGCCCAGTTAGAGAATTCCTGCCGCGACAATTCGAAGCGGGTGAAGTTGATACCCCAAATGGTGCGGGTGGTCATAACCTCACCGAAGGCATCAAACGGTATCCGCACCTCGGCCGTCCAATAATTCTCGGTGAAGGACAAGGCCGTGCGAATGTCAGCAGCCCAAGGCCCGGTGTTGCCGATCTGTGGGTCGGTGCGGACGCCTCTTTCCCAATAGGTTGCATAGGGCTTGATGATCAGGTGGTACAGGTCAGCCGGTGATCGCGTGCCCAGGTTTTCAGGGGATAACAGAACTTCAATCAGCTCGTCGCCCCTGGGGATACCGTCTTCATAAGAGACCGAATTGCGAAAAGCATCGGGCTGTGAGTCCGAATCATCTCTTGGACATCGAAAGGCTAGATAGAGCGCATCACCGTCAACGGCCACAAAGCAGCGCGTATCCTGCGTGGGTCTGGTTTGAGGCGATCGGATGAATTCGGGCGACTCTCCGGTAACCAGTACAAAGTCTTCGGCGACATTGCCCACCCCGCCAGGCCAATCGGCCAAGTCGCCGTCGATGTTGATCTCCCGCCGCACAGTCAGGGCAGGAACGTAGCTCAAGCGGGCTTTGAAGCGGCGGACTTGATCAGTCGACGTCTCCAAGATCAGCGGCAGGTATTTAACTGCACCCTCGTCGGTTTCCATCACCAAGGCTTCGGCGCTGATGGTGAGTCGGCGGGATCGGTCCGGCGAAATCTCATCGAACTTGAGCCATGGTTCATCCGTCGTCCAGGCGATAGGCAGCCCATCGAATGCTAGGCGTCCGGAGATGGGTGATCGCGTGTGATTGGTCAGCGTCACAGCCACCTCGACCCTTAGTCGGCCGGTCGAAGCGATCCCGGTTTTATGCACGCGGGCGCCATCCACTTGAATGCCCAACCACCTCGATTGCTCCATGAAACGCTGCCACTGAACCGAGTTTGCTACCAGGGCAGAATTGCTTCGCGATGCTTGACCGGCCAGAGATGAAGATGCCCCTCCCGAGCGGATAGATCGGACAATCTCGTCGGCCATGATTTTCCGGGCCATCGACCACAACGACGGATCTACTTCCCACCCTCCGGGTTTGCCATCGCCGAAATGGGCATCATACACATCGGCTCCAGCACGCGGAGCGAGCGAGTTCGCCAGCGATGCGGCGATGTGCCCCAGCCTCCGATCCTCCAATAGTCGAACGTAGGCTAAGTCCTGCATGGATCGCCGAAGCCGTTTCAACCGGGCTGTGGCGACCGGCATCGAAAGCCCGAAGCGCTTACCGGGGAAGATCAGCGGGGACGCTCCGTCTTCGCAGCACTGCTGCATGGTGGGCGCTTCGAGTCCGAGCCTAGGCCAAGCATTGATCACACCCAGTTGGACGGCTTCCACATCATACAGCCAAGCTTGCCAGGCAACGACGCGTGTATCGGCTGGCGTTGCCCACAGATCGACGGCACCGCTGAACGGAGGTCGATCAAGCCGCCAGAAACCGCGATGCCCGCCCGCCTTATATCGACCGACCTGAGCCGGATCGAAATACTGGGCCGTCGGCGACCAAATATCCACGTAACGGGCTACATCCTCCCAGCCAAAATCGGTCCACCCATAAGCAGACATATCCTGGGGCATCGTAGCAGCCAGCAGCATCAGACGGTCATCTGCCCGGCGAGCGATGCGGCCAAAGTGTCGAATGTTGGCATAGGCATCAGCCTCGCCTTGGCGCACATGGGGTAAGGCGACGAAGGAACGCGCTAGCCAACCCCGGTCGCTAAAATGCTCGGCGCAGCGGGCTAGGTACTGCGCGGCAACCCGTGAATAGGTGGGTGATGAAAGAGCTCCATATTCTGGAGCGGGCGGAAAGGTTTCACTGAAGGGGATCTGCCATGAAGACAACGGCTGCCGGTCGAAGAAGGCGGTTCCAGATAGAAACGTTGACGCAACGCGGTCGTACTCGTCCCAATCGACTTCAATATTGGCGTCGGCATCAACGCGTACGACCGGCGTGAGTTTGCTAAGCAACGGGCTGATCTTGTGGCTTTGCAGCAGACGCATGGTTTCGAGCAGAAGGCTGTCGAATTCCGCGCCGGTCGGATGTTCCTTCCAATTGCCAGAGGAAGAGGCCGGTCGTCCCTGGAATTCGACATGGTGGCCAAAGAGAAGTTCATGGTCCAGCTCAGCCAGCAGGACCGTATCGACCTTGTTCGGAAGAATGAAAGGCCAAACAGTCAGATGAACTGGGACAAGCAGGATCTGCTGGTTGGCTGAAAGGATTTCGATTTGGCCGGTATACGCGCCGGGCGGGGTTCCTTTGGCTATGTTCAGATCGAACCAGAGGGCAACGCTTTCGCCGCGCGGCAGAGCCACGGGCAGACCACCCTGGGGCGAGTGAATGGGAACCAGGACATCGGGTGCCCGGCGAATCCGATCTTGAGGAGGGATGCTTCGCAGGTGCCAACCAGGAATCGGTCCGGGATCAACATCGAGGATCCTGAAAACACTCATCGCGTTTGAGGCAATCAGCCCTGCCCCGCCGCGAAGATCACTTGGCGATACCGATAATTCGGGGACTTGACCGTCCGGCGCCGATACCACCAAGCAGAAACTAAGTGTTTCGTTGATCGCACCGGCAAGCGAGACTTCGCGATCGGGCGGAGCGCTGTTCTTAGCTTGGCCCGCTCTGTTGACCGTCTGCATCCC
>JAJDDP010000214.1 GCA_029260235.1 Phycisphaerae bacterium | reverse complement strand
TGCATCCAGCACGGCTATCGCCCAAAGACCATCAACCACGACCTCACTTGCGTCAAGACAATGATGGAGTGGGCGCAAGTCCTGGAGATGGCCCCTGGTCGCAACTTCAAGGGCGTCAAGAACCTCCCTCTTGGGCCAGTGGCCCAGAAGGCCATCCCCCCAAAGAAGGTCAAGAGGATCATTGACAAGGCCCAAGCATCCGATAGAGACCTGTTCGTCCAAGCAGGCAACTGGATGCAGCTTCAATACCTCACCCTTACGCGACCCAGTGAGGTCATCCGAGTCATCTTCCAGGAGGGGGAGTGGCTCAATAAGTGGCTGTTCGTTTTGGATAAAGGTAAGATGGACCATAGAGCTTCCATGAGACGCCATTGTGTCTTTTCAAAACTTGCTCTGGAGTCTCTCAAGCAGTGCGAGCCAAGGTGGCATCGCCTGGATAGCTATTCCCCGGCCTGCATTCGGGCAACAGGCCAATCTCCCGGGCCTTTGCGTCACTCAGCCGCCAGTAGGCTTGAAGCCTTGAACGCCACCCCTGACCATATTGAGATGCTGCTAGGGCATACACCATCTCGGCTAAGGCTGACTTACCGTTCCCCATCATGGAAAAAGTATCGGGCGACAGCCGAGGATCTTGCTTCTGATTTCGCGTCATAGAGTTTCTACCGATTCTTGACGAACCCTTGGGGCCAACACCCCGCGACCAGTCACCTAGTCAAAAATCATATCCGTCACGTTCCAGCCGCTTCTTGAGTTCGGCCATGGCATGCTGCTTGTGTCTCGTGATTGTTGTCTCTGAAACACCAAGGATGCTTGCGATTTCTTTTTGCGAATAGCCACCCGCGAGCAAGCCAACTGTGGCCCTAACGTCAGGATCGAACTCGCTAACGTACTTTCGGGCGAGTTGCAGCAACTCCCGAGCAGTCGCGGAATCCTTCTGGCCATATTGCCCAACAAAGCCGACCGGCTTCTCCCTGATCCCTTGCCGCCTGTATCGCCAGGCGAGAAGTTCGGTCCTCCTGCCCGCAATTCGCATTGACTCATCTGAGTCAAGTCCCTTCTCTCGCGACTCAAGCAGAGAGAGCCTAATCTCTTGCTCAAGGTCTTCTTGGTAGGGCCGCAGCCGTTCATTGCGTCTGATCTTTCTCCGTGCCAAGAAGATCGCTGCCCGGTCAATCTCATCATCCCGCATTCGTGGTACTTACTCCCAGTCTGGCCCTGAGCCTGGCCCTGGCATTCCCAACACGACACAAGTCTTGGTGGATGATCAATTTCTGTTATCCCCCATTCCTGGAGACGATCCCCTGGTTCGATCCAACCATCCCAGTATCGCCCTCAGCCCTGCAAGGCCATCTCTAACGCGATTGCTGGCGTGCTTCCTGCTACAGCCGATGGCCTCGCCCAACTTCTCGTCACTCATCCGGCACCCATTGCCGCCCAGGTCATACTTCAAGGACACTGGGTGAGCTTTATGTATCGAGATCATTTCCAGGGCATCGTACAAAGCAGCAGCTCGCAACGCGGCCTCCTCGCACAGTGCGGCATGCGTGAACTCAACACTATCAGCAAGGGTCTGCACATTGCTGCCACAGGGGGGCTGAGAGAGGAAGCGATCGCGGTACTTCTCCTCTTTCTTCATCTCGCGCTTGATCTCGCGCTTGATTGGCCAGACAAGGAATCTTGCTGGCTGGGCGCACCGCCTAGCATCATACCTCTTTGCCCCAAGCACCAGTCCATGGCGGCCCGCACTATACATTTCCTGCCTGACCTCTCGCGGCCAGTTGCCAGGACGCCATTTGGCGACACACTCGTCCACCAGATACAGATGCTCGACAATCAAGCCTGCCACATCTGATCAAGTGAATGCAGGATCCAGGTAAAGGCCCTAGCTGCGATCTGATCAGGGAAGCCATCTATGGGCAGAGGTAGCGCCTGTCTATTTCCAATTAGAATCCAGGCCAGAGCGATCGTTAAGACAGGGGTGGGGGTGTGTGCTTGGGGCACGGTTGCTTCCGCACAGCCGTATGACTTGTCCTGGCATACGATCGACAGCGGCGGAGCGACGGCCACGACCGGCGGAACTTGGGAGCTGTCCGGCACCATCGGTCAGCTCGATGCCGGGACAATGACCGGTGGCACTTGGCAACTTTCGGGCGGATTCTGGCCAGGGGTAGCTGCCCCCGTTCCGGTCCCCGGCGACAGCGATGGCGACGGCGATGTAGACCTAATCGACTACAGCAACTTGCTGGTTTGCCTCAATGGCCCAGGTGGCAGCCTCCCCCCTGCCTGTGATGCGTTCGACAGTGACGCAGACGGCGACGTCGATCTCCAGGAGTATGCCCAGTTTCAAACCCTTTTCAGTGGGGCGTTGCCGTAGTCAATCTCTCCGGAATGAGCTCGTAACTTCGTCACGATGTATAAGCCATAGTACAGAAACGCTGTTGAGTGCTTGAAGAGAGACCGGGTTGAGTTGCTAACTTTCTACGACTTCCCGGCAGAGCACTGGAGCCACTTGCGGGCGACGAACCCGATTGAGAGCACCTTCGCGACCGTTCGTCTGCGACACCGACAAACAAAGGGTAACGGTAGTCGAGCTGCCGGAACGGCTTAGTGTTACGATGTTCGGGTGTTCCCAAACACTGTTAGGGCCGCCTGCCACACCAAAGTTCAGCGAGACACATCATTGCCGTGCTCGCTAGGCTGCGACTTGGGAGAACTAGCCTATGACCTGCCCCCCAAGAACGAATCCAGGCCGTATGTTAGAGTCATGACGATTCCTCCCTTTGAAGTTGTTCACACGCGACCAATTCGAGGTCACGAACTTTATCATGAGCTGTGGCAGGCTCGCTATGTGAGGTTGTGAACGGCGCTTCTCGTCTCAAAACTCAAACGGTATCGAATTGGCCGTCTCCCTCTTGTCCTTCGGAATAAGGTGAATGTACCGCTGAGTGGTCTTCTGGTCCAGGTGACCCACAAACGCTGCTATCTGATCCCAAGTCTTGCCCTGTGCCACCAGGATTGAGATGAAGCTGTGCCTCAGAGCATGGTAACCGTCCAATCGCTCGAGGTCCGTGTCTTTGACCAACTTCTCAAACAACCTGCCCGCCTTGTCGCCCCGGCGCTGCTCCACCGTCCGGCTGCTGCCGGTGTAATTGAACTGATCGAAGATAGGAAACATGATCTTGCTGCGCTTGGGTAGCTCGATGATCTGGTCGTAGTCTTTAAGTGTGCCCGTCGTTTCAACGTCGAAAATGATGGTCGTGAAATCCTGGATGGGCATGCCAGTTGGCTGCGCGTCAGTCAGCCTGATTTTCCAGCAGCCGCGACTGAATCCCCTCAATGAGCCTGTGCATATAGGCCAAATCGTCTTTTTCGGGATCGTCGCCGAAATGTCGCCAGCGCCGTTGCTCGAAAAACAGGCACGTTCTCAGTTCGGTCAATGTCGAAGCCTCGCGCTTGTTTGCTATCTCCGCGCATTTCTCGAATGACCCCCAATGAGTGTACGCATCGAACGTGAGGGCAAAGGTCTGAATCGCAGCCCAGTCCGCACTCGGCGATGGGAGGTCTTCTACACGCAGTTGCTCGTTTGAGATTGACCTGATCATATTTTATCGACCCTACCTTGGAATTTCGGTGCCATATTGCGCTGACTCTTGGGACACCCACGAGCTAGTTCACGTAGCTGGGCCTCCTTCAACCTCAAACGACGCCGCGCCGGGGACGACTGGAGAGGCTGCTCTTTTTCCGCGAAAACTGAAGCAACTCAATCGCACAGGATGCCGCTTGAGCGGTCACGGATAGACGATTCAATCGCCCAACATAAGCCACATCCCCCGAAGGCGGGCGGGTTCCAAGGTGACGGAGCAGCCGGAGCGTGTATCCGCCGCGATGGATCGAGGCAGCGACACGGTGGTTGTCCAACCACCGCTACTTGACCGGTTGCCTTCGCGACGGCCGGGGGTATGCTGTCGAATCATGAACCACAGCGGGAAAGATTTCATACTAGCTGAAATCGAACGGCGGCGAGTCGGTGCCATCATTCGCACTGAGGGCGAAGGGCTGGCCTCAGATGCCATGAAGGCGGCCGTCGCAGGCGGTTTCCACATGGTGGAGTTCACGCTGACCACGCCCAACGCACTGCGGCTGATTTCAGAATTCGCCAAGAATACCGACCTGATCGTAGGGGCCGGAACCGTTATGTCGCCGCAGGAGGCTCGCCAAGCAGTTGATGCGGGGGCCAAGTTTCTGGTCTCACCGGTGTGCGATGCAGAGGTCATCGCCGAGGCCAAGACCCTCGACGTGGTCAGCATTCCAGGCACCTTCACACCGTCAGAGATGGTGGCAGCTCACCGATCTGGTGCTGATCTCGTGAAGTTGTTTCCTTCACCGGGAAACATTGCCGCGTACGTGACCTCCGTCCTTGGCCCGCTGCCTTACTTGCGGATCTACCCAACCGCCGGTGTCACGCCTGAGAACTTCATCGAGATTCTCGGAGCAGGAGCAACTGGCGTCGGCTTTGTGGGTTCCCTATTCGATGTGACTGATTTGTCTGCCAGAGATTTCGCTGCCATTGAGCGCCGTGCGGCTGGCATCATTCAGCATCTCCCGTGATGCCGCACATCGCCTGACCACTGGCTTGATGTGGATGCAAGCATGCGTCGCCACTCCGGCGGGGCTTGATCTGAGCAAATTGCTCCTTCTTTCGCGGAAGAAAGAAATCTTTCCGATTTACCGCTGGTCAGTCATTGCCCTGGCTTCATCTTTGGGGAGAGGAGAGAAGCTAATCGAGCTAGCGGTCGGGTGTCCCAATCGAGGGGGAAGAATGGCACCAGAAACTCACGCCAGGGGGGTGTCCCGCCCTCATGGGCACCGGATCATGTGGATGTCCTGAACCTACCACAACTGAATCTCGGGCTGGAGGCATCAATCGTTTCCGCAACACTTCTTGTACTTTCTTCCGCTGCCGCACGGGCAGGGATCGTTGCGACCGATGCGGCTGCCGGGGCGCTTTACCGGCTTGGGTTTACCGGAGGCAGCCTCGGCGAATGCTTCCTTCAGTGCGCGGACGTAGGCACCAAGCACCCTTCCGCCGCTCAGCCGCCCTTGGGATTCCAGATCCGCCAGCATCGCGCCGCACAGCATGGGGACCTCAAACTTAGCGCTCCCGGGCAACTGCAATCGGGCCAACTTCAGCAGCGCGGGCTTAAGATCGGGCTCCTCGATGTCCTCCGGCTCAACGTCACGAGCCTCACACGCCGCCACGAGAAAAGTGGTCAACAATTCCGGCGCGTACTCGCGTGTGCCACTGGACAACGACCGCACGGCGTCGGAGCCACAGAAATCGCTAACCCAGTTCTCGATTTTTTGGCGTGTGTACAATCCCATTAGAAAACCTCAACATCCAGCGAACCGGGTCAAAACCGAATATCTAACGACTCGATGCGCTTCTTGCTGTCCTCCAAGTTGAAATGGGTATACCGCTTCTATGGCAAGGGTTCATCAGGATCATGATGTTCCGGCTTGGCTGAGGATTGAGCATTTTGCCAAGCTCCGTTGAGGGCACTGTCGGCCTTTCGAATCGGCATATGGTCAAAGCCCAAACGGAATCGAGTTGGCGGTTTCCCGCTTGTCCTTCGGCACGGAGTGAATGTACCGCTGAGTCGTCTTCTGGTCCAGATGACCCACGAAGGCTGCGATCTGGTCCCACGTTTTCCCCTGCGCGACCAAGATTGAGATGCTGTCTCCCCTGCCTAAGATCTCGGTGCCATAATTGCCACGTCGATTGGGCACCCAAAAGCTAGCTCGGGAAGCAATGTCGCCTTCTAGGTCGAACGACGCCACGGCGATTGGCAGGACGGGCATGGATTCGTTACTTCCACTCAATGTTGGCCTTGAGGTACGGAGTGCGGAGCCTGTAGTAGCCCATCTGCACCCGCTCAAAAATGTGTTTGTTCACAGAGAAGTAACTACTGATCGTCCGTTCCGGTGAATCCGGTCGTCCCTCCCAATAGTCTTCTGCAAGCATCTTCTCTGCCAGATAGTCGCCGTGGTAAGCATTGTCTTCTCCGTATTTGTGCATCAACTTCACGATGTGATGCAGCATGTCCCATCTAAGATTTCCGCGCTTGGTTATTGCCTTCTTTCTCAACACTGTTGCTCTCCTGGAGGCCGCCCCTCCACGAAGCCTTGGCCGCTTTGGTTTCGCGTTTCGTTATTGAACATGGCAACTTCTTGAACTGCTCCCAGGTCTTGCGAGCTTAGATGTCGGAGCCTACTGACAAGTTGGCACCATATGCCCAAACAAGGGCTTCACCTGCGAGGCGCCCCCAGTGGTCATAATGCCGCAGCGGGTTCAGAAGTCAAAGGGAATCGAGTTCGCCGTTCTCCGTTTATCTTTGGGCATGAAATGAACGTACCGCTGCGTCGTCTTTTGATCCAGATGCCCAACGAAGGCTGCAATCTGATCCCACGTCTTTCCCCGAGCCACCAAGATCGAGATAAAGCTGTGCCTCAACGCATGGTACCCGTCCAACCGCTCGAAATTCGTGGCTTTCACTAACGTGACAAAGAGGATTTCGCGGCGCTACAAATTGAAGTTCAAAACATGCGCCAGAAACGCCAGCACAAAGACTGTTGCTGAGATGACCATACAAATGCGGATCCCCTTCAACTCGCGCAACAGCCGCTGTGTATCTGTGTCGTTCATTTTCAAGGTTCCTCTACTAGACCTGGGCCATAGCTTACCAAACCTCAAAACTCAAACGGGATCGACTCCACCGTCTCCCGCTTGTCCTTAGGCATGAAGTGAATGTACCGCTGAGTTGTCCTCTGGTCCAGATGTCCAACAAAGGCAGCTATTTGATCCCAGGTCTTGCCTTGCGCCACCAAGATCGAGATGAATGAATGGCGCAGCGTATGATGATATCCGGCTAACAGCTCGAAATCCGTAACGGCTGGCGGGAGCTGATCAGACGCGGTACAAGGTGCAGATAGGCTCCTCTCGGCTATGCGAACCCAGGGAGGCACTCGCGATGACCAACGACACTCGCTACGCCGGTCTGGCCGTGCGTTTCAGCGCCCTTGCCGTCGATTTCCTGCTGTTCTGCGCTGTCTTCTTCCCGGTCGCTCGCATTGTGAAAGGCGTGTGGCTCATGGGAGTCAACGACCATCGCTGGGCTCACGGTTGGGTCGTATTCGACCCCATCTGCGCCGTTTTCCTTGCGATCATCTTCCTCTACTTTGTCGGCCTCGAAGGGCTCGTGGGAGCCACGCTGGGAAAGTAGGTTCTCAGGATTCGCGTAGTGCGCCTGGATCGGGGCAAACCCGGTCTTGTCAGAAGCCTGGGACGAAATCTACTACGGCTGGTGGATGGGCTGCCTGCTCTGAACATCGTGGGGGTCGTGCTCATCCTGCGGTCGCCGGAGAAGGCGCGATTCGGTGATCGTCGGGCGGGAACCCGCGTCGTACACGTAGCGTGACGTTGTCCATGCCACCTCGTCCGCGCACTTTGGATGTTTTCACCCACCGGATTCCGGAGCGTCATTGCATCCGAAGTCCGTGGAAGCAGGAATGTGGTGACCGGTCAACACATTTGGAAATCGCCCCATCCGCCTCTGCGCGGAGGGGTGCTGCCGGAAGCTGCGACACCCTGCCCGATGCTTCAGGCTGATCGTCAAAACGCAAATAGAATCGAATTAGCCGTCTCTCGCTTGTCTTTGGGCATGAAGTGAGTGTACCGCTGCGTGGTCCTCTGGTCCAGATGACCAACAAAGGCCGCAATCTGGTCCCACGTTTTTCCTTGAGCCACCAAGATCGAAATGAACGAGTGCCGCAGAGCAAGGCCAGTGCGTTGGCCAGGAGATACTTCTACGCCCGCAGCTTCGCAAGCGTGTCGGCGAGCGTTTTTCCGAGCTCCTCGACCTTTGCTTGGTGTCCCTTGTCCTTGAGAGCGTCATCGCCATCAAATGCTTGAAACGCGGCTGGTATTGCCACCTGATCGGGGAGCACGATAACCCGGATATTCCCCAGAATCGCCCGCACGTGAACCAAGCCGCGAAGTCCTCCGAGAGAGCCGGGCGAAGCACTCAACAGCGCCGCCACCTTCCCGGCAAATGCTACCAACGGCGGTTCTCCTTCTGCCGGACGTGACACCCAGTCGATGGCGTTCTTGAGCACTCCAGAGATCGAACTGTTGTATTCTGGGGACGAAATCAGAAGCCCATTATGCTCAACCATCAGCTTCTTGAGCTTTATGACATTCTCCGGCGGTCCTTCCGCCACTTCCAAATCCTCGTCAAAGAGGGGTAGCGGGAAGTCCTTCAAGTCGATGAGGGATACATTGGCCCCGGCCTGGCGGGCAGCTTCGGCGGCAATGCGCACGAGTTTCTTGTTGAGGGAGTCCTTCCGGGCGCTGCCTGCAAACGCCAGAATCTGCGGTTTCTGAGCCATACCACTGTACCTCCACCAGCATTCGGAAAACGAAATCGATGGTCATGCGAGGCTTACACCGGGATCCTATGTCTCACCGCGCCTCCAGGCAATCCCACAGCGGCACGAGGGCGTCCGCAGAACCATGAGACTTTGAAGCCTCGAAACGCCAGTAAAGCGCCAGCAGCGTCCTTGGCGAAGCGTCAAAGGGAGACACGCTCAGCGGCTGACCCGCATTGCGCCACCTGTGAGCACGATTGTGGTCATGAATGACGCGCGCGTCGGCCCACGGGCACAGAGATGCGCCCTCCTCCAAAAAACACAAGGGCAACGGCACCCAGGATATACAGCATTGGCAGCTCGATGGCCCAGCCGCCATGCTGTCCAAGTGCCAGCGCATCGCTTGAGTGCGCGAGTAGGACGGCGACCGCCATGTTGAAGGCGAGTACAGCGCCAGCCAACCTCGTGTCGAGGCCAAGTAAGATCATCAGAGGTGCGACAACTTCGCCCGCATAGACGCCAAATGCCATGAAGCCCGGAAGCCCGCTTTTCTCATGCATCCCAGCAATCCCTCCGAATCCGGCAACGACCTTGTGGATCCCATGGAAGAGGAGAAGTTCACCTATCGAGACGCGGAGGATCAATCTGCCCCAATCGTCAAGTTTCCAGGTTTGCCTGTCAGCGGTCGTCATTTCGGTTCCTCGTCTGGCTCTCCAAGCCCGTCACGATCCGGCTGGGGTTCCGAGGTAGCACCGCAATTGGACTGGACTCTCTGCAGCTGCGTAACCATGTGCGAGCGACGCTTCGTACCCAGGGACAAACTAGACCTCAGCGCCAGTCGCTTGGATGGTGTTCACCTCCTCGGGCGATGGCGCGCTGTGACTGGCCTCGAACTGGTCTATTATCCTGGTGAGTCGATTCTGCCACTTGATTGCGGCGGTGGTGCGGCCTAGTCTTCGGTTGCCCTGAGCCGGCGCGTGCATCCCTGCCCTGTGCGGACTGCATGTGAGTGGCCTCGCGAGGTTGAGCGGCGTTTGTGGCGATGCGATATTTCGGGAAAATTGTTAAGCAGACTTTATTGGTCGGCGCACCCCTCCTTGTCAGCGTACTTTGGTTGGCGAGTGGGCGCGAGGTATTTACCAAATCGCGGCGTTTAGTGGAGATTGAAGTAAGAGATGACCTGTTCGGCGACATGATTACTGAGACGCAGATGGTGCGTGGCCCAGTGCTCGGCTACTTCGTCGGGCTCGACCTGGTCGCCGTCACCGCATCGGTGTCACTGACGGTCGGCGGGATAATGCTATGGTCCGGGCGTCGAAAGCGGACCAGGACGAAGCTCAAAGGAGAGCGTGATGACCAATAGACGATGCTCCTTGGCAGTGATGCTGGCGGTCGCTATTTGCACGGGCGCGGTTGCACAAGACGCCGAGCAAGAGAAACCTACTGAGTTGGAAGTCAAGGGCAAAGGGTCACAGACCTTCTACGCCAATAGCCGCGCCGGCAACAGTCAGGTGACGTTCTTCAGTGAATCGGCGCTGGAGGATTTTACCGGCGTATGCAATCGGATCGGGGGACAATGCACCGTTGACCCTCAACACATCGAATCCTTCGCCGGGAAGTTTTACCTGCGATTCAAAGACCTTGACACTGGGATCGATCTTCGCAATCAGCACATGCTTGAGCCTGACTGGTTTGACGCCGCCAAGTACCCGGAGGTCGTCATCGAAATCAAGGGGGTCAACGGCGTCGAGAAAATGCGCCCCAACGAGGCGTCCATGGTCATGATAGGCACCTGCACGCTCCGCGGAGTCACCCGCGATGTCCGCTTTCCTGGCAAGCTCGTCTATCTCGATGAATCGCCGCAAACCATGCGTCGCGTAAAGGGAGATCTAGTCCGCCTGCGGGCCAATTTCGAGATTCGCCTGTCCGACTTCGGGATAAAGGGACCACCCGGTTCCGACATCATTGGCCTGAAGGTGGCGGATAAGTTGGAGATCAGAGTGACCGTGTTCGGCTCTACGGAAATCCCGCCGGAGACATTCAAAGCCGATAGCGGGGCTGTAGAGAAGACGGGCAAGGTCCGCGTTCCCGAACGACCGCGGCTGAAGCGGCCCGGAAGTCAGGACTGAATCTCAGCACGTTCGGCGGAAAGGCCCGCGCCTAGATGAACATGGCAACGAGGCTCTGGTGGTTATTCCCGGTCGCTTTAGCGTTGCTATTGACGCTGATGTCGCCAGGGTGCGCATCACCGGAGCGGTCGGCGCCGATTGTACTGTTCCCACCGACGCCGAGCTATCTACCCGACCATCGCTATACGCTCGATGAGTTGGTCGAACTCTCGCTCTATCGCAATGCGAGCCTCGATGTAGTCCGTTACGAGGCTGAGGCGGCACAGGGCTTGGTCGATCAGGTCAAAGCGCTGTGGCTCCCTACGTTTCGCTACAACTTTGCCGCGATCGCTTACGACAATGACTTGAACTACAAGGCGCGAGCGCTGAATCTTGTCAGCCTCAACGTGCCGGTTACCGGCTCGTACAACATTGTGAACGCGCTGTCCTTCGCCCAAATCATCAGTACCGGCGGGAAGCGGACCAGCGGGCTGAAACAGTCGAAGATGTTTGCTGGGATCAAGAAATTGGAGATCCTTCGGCAGCAGGACCAAGTAGCTTTCGACGTAGCCAACTTCTATCACCTGGTTTGCCTAACGAGGGACGTTGATGCGGTGCTGGAAGACACAGTTCGCCGGCTAAAAGTCTTTCGGCAGGTCGCGGCGAACCTCAATCAGCGCGGTTCGCTGCGGGCAAGCGATATCGATTCGCTGCAGGCTGACTATTTCGTATTGCAGCTCGAACAATTTCGCGTGGCTGTCCACGCAGGAATGCATCAGGCCTATCAAGCCCTGAAGCACTATGTCGGCGTCCCACGAGACGAGCCGCTCATCCTCCGTAGCGCATCGCTGGCACCGGCGCTCTCACTCGGCGACGCGGTCAGTGCGTACATGTCGGTCGCAAAGGGATTCTTCAATCGCGCCGAAACACAGCAGGTCAACCTGTTCACCAAGATTCGTGAAGAGCAAGTGACCTTTGCCAAGGCAGAATGGGCTCCGAATATCGTGTTCCTGGGCACCTATTCCGATGTCCAGGGGAACAACCACACGATCCTGGAGCAGGTTGATGGGCTCATTGCGTCCTTCATAGTCGATATTCCTATCTACGATCCCGCGAGGCGCGGGCGATTGCGCGAGGCCCTGGGTTTGGAACATGCGTCGATCGCTTTTCAGCGGCAGGTTGAGGAGTTGATCACACTGGAGATCGAGGTGACAGCAGTCGAAGCACAGAAAGCGCTGGCCGTGGTACTCAAGGCGGGCCGGGCAAAGCTGGTGGCGGCTGAACATTACGATGCCACACGGCAGGCATACAGTCGCGAGTTACTCCCCGCTTCGGACGTCGTCACTGCGATAGCGCTGGACATGTTGGCCAAGACCCAGAGCCTTCAGGCCGTCTTTGCCTACCACACCTCGCAGGCCACGCTCAAGCGAGTCACTGCCGACCGGGAGGCACAGTATGGTTACTAATGGGCCTCTCCAGGATGCAGTGTCGGCTACATACCGAGCGCGGGCGCGATCTGTGATTGGCTTGATCCTGACCGCGCTGGTGATTCAATGTGGCTGCGCCCAGGAGAGCGGAACACTTGCGGATAGCCAAATTCCAGAAGGCGGGCAAGCGCCAGAAGTGATCTACGATACGACGGCAGCGAAACCGGTCGAGCCACGGGACAGGTACGAACGCTGGGTATACGAGCGTTGGGGGGACTTGAAACTGGTGGATAAGCTGATGGACCACAAAACGCGAGTGCCGGCGTTCGATCGCGATCCATTGCCACGGATTCCGGTCGAGGCGCATATCGCCGAAGGCGTCGCGGTGCTGAACGATATCGATCCATTTCCTGAGCCAGTGCCGCTTCCGCCCAAAGAAGTAACTATTCAGGTGGCAATCGCTAGCTCCACCTTCCGGACCCGAGAGAAGGCCGAAGTACTCTCAGCGATCCAACCGTTCATCGACTTGGTGCAGCGCGAGGTGAACATTCGAGGGGCAGCGGCTCTCTACGACACCGCGGAGGAAGTCCATTTGGGGCTATTGAATGGCGACCAGCAGATGGTGATTAGCCATGTGTTCGATTACTTGTTGGTACGAAGTTGGTTTGCCGAACTGGAAGACAATGGAACGGTCCTGTTGGGATGGGCCCAGCCGGCGCATCCTCGTACTAACGACCTTGAGGGCGATGTCCAGGGTGTCCCTGGTACGGCCATCGAGTTGGTCGTAGCCCGCAACTCCGCTTACCAGACCACGGCGGATTTGAAAGGGGCGCGGCTGGCACTGGCTGCGAATTACGTTCATGCCCCTGGCACATTTCTCACCAAGATGCTAGTGGACCTCCGGCATGACCTCGATCAGCCGTTCTTCTCCCAGGTAGAGCTTCGCCGCTATCCCAAGGATGCGGTCATCGACGTGCTCAAGGGCAAGGCAGACGTCGCTTGTGTGGATCAGGGTACGACAGGGGCGCTCCTGCGATTCTACGGTATCGAAGGACGAGTCCGCACCTTGGCCATCTCGCCCAGGTATAACCTTGACGTCCTGTACACCAGTTTGAACAACCTGGCTGAACGACGAACCGAAGTGGAGCTGACCCAACGCCAACTCACCACTCTGGACAAAGACCCCGAGGGTCAAGAGGTGCTCTTCTTCTTCGATGTGGAAGCTTGGTACAACTACCGTGAGGGTGACATCGTCACACCCCGCAGACACTTCATCGATTACCTGACATTCCTCGATACAACCCCCGTTGACCTTCGACGCCTGCTCGACGCGCAGGCGGAAGTTGATCATCGCACCTATGACCGATTCGGTGATGAATAGGTCAGGCTGGGCGGCATCAGAAACCGTCGCGGTTGATTGAGAAGAGAACCAGTTCGATAGTCAGGCCCGGGCCAAAGGCCATCGCGACAACCAGGCCATCGACCCCAGTCTCGAATAGCTCTCTCATGATGAAGAGGATCGTCGGCGAAGACATGTTCCCGTAGCGTCTCAGCACCGACCGCGAAATCCTCAGAGCGTTCTCGGGAAGGCCCAGAGAGGCTTCCACACTGTCGAGAATTTGTGGACCGCCGGGATGGACCAGCCAGTGGTCGATGCTCTTGGTCGTCAGGCCATTGCTAGACAGGAGCGTCTCGACCGTCTCCGGCAGGTACTCGCCCAGGGTATCAGGCAGTTCGGGCGAGAGCTGCAGCGCTAAACCGTTGTCGCCTGCCCTCCAAACCATTTGATCGGCGAAGGTCGGCAGCAACGCGCAATGGCAGTCGACTACACGAACGGGCGAACGCATCGGCGAGAGGATTAGGGCCGCGGCTCCATCGGCGAAGAGCAGATTGGCCGCCATCTGGTCGATCTGATCGGTGTATTGGAAATGCAACGACGACAGCTCGCACGCTACTACCAGAGCAGTTGCTTCTGAAGCAGCAGCCTGATGGACCAGCCGCACGGCTGAGAGTGCAGCCGAGCAACCCATGAACCCCAGGTTCCATCGATTCACCGTTCTGGATACAGGGGCATGATCGAAAACAGGCTGCTCCAGCCCGGGGGAGGATGCATGCGTGCAGCTCACCGTGATCAGTGTATCGACGGCGGCGAGCACGGGCCTCGGGTATGCCTCCATCAACTGCTTCACCAGCCGTTCCGATGCTTCGTCGAACACGCCGGAACGGGCTCCCATACCAGGGCCGTGCGGCTGTTCGTCGGCCGGCCGATACAAGGCTTGGGCGCCCCCGATGCTCGACTGATATCCCAATATGGCTAAATGCCGCTGATCGATGCTCGTCAGCCTCGCCAGTCGTTGGAGCAGCTTGGCACTTCGCGGACTGACGCACGTAGCCTTCAGACGTTCGGCGACTTCGGCAGTAGGGAGGAAATGAGGCGGGACAGCCGTAACGATGTCATGCACATAGCAAGTCGGCAGCGATGGGGCGCTCATGTGTTGCCCCTCACATAAATGCTCTCGACCAAGCGCGTGAGCAAACGGCGCGGCAGCACGGGTCTTGCCGCGGCCACTCGATGTATCAAGGGTGTCCGCAAAATCGCGCTGACCAGCCGCGCTCGCCGGGCGGCCGGGCGGTGATGGCGGCGCATCAAGGAGGCGTACCGTTCCGGGATATTGTCGTCTTCGAGAATGGCCCTGGAAGCGCATGTGGCACTGTCCATTGCCATTTTCATGCCCTCCCCGGAAAACGGTTCATCATATCCGGCCGCATCGCCGATCAGCAGCACATTGTTGTCTGTCAGACGCTGGGGATCCCACGGAAAACCGGCGCAACCGCCAGCGCGATAGCGGCGAGGCGCGTCAGAGGACAAGGACGACCAGATAGGCGCGTCAGGATTGAGTCGCTGCAACTTCTCCAGGGCGCTCTCGTTGCATTTCGTCTTCGTATCTGCCATCAGGGCGATGACGCATCGATTTTTCTCCGGGGTGGCCAATCCGACGTAGCCGCCGCGAAGCCAATGGAGTTCAACGCTGCCAACCGCCGGGAGGTTACCCGCCGAAGGCTGGACCCATTGTTGGCCGATCAAACGGCGTTTCCGGTTCTGTCCCTCGATCCCGAGCATCTTGGGCAACCCGCTCAGCCCCGATGCGATGAGAACCACGTTCGAGCTGATACGATCTCCTGCGACAAGCACATCCCATCCCTTGGCGCCTCGTTCCAGCGTGGCCCCCTCACCGTAGCGTACCTCTGCCCCTGCGGCGGCCGCGGCCTTGGCGAGGCATGAGTCCAGCTCAGCACGGAGGACCATCCGAGTCGCTCCGTGGGGATTGCATGTCAGCCGGTAAGATCCGATGACGAATGTGATACGGGTTCCTTCGATGCCCGGAAGCGCCGGATCTTGCCCCAAGAGGCCACGCAAGCGTTGAACCGCCGGACCGGCAAGACATCCACCGCAGACCTTGTCGCGAGGAAAGTGCTGCTTCTCGATCAGGATCACTCCCCGGCCCCCTCGGGCTAAGTCGATGGCAGCGGCCGACCCCGCAGGGCCAGCACCGATGATGACAACATCAGCGTTTGTGTCGGAGCTAGGCACTGCGAGTCTCCGGCTTCTTCCAGACTACGAGCAAACGAAACGGGAAGCGTTTTTGGACACGCGCCCCGTCCAGACCGGCGCGGCGAGCCAAGTGGGCAAGTTCGTCCTGGCGAAAGGCTGCACGAACCGAGCGTGGTCCGTCCACATGGAAGACATGCGATCGGCTCAGGATTCGTGTCCCCAGCCAAGTGACCACAAATGCCGGAGCCGAGCGCGAAAGGTCATCGATCACGATTCCTAATCGTGCGACCCGGGCAGCTTCTCGAAGCACCAGCACTGCGTCCTCCTCGCCAAAATGATGCAGAAACAGGGAACAGGTGACGATGTCGATACTGTCGTCATCAAGGGGAATTTCGCGGGCGTCCGCGGGGAGCCAGCGGATCGTCTTGCCGTACCACCGCTGAGCCAATTCGAGGGCAACTCGGGATTTGTCGATCCCAACAAGAGCATGATTAGAGTTGTTGAGTCTTTTCTCCGACAGGTAGCCGAGGAACCCGCCACCACCAGTGCCAAGATCGAGCACCGAGACGCTAGCCGATCCGCTGAGTTGACGCATACATTGGTCGAGGCGGCGATCGACGCCGAGTATGCGGTTGACCCGGTTCAAAGTCCGCAGGGCGTGCGCATGAGCATCACGGTCAAGTGACGGGTCATCCATCAATTCGGGTATTCGGTTGCGAATCATGAAACAAATCCTCGGCCATGCCGGCCAGGGGAAGGCAACGGCCAACGGGCAACCGAGCACGTTCGTCCATCGCTTGGGCGAGTGTACTCCCGCAGGATGCACCAGAGCAACGTTGGAGCCACGCCCTCAAGCATACCACATCGCCCGGGCCGAAGAGGCCGGCAAGAAACGCGAAGCCGCGCGCGCCCCGTCCGGAGTACCGGGCCGTGACGATGGAAATGCTCCTGGCTCATCGTGGTGGAGCCATCACGAACTGGATGTCCCTGGGCTTTGGGCGGTCCTTTGGCGACGTGAAGGCACGCCGGTCGAAGAACGCCGCAAGATGGCGGAAGTCATGCTCGCTCACCACTAGCAGGCTGATAAAGAACTCCGATGGCCCTTTGAAACTCATCATGAAACGTCTGGCGCCTCTGCCAATGGTATGGTTTCCGGCGAGAATCAGGCACTTCGCGCAGCTTTTTTCGGAGGCGAAACAGTTGTTTAGCACCCTGCTAGGCTTCAGTCTTAGTCTTCATGTTAGCGGCGTACGCGAGAACGTCGATACAGGGCACCGTTGCGGTTGCCTGAAGACGAGCAATAAGCCTCAACAGGAATAGAGCAAGCGGGGCGTCGGACCTGACTTCTCCCAGGTTAAGCCGACGTTCACTTGCGCCTATGATGTTCGGGCTAGGACCAAGTGCCACAAACCCCACAAGTCGTGCTGCGAGAACAGGTTGCCCGGTGAACACGGCGATTTGATTCCACGTCTCGCTCTGAGCCACCAAGATCGAGATGAACGAGTGGAGTAGGGCATCGTATCCATTCCCTCTTTGACGGATCATGGTGGTCCAGAGGTTGGCTCGCTCACGGAAGAAAAATCGGGCGATGACTGGCGTTGGTTGCCAACTCATGCTGCGCGGAATCGCAGCCGGGGCATCAGAATGGCTATTTCTGGTTGTACAATTTGTTTCGACTCGCCCTCGGGGAGGTCACCCGAAATCGCGAACTTCGGTGGCCTGCAGAGTTAACGCCTCCTCGAACCCATCCACATTTCTTCAGCGTCATAACCCTAGCTAATTTCTAGGCTTACCGCCACGCGTCGAATCCCCTGCGCTCTCGGTTCTTCCGCCTATTCTACACGCCCAAGCGAGAATCACATGGTTTTCGCCCGTGGCTCCGGATAAACTCTCAGACTCTCAGACTCTCTGGCTCTCTCGGTTGACAGGCGCACGGGGTGAACGAGGCGTGTTTTTCGGGGAATCCGAATACAACCCTTGCGCATCTTGCGTATATCAATAGGTAGAGGCCAGCTGCTTCCCTGCAGCGGCCACAAAATCTCGCCAGACGCCCGGCTGAGCACAAAGTGCACGTCGGCGTGGGCCTATTGAGGAGCCCTCGCCAATGCGCATGAAATCTACAGATCCCTCAACTCTCAGCCCCCACCAGCGCTTGCTCGAATTGGCGGCCATCCTGGCTCGGGCAGTTCACCGAATCCGCGATCAGGCCCAACTTTCCCCCAGCACTGGCCAGAATCTGCCCATTTCAGGTGGATCAGGCCTTGAGCTCTCGGCAACCAGTGGCCCTGATGGCCAGTGTGAACCAGAGAGTTGAAAGGGGGCCGCCAGTGCCAATTGGCATCGAACAGCACACTAGAGAGTTGGGCCAAATGACGGTGCCCGAATTGCGGGATCGGTACGCCGAAGTCTTCGGTGAGGCTACGCTGTCACGCCACAAGCAGCACTTGATACGACGAATCACCTGGCGCATTCAAGCGAACCGAGAGGGTGGCCTCTCCGAACGAGCGAGGCGAAGAGCCAAGGAACTAGCCTGCGATGCCGATTTGCGGCTCAATGCGCCTCGAGCAAAGGGGCCAACCGAGGGCGAACATCAAGCAACAACTGTCTCACCCTTCCATGCCGGGCCCGATTCCCGCCTGCCGATGCCGGGTGCTCTCCTGCGCCGGGAGTTTAAGGGTCAGATGATCAGCGTCCGTGTGCTGAACAAAGGCTTCGAGTTCGAGGGAGACGTGTACCGCTCGCTCTCCGCGATTGCCAAGCATGTCACCGGCAGCCATTGGAACGGATTCCACTTCTTCGGTCTTAAGACGAGCAAGCAAGGAGGCAAGCCGTGAGTAGCAAAGAGAAGCCCCAGATACGTTGCGCCATCTACACCCGAAAGAGCACCGAGGAGGGGCTCGATCAAGAGTTCAATTCCCTGGACGCCCAACGCGAAAGCGCCGAAGCCTACATCGCCAGCCAGAAGACAGAAGGATGGCGCTGCCTGCCAGTGCGATACGACGATGGGGGCTACACGGGTGGCAACATGGAGCGGCCCGCTATGCAGCGGCTCATGGACGATGTGGCTGCGGGCAAGATCGACTGCGTCGTGGTCTACAAGGTTGATCGTCTGAGCCGCTCTCTGATGGACTTTGCCCGGATGATGGAGGCATTCCAGAAACACGACGTCTCCTTCGTCTCGGTCACTCAGCAGTTCAATACGACCCACTCCATGGGCCGATTGACGTTGAACATCCTGTTCTCCTTCGCCCAGTTCGAGCGGGAGATCATCTCGGAGCGAACCCGCGACAAGATTGCCGCAGCCCGGCGCAAGGGCAAATGGTCAGGTGGAATGCCCGTCCTGGGCTACAACGTGGATCCCCAAGGATCGAAGTTGAATGTCAATCCAGTTGAGGCTGAGCGAGTTCGGGCCATCTTCGAGCTCTACCTTGAGAAGCAGTCGTTGATCCAAGTTGCCGTGGAATTGAAGGAGCGTGGTTGGACTACCAAGCAATGGACCACTCGTAAGGGCAATGAGCGCGGTGGTGGCGCGTTTGACAAGAGCAACCTCCATCGGATGCTCACCAACGTAGTCTACTTGGGCAAAGTGCGATACAAAGAAGAAGTGCATGAGGGCGAGCACGAAGCCATCGTTCCAGAAGACGTTTGGGAGCGTGCTGGGAAGTCTCTGCGATTGAATGGACGAACCGGTGGAATGCACATCCGCAACAAGTTCGGCGCCCTCCTCAAAGGCATTCTCTACTGCGGCCCTTGTGGACATGCCATGGGGCATTCGTTCACCAAGAAGAGCAACAATTGCTATCGGTATTACATCTGCTACACGGCTCAAAAGCAGGGCTGGGACGCCTGCGCATCGAAGTCGCTTCCGGCTGAGCAGATTGAGCAGTTCGTTGTTGATCAGATAAAAGCCATTGGGCGGGATCCCACTCTCCTGCCGGTAACGCTTGATCAGGCTCAGCAACAAGATGTTGAACGCATCGAGGCGGTTGAATCTGAGCAGTCCACGGTCGAACGGGAAATCAAGCGGTTGAATTCAGAAATTCGTCGGGTGGCAAAGGGCGAGAAACCCGCTGCTGACTTGGTCCCACTGCACGAAGAGCTCGGCCAAGCTGAGCGGCGGGCCACGGATCTTCAGTGCGAACTGGAAACACTTCGTGGCAGGATAGTTAGTAAGGAAGACTTGGATACGGCTCTGGCTGCTTTCGATCCCGTTTGGGATGCGCTGAGCCCCAAGGAACAAGCTCGTGTGCTGCGGCTGCTGATCAGACGCGTCGAGTATGACGGTGAGAAGGGCAGCGTATCCATCACCTTTCATCCTAGCGGGATCAAAGCGATGGGCGCCGAGCAGGATTCCCTGCGTTCGGAGTCAGCCGCATGAGCGATGGCGTCACAGTTCAATTCCAGGTTCACTTCGGACGCGGACAGAAGGGGCAGCGCAAGCTCAGGCCGGGGGTGGCCAAGATTCCCGTTGGCCCGGGCCGAATCCCGCGCGTGGCCCGATTGATGGCATTGGCTATCCGGTTCAATGAACTCATCGCCGCGGGTGAGGTCCGTGACTACGCCGATCTCGCACGACTGGGCCATGTGAGCCGGGCACGCGTTACGCAAATCATGAACTTGCTCAATCTGGCGCCGGACATTCAAGAGGCCATTCTGTTTTTGCCCGAGACGCCCCAAGGTACGGATCCGATCACTGAGCGCCACCTTCGTCCCATTGCTGCTGAGGCCGATTGGGGGCAGCAGCGGGCGATGTGGGGGGAGTTGAGCGCTGTCGGCTGTCCGGACTCTGCGTGACTTAGGCACGTGCCTGTCATGCACCCTGTAAAATCTGGCCTCCCAATACTGCAGCGCGGCCGGTGCTCCGCGTTCTTCTCATTTCAATACTGTTGTTTTACGCTCTGGTCACCGCTTGGTAGGCTGTGAGCGGGTCGGTCAGCGGCGGGGCCGTTGCCGCGCAGGAACTGCAACTCGTGGACGGGATTGAAGATGGACAGCGAACGTACACCGCGTGCCAACGAACTCTTCAACGAAGCCCTGAAGCTAGAGCCTGTTGAACGGGCGGCGTACTTGGCTGAGGCTTGCGGAGGCGATGAAAATCTGCGAGCGGATGTCGAGGGCTTGCTGGCTGTACAGGACCAAGTGCGGGGGCTTGAGCTATCCGACGATCAAGCGACATCCACCGAAGTCGTTGAGCCGGTCGTAGCGAGTAGTTCTTCCGGCTTGCCGAACGCTGCGTTCCCTGGTTACGAGATCGTGCGGAAGTTGAGCGCGGGTGGCCAGGGCGTTGTCTATCAGGCTATCCAAACTTCAACTAAGCGGAAGGTAGCCATCAAAGTCCTTCTCGATGGAGCCTATGCATCGAAATCCGCCGAACGCCGCTTCGAGCGGGAGATCGAACTAGTCGCCAGCTTGAAGCATCCCAACATCATCTCGATCTTTCACTCCGGCAAAACACCCGACGGTCGGCCATTCTGTGTGATGGACTACGTTCGCGGTGTGTCGCTGAACCAATACGTGCGGGACGAGAAGCTCACGCTGGAGGATGCACTCAAATTGTTCGGCGCCGTGTGCGAAGCAGTCAACTACGCCCATCAAAAAGGTGTCATCCATCGCGACTTGAAGCCCTCCAACATCCTTGTGGATAGCGAGGGAGCGCCAAAAGTGTTGGACTTCGGCCTAGCCAAGACAGTCGGTGGGCCAGAGCAGACACTGATCTCCATGACCGGCCAAGTGATGGGCACGCTGCCCTACATGTCGCCGGAACAAGCTCAAGGCAATCCGGACAAGATTGACATCCGCACCGATGTTTACGCGCTAGGTGTGATCCTCTATGAAATGCTGACAGGGCAGTATCCGTATCCGGTGGTAGGCCAAATGGCCGATGTGCTCAAACACATCGCCGAGACCGAACCTACCCCGCCAAGCCGAAGCTGGAAGTGCGAGTCGGGCGTCACCCAGCGATCTAAACAGAAGAGACTTCGCGCCGGCGATTGCCCAATCGATGATGAAGTGCAGACTATCGTCCTCAAGACGCTATCCAAAGAACGTGCCCGGCGTTACCAGAGCGCCGGCGAACTGGTCAAAGACGTAAAGCACTACCTGGCCGGCGAACCGATCGAGGCAAAACGCGATAGTGGTTGGTATGTTGTCAGGAAGCTCTTGTACAACCACAGGCACCGCGTTTACTTGTACTCCGCGCTTGGTTGCGTCTTGAGCGTTGCCGTCATCCTCGTATTGTCGCAGCGTTTCGTGCGTTACGTTGAGCTCCCTCCATCGAAGGCCACAATATTGGAAAGGCGGATGGAGAGCGCAATGGAGGAGGGGCATTACGAGGAGGCGATGGGCCATGCTCGCAGTATCTTGGCCCTTGAGAATCCCGACGACTTCTTGCGCATCGGATGGGACGGACGGATCTTTGGAAGTGATGACCGGGAGAGGAATCATACGCGGCAATATGCGCTTCGGACAATCGCTTGGGCTCATTATCTGGAAGGCGATCTGGATAAATCGCTTTCGGTATTCCGCGAGTTGCACGCGCTGCCATACATAGGACGCATCCTGTTGGAGCAAGGCAGAGCGGATGAGGCACTACAAACTTTGGCTGGTGCCGGTAACGGTGCGTTTGTCTGGTACAACCGAGGCCTCGCACTTCAAGAATTGGGTAGGTTTGATGAAGCAGTCGCAGCGTTTCGACGAGCAGTGTCGGACAATCGCAACGTCGCGCGT
Organism: Phycisphaerae bacterium; assembly: GCA_029260235.1. Taxonomy (GTDB): domain Bacteria; phylum Planctomycetota; class Phycisphaerae; order UBA1845; family UBA1845; genus OFTM209. The sequence continues at coordinate 993 of JAJDDP010000214.1, read as the reverse complement.
TTCCCGTATTCTAATTGGGCAATGAATATTTGGCATTCTTATGGCTTTGTCGCATACGACTTTCCAAGTGTTCATCGTGAGGGGATCGAAATCTCCGTGGGCTCCCTTCTAGCGTACGCTCAGCTGCGAGGACGCCAACCAACCGAGGCCATAGAGACTGCACAGCACGTCATTCGAAGCGCCAACGCTAAGGTTTGTGATAGTCTTCTTGTCTTGGCGATGGCTCACCAACACCTCGGAAACACCGACCAAGCGCAGACTCACTACGACCGGGCGAAGGTCCTCCTAAGCACAACTTTGCAGACGGATGCAGAGCTGTCGGCACGATTCGAAGAGGCTGCCGACACACTAGGAACGCCGGGATCACCACCCTAGTGATTCACCGAATAGGTCTAAGCTCGATGGCATGGCATGATGCGGCAGATCGCCCCCTCGATCACGCACCGGAAAACATCACTATTCGTTTTACGCCCCGACCACCGCTTGGTAGGCTGTGAGTGGGTCGGTCAGCGGCGGTGCCGTGGCCGCGCAGGAACTGCAACTCGTGTCAGGATCGATGATGGACAGCGAACGTGCCCACGACGCGACCGGCGAACTCTATCGATGACAACCCGCAGGAAAACAACTAAGAGCCTTTCATGACAACATCTCCGGACAATTGGTCACGCATGTGGGAGATCTACGAGGCGGCGTTGGCTAAGCCCTCGTCTGAACGCGGATCGTTCGTTGCCCAGGCGTGCGAAGCCAATCCGGAACTCCGCGCCAAGATCGACAAGATGCTGCAGCAGGATCACCCCGGCGAGGGCTTCTTGGATGCCCCGGTTGAACCGGTGTCACCGGGCAGGTCAAAACGGTTCTCCCGCATTTTTGGTGAAACGATCCAAGAGCTCGATTTCACGTTACAATGCCCGCATGTGGTCCATGGATGGACCTTGAACAAGCGGAACGGAGTCTGCTCAGATGGTCAATCCACATCTGCCGCAGCCCGCAACC
>JAJDDP010000213.1 GCA_029260235.1 Phycisphaerae bacterium | reverse complement strand
GGTCAGAGCTTCTGCATCTAACTCGCCGCGCACAGCCTGCTGGATAAGAGCATCAACTTCACGCGCTGGCACCGTGCCCTGCTGCATACGGCATGGTATACCAGAGCATAATCCAGGGCGCAAATCTACCTATCTTAACATACTGCGGGAGAGACGCTGCACATGGCTGAAGAGTTACCTTTCCTCAAGCTCTGCCCGCGCCAGCGAGACAATGGATTCATTAATCCCGGCTGTCTCGCCTAGCATCAGGCTGCGCGCCTCGATTTGTCCTTCCGAGAAGAGAACCATGGCGAACGCTTCATTCGAATCCCAAACGACGACCGCAAACGGTTGAATGCGGCCGATGACGTCGATGCCGACAGAAGTGATCGTAGCGATGGTGACGAACAGGATGAGAGACTTGCAAATCATGCCATCCCCAGCCGATCCGGGCAGAAGCCGCACCAGAGTGCAAGAAGCGCGTTCTCCGAGTTGAAGCTGCTTTCCCAAGATGTGATTCTGCAGGGATTGCTCTCAACCAATCAACTTGCTGTTATATTTTGCGGGCAATGAACGGCTGATGTCAAGGAATAATGGGATCCGTCGAGGCATTACCGCGACTCAGCGCCCTGCCCCTGGGCAAAGTGCTCGCTCGGCGCTCATGCCATCATTGGCGTTTCATGTTTGGAATGCGGACTTATCCCTGCGGTGCCAATTCCGTCCAGGCCCGTTGAGCTGGGTCGTAGGTCCATAGGTCGTTGAAGGCTTGGTTGCCGCCGAAGTCGATCCATCCGCCGAACATGAAGCCTTGATCTGCGGTCGAGTCCATGACCATCGATGCCCGCCAGCGTGGATCGGGTTTTGGGTCGACTTCGATTGAAGTCCAGGCTGCGCTAGCTAGGTCTAGTTCGTAGGCGTCATCGAAGAGGATTCGCGGCGTATCGTCGTTGCGCCCACTGAAGATGGTTAGGATTCCTCGCGATTCATCCCAGAACCACGTCGGGTCTTCTCTACCCAGCGGCAAGTCGCCGGAGGATCCAACCGGGCTCCAGGTTTGCTGATCGACGTCGAAGCGCCACAGCCCTGTGGCGTAGCGGTCCACCTGCTTGCCGCCCCAGAGGTAGACGGCATCGTCGGCTGCGGCGTAGAAGACGACCGGGCCTTCCAGTTTGCCCGGGCCGGTGATGTCGAGGCGGGTCCATTCACCGGTGTCTAGATCGAACAGGTGTGTGTCTTCGAAGAAGTCTGAGGACAAGATGCCGCCGCCAGAGATCCCGCCGTAGGTGAGCATTTGATTGCGCGATTCGATGAAAGCTGCACCGTGCAGGCAGCGGCGTTGCGGCATGTCGCCGGTCGCCGTTAGTTGTGACCACGAATCGGCGTCGGCATCGTATCGCCACACGTCGTTGAATCGGCCGGTGAACGAGAATCCCCCAAACAGCAAACCCGCATCCGTTCCGGGGATAGCTACAAAGGTGTGGTGGCATCGGGGAGCGGGCAGCGGCGCTGCGGAGTCAGAAACAATCTGCCGCCATTGTCCCAGGGTTGGATCGTATTCATGGGTATCGCCAGTGATGGGCGCCATGCCTCCAAAGAGGACCATTTTTTGCGCGCTGGGCATCCAGACGGCGGGCGCTCCGCCTCGCGGAGATGGGGCGGAGCCTGGAGTGGTGGTTTGGCCTGCCTGGTTGTCTGTTGACGAATCGGATGACGGGTTTTGTGTACCGGACCCGTCGCCGTTGTTCGCCGGCACTGCGGTGCAGCTAGTGAGCAACCGAAGCACTAGCAAGGCTGTGATGGCATAGATCCCGTGGATCTCAAGAAGAGATCGGACGCGCAGCAGGTGGGTCGATGATTGCGGAATTGTCATAGTGCCTGCCCAAACCATCGGGAGGCGTGCGCTATTCCAGCATTCCGGACTGCGGAGCGCCGTTCCTCGGCCGCAGATCGGCCGGATCGCCATCGACAAAAGAATAGGCTGCGTCGGCTCCTAGTACGACAGAACCGACGCAGCCCAGGGGTGCCATGAGTGAATCTACCTCAACGACTACGGACAGCCTGGCGTAGCATGCCCAAAGAGCGGCTTGATCAGCGAGGCGTCGCCGGTGCTGATGATGCCGTTGACGTCGAAGTCAAAGACCGCGTTGGCAGCGTCTGCGGCTTCGCCGAAGTGTGGCTTAATAATGGAAGCGTCGCCGGTTGACACCACGCCGTTGCGGTCGATGTCACCTTGCAGCGCCTGGACGCTGAACGAAGAAGACAGCGGATCCAAGGCTACCCCGCCGGCGGTCATGCCGGTTAGATCGATGGTATAGCAATCTTCATCGGGCAGGGCGGCAGACAAGGCGATAGTGAGTCCTGTCCCCGGGCCATCCAAGGTGAGGGTGGCTGTTACGGCTGGGGCGGGATTGTTGACCCCGACGATGGACAGGTTGGCAGAATCCTCCGCTGTGGCTGCGTCCATGACCTGGTCGAAGGAGACCAGCAAATCACTCACGCCGCTCTGACGTGGTTCGATGTCTGGGCCTGACAAGTCCAGGGCGATCAGTGAGCCGCCATGGTCCGCCTGCGACTGGGCTGACACAATTTGCGGGGCTGGTCCTGAAGAGCAGATCACCCGCGAAACGACGAACGCATCGATACCGGCCTCAACGACGGATCCCGCATTTAGGTCGGAGGCTTCAAAGCGAACCTTGATCAGGCTGTTGGGCGTCACAAAGTCGCTGACGAGGAAGGATTCCTCAGTCCAGCCGCTTGAGGTAGTCGGACCGAACACCTCAACCTCAGTCCAGTTGGCTCCGTCGTCGTCCGAAACATCGACGCGGAAGATGTCGTTGTTCGGATCGGCGCTGAGGTTGTTGGTATACCAGAGGGCGTAGCTGATTTCGGCGTCCCCACTGCTCAGGTCGATGGTTGGGGAGATCAGCCAAGTGATGCCGCCATCGACATCGGAGTTGCCGTCCAGATTGTCGGTCAGGAAGCATTGACCCGTGCCATCGAAGTCGGTGGCAGGGTCGCCCCGATCACCCAGGCCTACGGGTGTGCCGCGTTCCCAGGTGCCGTCGGTCAGGGCGGCGTCATCTTGCACGGTCCAACCCAGGTCAGCCTCAAAATCGTCGGCTAGGAGGACCACGGTTTCACCCACGCTGGCCAGGAATGTGGCAGCCGGTGCGGTGGCAGGTAGGGTGATGGTGGTACCCAGATCGCCGTCAGCGCTGGCATAGAATTCCGGGGTGTCGGTGCAGAGGGGAGCGGGCAGCGTAGCCGTGTAGTTGTCGCCGCCGACCGGTGTCAGGGCAGCTGTCAAGAACGCTCCGCCGTCATAGCGATAGTGCAACGTCTCTGAACCAGGAACGATGTTCTCCAGGCCTGGCCTGATCTGGATCGTGAAATCGGTGGTCACTAGCGGTGCGAGGAGCGTCGGCACTTCGCCGACGATGCTCATGGACAGTGGGGGCTGAACTTCGACCGCATCGCCGGTAGCGATCAAGCCGTAACCTTGCGGGCCATTATTGACGGCGGGGGCGTCGATGCGAACGGTCCAAGTGCCCAGTTGAGGGTTGGAAACGTGGACCTGCTCGACGTTGTTGATGGCGTCGGCTGCTCCACCCGTGGTGGATTCACCGGCACTGAACACGTTGCCCAAGTAAGTCTGCCCACCAGGAGAGGTGACGACCAAGTCGATGTCGTTGACCGGGGCAAAACTCGTGCCTGAGGCGCCGGCTACGTCCATGAAGACCATTGTGATTCGGAGTTGTTCGGTTCCGCCTTCTACGGTAACGGTGTAGCCGTCCGAGGATACACCGGTGCTTAACCCATCTGCATTGCGTACATCGTCAAGAACGATGAGTTTGCGGAGGTCGCCGGGGAAGAAGAGCGCATTGTCAGCCAAGACGCGGCCCCATCCTTCCAGGTCGCTGGGGTAGCCGGCAACGCCGGTCATATCCACAGCAGAGTTCAGCAACGTTGCCTTGACGAGCGCCCCGGATGGCGTGAATTCATCACCCAAAATGGCAGAACCAGATGGGTAATAGCCGTCGGTGTAGTACTGACGGACCAGGGCTGCCGTTCCTGCCACGGCAGGGCTAGCCATGCTCGTGCCGGTCAGTGCCGTTGTGCCGCAACCAGAATTCGCTGACGATGAGTTGGTGCTACAACCAGGAGCGTAGATTTCAGGTTTGCGCCGCCCGTCGGTCGTCGGGCCGACACCGGCTGTGCAGTGGCTGCCCTGGTTGGGCGTGTCCTGTGAGGCGCCGACGGCCAGTAGGTTCTTGGCATTCTCGGGGTTTCTAAGAACAGAGCCGTTGGTCACTGCCAGCATGACCAAGTCGTCTTCGTTGTCATGACCAAAGACATCGAACCCGCGGGCCATGCTATCGTAGGCCGTGGTGCCGTCGTTACCCCAACTGTTGGTGTGTAGGCGAGCACCCTGGTTGTGGTGCTGAGTCAAGACGGCAACGACAGCCGTTTCGTTGAACGACGGAACGGTGTCGTAGACCAGCTTGCCTTCATAGGCGACACCGCGAGTATCGTTTTCCGCACCGGCGTCACCGACGGCTGTGCCTGCAACGTGCGTGCCGTGCACATCTGTGCCGAGTGACGCGTTGTAAGCCACGATTTTCCGATGCGTTGGGCCGATAGGCTCTGTGTCGCTAAATGAGCAGTGGTTCACATCGACCTGTCCATCAACTACGCCGACAATCTGTCCGGAACCTTTGATTCCGGCGTCATAGAGGGGGAAGGAGCCGTTGACGTTGCTTTGCACGATCCAGCGGTCGGTGCTGTTGCGGTAGGTGATCTCCGGAGCTTCCTCGATGTATTGCACGAAGGACAAGTCAGCCACTTCGACGAGCAGGTCGTGATCGGCGATGACATCGATCTGTCCTCTGCCACCCACGTCGTAACCGTCAATGACATCGAGGCCAACATTGGTCAGCGTATTTTTGGCGTTTTCCAAATCGAAATCAGGAATGAGCACGACGACCAACTTGAGGAAGCCTTGGTTCTCAAGATCTATCCGCTCTTGTGTCTGGAAGGCCGCCAAGCGACTGCCGATCCCTGGGTCGAGCTTCCAATCGCTTTGAAAAGTGCCAACCCATTGCACAAAACCAAGCTCAGCCAACGCGGCGGGGTCGGCCTCACTGAGGTTGGCGATATAAGTATATTGTGGCAGGTAATCTCCGATGTGAACTCCGGCGGCCAGGAGATCAGCGCGGCGTTCTTGCGTGATCGGTCCTTCCAGCTGGATCAGGTAGCCTTGTTCTACGTCAAATGCTGCCGGCGGATTGAGTTGGAGGTTTTCCACCTGGCGCGTGTCGATGGTTCCGCTTCGCAGATACACCGACTGCTGATCAAGTTGCTCGAAGCTGAGCTGTTCTTCTGCCCAGGCTGTCCCCACCCAAACCACCACTAGAAAACCAGCCAACGCACCAATTCGACAATTCATCGTGTCCCTCCTCTTAGAGGCCATCAAGATTTCTAGAATCTACCGGTACCGAGGAATGAACCCCTCCTCGGGCATGATCACTCCGATTGTAACGAATTGGGCTCCCACTTCCCAGCAAATCGCTGACGCAAGAGGCTTGTTCGTGAGTTGTTTTCGGACGGCGCCGTTTCAACTACACTCAAGGGCCAACTGCAGCTCTGCCCGACCAAGGCGAAGGCCTGCCGGTCCAGGGCGAGAATCGCAGCTTTGAGGCTTCCAAACAGCGAGGGACACAATTCATGCCCAATTCTGAAGCGAACTGCCCCTGCCCCCATGCCGATTGCGCGCACCTGAACCTGCCCGAAGCCGAAACCTGTGGCGGCTGCGGCAAGGCGTTAACGCCAGAGCAACAGGGCAGCGCGGCCGTGCGGGTGTTCAAAAGCTACTTCAAAGATTTTGGCGCCCTACGAAGTTGCCCACGCGAGTTCTGGGTAGTGCAGTTGGTCAATCTGCTCGACGGTGTTGCCTTCTTCGCCATGCTGACGGTTAGCACGCTCTATTTGAGCGAGACCTTGGGGTACAGCGATGGGGAGGCCGCTTGGATTTGGGCAGCCTGCATGGGCGCTTACACTGCCATGGGATTCGTGGCTGGCTTCATCGGCGATTCGATGGGCATCAAGAGAACGCTCTATCTCTCGGTAGTGTTGTTGGTGGTTTCGCGACTGGCCATTAGCGCCACCGAGATCAAAACGGTGGTAATCCCTGCGCTCTTTGTCGTCGCTATCGGCACAGCCATCATGACCCCGATACTCATCTCGGCCACCAAGCGGTACACGCGAAAAGAAAACCAAACAGCCGGGTTTAACTTGCTCTATTTCCTGATGAACATCGGAGCCTTCATCGGAAACGCGACGCTCGATCCCCTTCGCGGATTGGAGTGGGGCAACCGAACCATCTTCATGATGGGGTCAGCCATGAGCATCCTCTGCTGGTTGTCCATTTTCTTGCTCTGGCACAGAGGGATCGATGCGGTAGATGCCCAGCAGAAGGCAGATGCCAAGGACGGCGAAGAGGAGAAGTGGGAAGCTCCCTGGACAATAGCAATCGACGTGATGAAGGAGTCGGCTTTTTGGCGCTTCATGCTGTTCCTGGTGATCCTGATCGGCGTGCGCTTGGTGTTCGAGCATCAGTCTCAGATCTACCCCAAGTACTATCAGAGGACATTGTCAGAGTATCGTTTTGGTCTGGACGACCCGGCAGCCGACGCAGTCATTGCTGTAATCAAATCGGCAGATTCAGCAGGTACCGAAGTGCCCCGGGGTGTGGTGGCCGCCTTTAGCGAGTTCGGTCAAACTCTTTCTGCAGGGGCGGTGATCAAAGCCGTCGAAGCAGATGCCAAGTGGGAAATCAAAGACGACAAGCAGACCTACTACGTTCGCAGCGAAGAGGGGCATCTCAACATCTACGCCGCAGAAGCGCCGATCGGCAAAATCAACTCGATCAATCCCTTGATCATCTGTTTCGGGGTGATCCTCTCCACCCCAATCGTCGCCCGGTTCAAGTTATTCAACGTCATGTTCTGTGGGATTGTTATTTCGGCAGGATCGATGCTCTTGCTGGCCATCTATCCCGGATGGTTTACGGGGCTGTTGGGTCTGTCCTTATCGCAGGGCTATTATTGCATCGTTCTGACGCAAATCACTCTCTTCTCCATTGGTGAGATGATTTGGTCGCCCCGGTTGTACGAATACACCGCCGCCATTGCACCCAAAGGCCGCGAGGCTTCGTACATGGGCCTGTCGTACCTGCCCATGTTCTTCGCCCGATTCTCAGAGGGCCCGATCGCCGGGAAGATGTTGAGCACTTACTGTCCACCGGACATTGGCAGCCGTTTGGAGACGGTGCCCTACTCCCAAAGCCCGCAGATGATGTGCCTCATACTGGCTGGGGTGGCCATCGCTTCGCCGGTGTTCATCGTTCTGTTCAAGAAAGTGATCCAGAAGGAGAGCCAGCTGTAAATCAGTCCGCTGACGAAATGTGGCACTGGCTTCTAGCCAGTGTTCTTCGCCGGCAAGATGCCGGTGCCACATGGCGGGTCTTGCCTGGTTTTGCAGGCACGCACGAGCAATCAGCGGCCGACGAGGCTTTGCTCGTCGATCAATCGCCGCGGATCTTCTGCTTCTCCGGTGCGTGCTGATAAGTATGCTGTTTGAATCACGGCCATCGCCGCCAGTTGCCCGCCCAAACAAGAGTTGGCCCCACCTGAATCGATCAACGGCCCACGGGCAAATGACCGCACAGCCCGGACCATGGGATTGAGTTCTTGGCGCGTTTTGTGATCGCGCCCCTCGCAATCCGCCTCAGACGTGGCTGCCCATCCTAGCCCAAGCGAGACGATGGCTTGTTCTCCGTGGAGAACTAATTCCCACTCAGCAGATGGGCAAGTCCGGGCACAGTTGATACTAGCGGTACGCCCGTCTGGAAACTGAATCAGCAATGAGGCTACATCTTCGCTGTCATAGGGCCGATTCTGAGCGGACGGACAGGCAAAGCCCAGCGAAGCGAATACCGATGACGGCATGCCCAACAACTGCACGGTCGCATCGATAATTTCATAGCCGCCGTGCAGCAGGACACCTCCACCCGCTTTCTTAAGGTCGCCCCGCCAATCTTCACCCGCGACATTGGTCGTGCAAACGCTGCCCCGCCCCAGGCAGATCTGCCCGGCTGACTGGATCAGATCTGCGTCCAGCCCTGCCCCGGCATCCTCTCCCCAGGTTCGAGCAATGGTCAGAGGGCAATCCTTGGCGTCGAACAGATCGACGACGTGCTTAGCCTTTTGAAAATCTCGTGCAAAGGGCGGAACTACCAAAGTCGGCAGCGACCGCTCAGCCGCAATGGCCAAGTATTCTTCGGCCTGAAACACGGGCAGATCGACGAACAAAGCATCGACGCCATCTCGGGCAGCTTCCACGATAGCTACCCGGTGGTCATCCAACGCCTTGGTCTCAACTTGATCAGCGATTGATCTTGCCCGGTCGCGGTCGTCATCGGACAACGCAGCCAACTCAATGGAGGGTTCCTGGCATATCGCCCGGAGAAAGTGCTGGTTCAGTCTGCTCAACCCCAGCAAGGTAACCTTCAAGCGTTTCATGCGTCGCTCCCTTGGCTGGGCGACCTGGATTGGCGAACCGCCCGCACGAAGGGAGTCAGTCGCTCGGCGATTTCGGCTTCGTCGAGGCGCACGAATCTCCTAATCAGCCGATCAACTTGGCCTGGATAATCAGGGTGGATCATATTTGGCAGCCGGGTTTTCTCCTGGACTTCAGGATCTTCGTAGCATTCAAAAGGTTCGTCGGCCTCTTCCGGGTCGATTTCGTGGGGGTATTGCATGCTGAGTTGCTTGACATCCAGCTCGCACTTGCCAAACGGGCCCAAGGAGAGGGCGATCATTTCGGCTGAGAAGTCGATCCGTTCAGGGCTTGGCCAGCCACACAGCAGCAGCCAACGCAGGCCTGCCCCGGCCAGGTAGAGAGCGCCCAGGGCGAACGGAATCAGCGCGATGGCGATGGCATAATCGGTCAACCGATTCGAGCTACCAGTGGGGACGAATCTCAGGCCGCTGATGCCATTGATAACCGCGACGCCCAGCAGCGAGCCGCACATCAGCCGGACAAAGGCCCGCAAGAACCCCTGCAGCCGGGAGACCGGCAATGTGACCAACACTTCGCGCGGGTGATCGCCCATGCCTCACCTATTTCTTCTTCACCGTGAATGAGCCACGCCAACACCGCGACCATGCTTGGCCTGGACAAGCACGGTTGGGTCAGACTGCAGACTCCCTCAAGCCTCCAACGCCTGATCCAGATCAGCGATGAGGTCCGCTACGGCTTCGATCCCTACCGACAATCGAACCATGCCATCCGAGATTCCCCTGGCTTCGCGGATTTCCTGGGGGATGGCTCCATGAGTCATCACTCCGGGATGGTTGACCAATGATTCAACGCCGCCCAACGACTCAGCAAGGGCGAAGACCTTGATCCGCTCGCAGAAGCGATAGGCGCCGTCTCGGCCACCCTTAACTACGAGGGTGACAATGCCGCCGCTCCCCTTCATCTGCTCTGCGGCCAACTGATGATCGGGATGGTCCGATAAACCAGGGTAAACCACACTCTCAAGATTCTTGTGTCCCTGTAGGTGTTTGGCAATTTCGAGGGCATTACTGCAATGCCGCTCCATCCGCAGCGACAGCGTTTTCACTCCGCGATGGGCAAGGTAACAGTCGAACGGTCCTGGGATTCCTCCGGCAGCGTTCTGGTAGAAGCTGATTGGTTCGAGCTGTTCTGCCTTGGCGACGATGACCGCGCCGCCCACAACGTCAGAATGACCGCCGAGGTATTTGGTCGTGGAATGGACCACGACATCGGCGCCCAGGGCAAGAGGTTGCTGGAGTACAGGGGTGGCGAAGGTGTTGTCCACCACCAGGATCGCTCCCCGTTCGTGGGCGATTTCGGCGATGGTTTTGATATCCAGAATCCGCAGCAGCGGGTTGGTGGGGGTCTCCAACCAGACCAGCTTGGTCTTGGCGTCGATCAACTTGGCGAAGGTGGCTGGAGAGGTCTCATCGGTATAGCTGATTTCAAGCCCCCAAGGCCTGAAAACCTGTTCCCAAACCCGGTAGGTGCCGCCATAGAGGTCGCCATAGGCAACCGCCCGATCCCCGGGCCTGAGTAAGGATGTCACCGCCGTGGTAGCGGCCATCCCAGAGGCGAATGCTGCACAGGCTTGGCCTTCTTCCAGGTCAGCCAGAACTTTCTCGAAGTTGGCCCGTGTTGGGTTACCCGTTCGGGAGTACTCGTATCCCTTGTGGTCAGCCGGTGACGCTTGGGTGTAGGTGCTGGTGAGGTGGATCGGCGGGATCGTGGCTCCGGTGGTTGGATCAGGATCCTGTCCGGTATGAATCGCTCGGGTGGAAATATCCATGGGGCTTCTCGCTGTCAATTGGAAGGCTGCCGGGGCTGCCTCGTCATAGAATCAATCGGCACTCTGTATCCGCTGTAGACGTCCGGTGCAAGTAGGGACACCGGCTGATTCTTGTCCCGGCGAGGGCGTGGAGCGACGCCCGGCCGAGCAGTTCGGCACGAATCTTGCCAGCCGGTTTCCGGACGGATGTTGGCTGACCTCTTGCAGATTCAGCTGTCCGCGAAAATAGTGGAAAACAGCCCAAAGGATGAACAGCTGGCGTTGTAATCCACGGCGAATCTCCGTATGCTGGTTCGCTTTATGCTTTGCGGACCTTGGGCAGTGCGAGGAGTGCTCCCACGGTGTTGTAAAGCGCAAAGAAAACGGGGCCTATAATCTTGAGCAGCGGCGATATTGGTCGGAGCATTGAAGCCGTCTTCCTGTTGGATTGAGTGGACAACTGGATCGGGCGAACCGATACAAGCCGGGTGAAGGATATCTTGATTGATCATCTTCGCACACAGTGAAGCATCGTCTGCGGAGGTGGTAACTAAGCTGCGATGCCGCGAAGTGAGCATCGCATTGAGCAGGCTTTCAGATGCGAGGGGCCGTACTTGTCCCATCAGGGAAAGGGCGGAACGGTCCGACCCGTATTCTACCTAGGTAACACAGCCCTCTTAGGAGCATCGGTTGTACCATGGTAACAACGACAAAGACCAAGACCGCTAGCAATACCAGCAAGGCGGTCGAGTTGGAAACCGTCACCGTCCGCTTTGTGGGGGACTCGGGCGACGGGATGCAGTTGACTGGCAGTCAGTTCACCAACACCAGCGCCATCGTCGGGAACGATCTAAATACGCTCCCGGACTATCCGGCGGAAATTCGCGCACCAGCTGGTTCCCTTGGCGGGGTCAGCGGGTTCCAGGTCAATTTTTCCAGCAAGCGGATTCACACGCCTGGCGACTGTTTGCATGCTCTGATTGCCTTCAACCCAGCCGCCCTGAAGACCAACCTGGCCGATCTGGACCACGGCGGAATTTTGGTGGTCAACTCGGACGCCTTTTCCCAGAGCAATCTCGACAAGGCTGGCTACGAGAGCAACCCACTGGAAGACGGCTCGCTGGACGACTACAAGCTCTTTGCCATCCCGGTCGGGAAGCTCAATGCAGAAGCTGTGGCTGATACAGGTCTGAGCACAAAGGCCGCCGGTCGTTGCAAGAACTTCTTCGCATTAGGCGTGGTGTATTGGCTCTATGAGCGACCTCTAGAGCCGACCACCAGGTGGATCGAGCAGAAGTTCGCCAAAGCTCCCGCGGTGGTCGAAGCCAACTGCAAAGCACTCAAAGCTGGGTACTACTTTGGTGAGACGGCAGAGATTTTCCCGCTTACCTATAGGGTTCCACCCGCCAAGATTCCGGCTGGGAAGTACCGCAAGATCACCGGCAATGAAGCCACCGCCCTGGGATTGGTAGCCGCGGCGAAGTTGGCCGACAAGAAGCTGTTCTATGCCAGCTATCCGATCACTCCTGCCAGTGACATCTTGCATGAGTTAGCCAAGCGGAAGAACTGCAGTGTCAAGACCTTCCAGGCGGAGGATGAGATTGCGGCAGTATGTGCAGCCATTGGATCGTCTTTTGGCGGGGCGATGGCGGTTACCGGCACGAGCGGGCCTGGCATCGCCTTGAAGGGTGAAGCCATGGGCCTAGCTGTCATCATGGAGTTGCCCCTAGTCATCATAAATGTGCAGCGCGGTGGTCCGAGCACAGGATTGCCGACCAAGACCGAGCAGGCAGATCTACTTCAGGCGATTTACGGACGGCACGGCGAGTGCCCCATGCCCGTGCTGGCAGCTTCGACTGCACCTGACTGCTTCACCATGGCTATCGAAGCCTTCCGGATTGCCACTAAGTATATGACCCCGGTCTTATTGTTGACCGACGGCTACCTAGCCAATGGGGCTGAGCCTTGGAAGATTCCCAGCGTGGATGGGCTGCCCAAGATTGAGGTCAAGCACCCGACCGATCCAGACAACTATCATCCCTACCAGCGGGACGAGAACCTTTCCAGGCCCTGGGCGATTCCCGGGACGCCCGGTTTAGAACATCGCCTTGGTGGGCTGGAGAAGGATGCCCTGACCGGCAATGTCTGTTACTTGCCCGAGAATCACGAAAAGATGATTCACACCAGGGCAGCGAAGATTGCCAAGATCGCCGATGACCTTCCACTGTTGGAAGTCGATGGCGACCAGAGTGGCGACCTCCTGGTCTTGACCTGGGGCAGCCCGTTCGGAGCAACAACCACCGCGGTTGAGCAGTGTCGGGAGCGCGGATTGAGTGTCTCGCACGCCCACTTGCGTTATCTAGAGCCCATGCAGAAGAACGTGGGTGAGGTTCTAAGCAGGTTCAAGAGAATCCTCATCCCGGAAATGAACCTTGGGCAGCTCAGCAGCCGCATTCGGTCCTTGTACTTGGTGGACACCATCAGCCTCTCCAAAGTGCAGGGTAAACCTTTCATGATTCGTGAAATTGAAACCAAAATCGAGCAGGTTCTCTCCGAGATATAGCCATGAGTAGCCAAATACCGGTTGAAGCAGTCAAACTCACCGCCAAGCAATTCGCCAGCAACCAAGATGTACGCTGGTGTCCAGGTTGCGGTGACTATTCCATCTTAGCCCAAGTCAAGAAAGTGCTCTCCAACATCGGAGCTTCCCGAGAGAACACCGTCTTTGTTTCGGGGATCGGTTGTTCAAGTCGATTCCCGTACTACATGGATACCTATGGCCTGCATTCGATCCACGGTCGAGCACTCGGTTTTGCCAGTGGGCTTAAGGCGTACAACCCCGACCTGAATGTGTGGGTTGTCACTGGTGACGGGGATGGTCTGAGCATCGGAGGCAATCACTTACTGCATGCCATTCGACGCAACTTTGACATCAACATCCTGCTCTTCAACAACCGCATCTACGGCTTGACCAAGGGGCAGTATTCCCCGACGTCGGAGATCGGCAAGCGGACCAAGAGCACCCCCGACGGCGTGATCGATTACCCACTGCATCCCATCAGCGTCGCAATCGGCGCCGAGGCCAGCTTCGTCGCTCGCACTGTCGATGTACACGTCAAGCACTTGGCTGACACCATCGAGCGAGCGGCCCGGCACAAGGGTACTTCGTTTGTTGAGATCTACCAGAACTGCAACATCTTCAACGATGGCGCATTCCAGTACGCCACCGACAAACAGACCAAGGCTGACAACATCGTCGAGTTGGTGCACGGCAGGCCGCTGATCTTCGGCAAAGAACGTACCAAGGGTATTCGCCTCAACGGGTTGAGTCCTGAGATCGTGACTCTTGGCGAGGGTGTCACCGAGGATGATCTCCTCTTCCATGATGAGAAGGCCCGAGAGCCATCCCTGGCCTATCTGCTGAGTCGCATGCACCATCCCGAGTTCCCAGAGCCGATAGGCGTATTTCGGGCTGTCGAGCGTTCGACCTACGAGGATGTTCTTCAGGATCAGGTCACAGCAGCCATCGAGCGGGGCAAAGGCGACTTGGATGACATCCTCAATGAGGGCGACACCTGGGTTGTTGCGTAGAAAGCTGCGACCTCGCGGATGGCACATCCTAATTCTTGGCACACACTTCAGCCCGGCGCGGTCAAACAGCCGTGGGCCGGGCTTCTTCTTTGGCGAACTGATCGAAGCCTAATGGTTTTTCCTAGTCGCTAACCGTTTTTGGGATTCGCCGTTCTTGCACGGCGGAGTGGGTGGATCAGCAGGTGCTCAAAAGTCGTTAGTGCCTCGGCCCCCGGTTCGGTTCCTACAGTTCGCTCAAGCGACCAGTCTTTGGCAGAAGTGAATGTCCTCATCCTCGTATAGCCCATAGTACCGCCGCTTTCTGCTTCCTAACAGGTGGGCTGGGGCAGTTACCGTTACGGTGAATCCCGCCTGTTCCAGGCGTTCTTTGAAGTCCTTGCCGTATATGCGTACATGGTCCCACTGGCCAAACACGCGCTCTCGTTCCTGAGGCGACTCGACCGAGGGATCCTCATACGTCTCATCCCGCAAAATGGGAACTTGCAAAATCGCCCATCCGCCAGGTTTGAGCACCCTGTACAACTCAGCCATCGCTCGGCGATCTTCCTCGATATGCTCAAGAACATGGCTGCAATAGATGACGTCGAATCGGTTGTCGGGTAGCGAGATAGCCGTGATGTCCATGCGTTCGGCTGGAAGCGATGCGTTCTTATCGCCGCACTGGTATTGAATCCCGGGTATTCGCTGAAACAATGTCCGCAGCCCGGGTTCAGGCGCAATGTGAAGCAGGCGCTTAGGCTTGGAGTCGAAGAGATTGGTCTTCCGCTGCATGAACGTCCAAGCGAGGCGGTGGCGTTCCAATGCACCGCAGCATCGACAGCGGGCTTGGGTACGGGCCGGTGATCCGTAAGGCAGGAATCCGTCGCTGCAGTGGCTGCATAGCGGACACTGAAACGGCAGCGATATATCTCGAGCGTAATGGTACAGCCAGCGCAGCAAGGGCAGAAGCGGAGACGGGACAAGCTGCTTGAGAGCAACGATTGGCATCGGGGATTCTCTCTAAGTCCCGAATGGGCGGGAGCATGACTGCAACGGGATTGAAGAAGTTATCGGAAGTAAGTGCCGCAAGCTTTACTAGAAGCCCTAGCGAACCACAAAAAGGCCTTAGGCCAACTGGGCATCAAGGATGTGCGATTAGGCCCTGGTGCAAGTGCGCGGCCTTGCCATGGCACTGGGACGCGATCAGCGTTTCAAACCTCAATTTCATCGAACGATCCCAGGCGCCACCATCGCCAGCGGTACTAAACCAGGCGGGAGCTTTGTCCGATAATTTCGCAGCACTGGCCCGCAGCGCGTGCTGTTGGGAAGGCCGGTTGCTGTTCGCCGATTCAGCCGCGACGATTCTGTTGTTGAGGACCAATGCATGTCGATTTCGCCGTTGACCGCACCCCTCCGGCAGGCGACGGAGACGTTCCATGAGCAGGGTGCTGCGCCAGCCACCAACGTGCTGCTTCGATTCCAGGCACCGATTACACTGGGCCTGCTGATCATCGCCATCGCAGCAGCCGTGCGCCTGACCCAGCTAGGCCAGCCTTCGCTAACAGCCCACGAAGCACACCAAGCCAACTGGGTGATTCAAGACCGTACCGAAGCCATGCGCTCCCTGCCGCCTCTGGTTGGTTGGATGCACCAAACCAGCACAGCCTTCCTCGGCAAGACCGAGTTTGTCCTGCGCCTGCCATCAGCCTTGGCAGGTCTTTTGTGCGTAGCCTTAGTTTTTGAGTTTTGTCGTCGCCGAATCGATCCACTAGCAGGCGTCCTAGCTGCGGGTATTGCAACCGTTCACCCCGTTCTGCTGACCACATCGCGATCCGTGGGGCTAGGCAGCATCGAAGCCATGTTTGCCGTGGCTCTACTCTGGTCGGGGCGGGATGTTGTTGCCGAGCCATCCAGGAGGAGAATGGCTACGTTCACCGCCGTTGCTATGCTGGCCTTGGCGTGTACTTTCACTTCTGTTCTCCTGATCGCAGCCTGGCTCCCCCTCATG
>JAJDDP010000212.1 GCA_029260235.1 Phycisphaerae bacterium | reverse complement strand
GTTGTTCACATTTGTGTGCTCAGTATTCGGCCAACTCGCTCGCACGGCATGGCGTGAAGTGCGGGTCACGCTCAATACGCAGCCCACCCGGTCCGCAAATAGATTCGAGTTCCGACAGCAGGAAGTAACCCCATTCACGTTCGAAGCCTTCCACCAAACCGAAAAACCGGTCCTTGCCGTCAAACTCCGAGACGAACCACGTCCAGTTGGACCACGGCGTGAAGAACTTCACGTGAATCACCGGGTTGCGGTCGTTTTGACTGGTGTAGATTTTCGGCAAGCGGTTTCTGATTTCCTTGGTGAGTAGTTTCATGTTGCAATCTCCCATTATTCTGGCTGCGCCGAGTTCGCGGTTCAGCCGCTATTTGTGTTGGCCCACCTCGCAGCTTTTTTGGAAGGGGGATTTGTTCTTTCAGAGCGGAGCGAGAACAAATCGTCCTTGCAAAAAAGCAAAGAAGTTGCAGCGGTTTTGGCATCGGGGTGGTGGCAGGCTCGGGCGAAAAAATCATGACAGACAAGGTGGGGTTGAAGCGGTGGCGGCTGGTCTGGCGTGATTCTTTCGCAGGGTGGTGGGGGCAGAGGCCGAAACCGCTGACCGCCACGGGGTGAGGTTGAGCGGGCGGTGGCTGTTGGGTGATGGGACGCGATGCCGTGGGGGTGGCGGACTGTGCGACGGTCGTTGGGGCAGGCCAATTGAACAGCACCGCACAGTTGAGACCGTATCCCCAGGATTCACAATCCGTTCATGCACGTACGGGGATTCCACCAAAAACAACAACGCGTCTTGTACACGTATCGAGTCGTACGGTACGGCGATTGTTATGAGATGGCTCTCATCGTCGTTGTCGTATTGACGAATGTGACACGCCGGCACCCGGAGTAGGCAGGCCTTACCAGCCCGTCGAAAGGAGGCGGATTACCAACCGCCACGCCGTGCGACCCGTAGAGCAACGTGCCGCGAGAGTGGCTTGCGTTGATCGACGGAGGCTCGTCGGAGTAAAGCGTTCTTCCAACGGAAGGACTTCAATCCCGGCGTTCTATCCGATGCTTTGCTGACGAAGTCAGGGCGACGGAGACACACTTGATGAGGCACGTACTGTTCATCAAGCCGTGTTGGTTGAAGGTGGTGAGGAGGACACATTAGGAAGTGTTTTCCAAATCCCCCCAGGGGGTTCGGACCATCGCTCATTCGATGAGCAATTCGGGTGTAAGTCCCGCGAGGTTCGTTCAACCTAGGCCGGCGTGGGGAGTGCGCGACGTGGCAACACGCGTGCCCGGACCTGATGATCGGGTTCGGCGACTGAATCGAAAGATTCGGCGACGAAGAGCTCAACCACGAAAGGCGCTAGAGCGCTTGCCGGTTAGCTGTGACGGAGACGGTGCCGAACCGCGAACAGTCGGCGTTGATTGGGTAAGCGGGCGCTTCTTGCTTCGGCCCGCTGAAATCATTCTCGCGCAAGCGGGGATGCAAACGTTGTCCGGACGGGAGTCCGGGCATTCCAGCGCCGTACCCGAGAGCCAACGCTCTCTAGCGACGTGAACGTCACGGTGACAAGCAACACTAATCCGGGAACCAGTGTGGTTACCGGGGTGGTGCCCGGTGCCTCGCAAGATCGGCGAGGTGTTTGAAACACCGCACTGGGGGAGTGTGACCTGAGTAGGAG
The DNA here is from genome assembly GCA_029260235.1 of Phycisphaerae bacterium. Lineage (GTDB taxonomy): Bacteria > Planctomycetota > Phycisphaerae > UBA1845 > UBA1845 > OFTM209. The sequence continues at coordinate 10,528 of JAJDDP010000212.1, read as the reverse complement.
CGGTGCGCGATTTCGTGTGCCGGCGAGTTCGGCTGCAAGGCAGTGGCCGGCTGGTTCGCTGGTTGCGGGTGGTTCCGCGATCAGATAGCGACGACCAAAGGGTTGACGGGTTTTCATGTCACAAAACGACGGTGCAACCTCAGCGCGCTGCGATATTTCGCGCGCGATCGGTTGCGGATTCATTTCGAGCAACACAGCGGAGTGCTTCGGGAGAAGCGCTGCGTTGTGCGTTGCAGTATGCACAAGACGTTAGCGCTACCGCCAGTGTATGGCGCAACCGCAATACGGGAAGCAAGTAGGAATTTGCGCCCGACATGCGGGAACGCGACGACGCGATAGGTGCGCGCTGACGCAGAAAGGAAGGTTGCTAACGAAGGTACGAACGGGCGAGGCCGACCCGCCCACGGCGGTCGGCGAGGGTTTAAGCGGAGTGCCGTCATGGCGACGAAGTTTAGCCTGGGACAAACGGTGATGACCCGCAATGCAGCGTCGGTGCTGCCGGGTAGCGCGGTGCAAACCGCGTTACGCCGGCACGCCGCCGGCGACTGGGGCGAGGTTTCGCCCGAGGACGCGGCGGAGAACGAATTGTCGCTGCGAAAGGGATTTCGGTTGCTGTCGGTGTATCGCGCCGGCGACACGAAATTCTGGGTGATCACTGAGGCGGACCGGTCGGCGACGACCGTGCTGCTGCCGGAGGATTACTGAGGAGGTTTTGATTGCAATGGGATGGTGGCGAACGGATTCAGGCGGCGTCATTGGCGACGCCCCGGCCGACATGCTGGAGGATGTGGAAGTAGCGCTGAATGGCCCCGACGACATTCCGGAGAAAGTGCTCACGCACATCCGGTTTGCTTATCGGGAAGCCTTCGAGCGCGACCCGACCCAACAGGAGTTGGCTGACCTGGTTGATTTTTGCCGCGGACCGAAAGGAGGTTGAACCATCGGCTTTGGGTGATTGTGCCGCAAACAATCCCCACCCAAGAACATGGAAACAAGGGAGGGAATGACATGCACGCATATCGATACGAAGCCACCGGCGTTGCCGGATTCGTGCAACAATTGGCGGTGAGCTATCTGACCAACGGGTATCACCTGTACGTAAACGGCCGGATACCCACGCACAAGGATCCGTATGCAGTGGATCGCAAGCTCATCGCCCGCTACGACATCGCTGTATCCAAGTGGACGCGATACCGACACAAACAGGCTGACATCGCCCGGGTGCAATATCTTCGTTACGGGCGTTATTTTCTGCTGCTCGCGACGCCCGGTCGTCATCGATTTTTCGAGGACGAAGCCGCAGCAATTCGTAACGTTGCGCGCGGTCAGCCGATTCAATTCGCGAGCTATTCGATCGGAATCTACAACGGCCGCGTGTCAGTGCGATTGCCCCTGTGTAGATTCCAAGAGCTTCGCGGTGAATTGTTGCGGATTGCGTTGCGCCTCGATGCGTCATCGCTTGAGAATCGATTCGCAAGCCTCCCGTTTGAACCGTACGCACCTGTGCGTCGTCAACTCTACAGCATCCTTCGCAAAGTGAATGCCAAACGCAAGACCGCAGGCCTGGAGCTCGTCGACTGGCGATGCATCCGTTCGCGGCGGCGCGTTGTCAAGGCGCTGCAGCCGTCCGCTATTTCCACCGCGGCTCGCGGGCAGGAGGCGGCATGAAGAGCAAACTACAATTCGATACCGAACCGACGACGCGTCAACTCATGGCCATGTACGATCAGGCGAGACAGTCGTGCGACGCCGTTCGCGGACATCTCGAGCCCGTTGATTTTCTGGCGCTGTGGGAACGGTCGCTCCGCACCGGGCGTAATCCGGATGCGCTATTCGCTTGGCTGCTACGCAATCCGCGTTCATGGGCTTCGATCAGCGATGATGAGCGTGCCCGGGCCCGGCAACGGATTCGTGACTACGAAGACGTTGTCCAAAGTCATCGCAAGTCATCACCCCGCCAGGCTGTACTGCGGACACGCAAGGATGCGCTTGAACAGGCTGCGCACGGAGCCAAAAGTGTCGTCGGAAGGCGAGTCTTCGTTCAGTCGCCCGAAGCGCTGATGACTGGCGACGGCATCGCCCGGGACCACGAACATCGAATCAGAGAGCGACGCGCGCGGGAGCGACGCTCGCGGTTGACTAGCTTGGTCGTGGTGGTCGGCGCCGTGCTCTGGTTTTGCCTCGGGCAATAACGGTTTGGGAGAGGTTGGCCTAGGTCTCGCTTGCCCAATCCCTTGCCCGAACGCGGCCGAGGCGAACGGTTTGCTTCAAACGTCAGATTAGGCCGGCCGACAGGCACGCGTTGAATCTTAAGCCAATACTGAAGCTGACACAGGTCGATCCGCGACTTCTTGAAGCGATTGGGCTGACCGACCCGGACGAGGCACGCCAGCGCATGTTTGTGATCGATGTCGAATCCAATAGACTCGTCTACGGTGAGCCTTCTCTACAGGTGGGCCATGGCGCGATCAAACGACCCCGAAGCTTACCCGCTGCCTGGCGGCTCCGGTTTCGTAGTTTTGCCTGCGTATAGGCAGCGGTGTCCATCATGCCGGAAAGGCGCCTATGTGTTCTGAAATCGAACCCCTTCAAATGACCGATTATGTCGGCGGTTCCGAAGATCTTATGGCCTTGGCGAATGAAGTTTTCCTGCGGATTCCCAATAGACATCGCCGGTGCATCAGGGCGGCATGCGATCGGGTCGAGTTCTTGAATGATTTTGATGGTTGCGATTACGAGGCGATGTATTTGTGGGGAGGCGTCCAGGACTCGGGGAAGATTGAAGTGATTGTTACTAGGTTGCGGCAGTTCTCGCCTGAGGGACAACGCGGTATCATAGCCCACGAATTCGGGCATGCTTATGATACGTGGGTCCTCGGCCGTGCCCGCAAGCTGAGCCACGCCGAGAATGAGCGTGATAGGGGCGAGGACGTAGCTTCCTGGTACGCGTACATCTGGGGATACTTTGAGGACCTCCAGGCAATGTTCGACGATTCGCGACGACTGCGTCAAGAACGGGGCGAAACACCCTCCAACGAGTAGACGTTGGAAGCGCGCACCTCGGACACTGCGGTTTCCCGGAATCTCTAATTGTCGGCCATGTTCAATGCGAGCTTCGACGACGATGCGGCCCAGCACAAGCGAGTGTGGGCGAATTCGTCGCCCCGTCAGCCGGTGAATTCATCACCGACAGATGAGAAACAGGATGAGCAAGACGATCGCAATAGCACAAACACCCATGGCGAGCCCCATCGCGAAATAATAGACGGCCATATGGTTCGGACGCGCTGAACCGCAAATCGGTTCACACGGTGCGCGTGCCATAGTCGCTGAATGACCCGAAAATCCCAGCACGCACCGACCTACCAGCCGATCCCCGGACTGCTGCGGTCGTTTCGCGAGGAGGCACGTCTGACGCAACGAGAACTTGCGTCGGCGCTAACCAAACCTCAATCGTGGGTATTCAACAGCGAGCACGGCATCCGCCGCGTTGATCTGGCCGAGTTTGTCGCATGGTGTTCCGCTTGCGGTGTTTCAGCCCGTACGGGCGTCCAGCGTTACCTGAACCATCTGCGGTTGAATTGACCGGCCATGGTGAATTACCCTCAGAAATACCGCAGCAGTGCCTGCGTATTCGCGGTGTTGCGCCGTGATTTTGATAGTGCTATTTTGCGTGTGATAAAATGGATTATCGAACGCAATCGATTTTGATGAAAACACTCGGAAATTGAACGATTCACGCACCAAAACAGTGACGAATCCGAGGGCGGATTCCTCGCTCGACTCTTCTTCGTACGCCGCATCACCGGCAACGGTCCAGTCGATCGCGGACATCCCTGAAGAAGAGATTTGGCTAGCCAGTTTGAAGAGCAGGCACACGCGCCGTGCGTATCGCAATGACGTACGGTTCTTCATGCACATCATCGGCATCACGACGCAGGCTGAGCTGCGTCAAGTGACGCACAAGCATGTCGTCGCCTGGGACCACCATATGCGCGAGCGCGAGGATCCGTCGCCCTCAAACGCGACGACGCGCCGGAGGCTCTCGGCGTTATCCAGTCTGTTTTCGCATCTGATTCGCCACACCGACGTAGAAGTGAACCCGGTGCGCGAGATCAAGCGTCCACCGGCAGATCTGGAAGGCCAGACACCTGCTTTCGCGCGTAAGGAAGCGCGCAAAGTGCTGGATGCGCCGCCGGCGAATACCGTGATCGGCCTCCGCGATCGTGCGATTCTGTCGGTCGGCCTACAGGCCGGCCCACGGCGCGAAGAGATCGCCAATCTGCGGGTCGGTGACCTGCACTCGTCGCGCGGTTTTGATGCCCTGCGCATCCGCGGTAAGGGCAAGAAGCGGCGCACCGTGTTGATCAATCCCCAGACCGCGCAGCGCATTTACGCTTATCTCGACGCCGCTGGTCACGCAGACGACCGGCGTGGCCCACTGTTTCGACCGGTCGGACACAACCAAAATGGCGCCGACTATCGGCGCCACCTCAGCGGCGAGCAGATCGCTCGGATCGTCCGCAAGTATGCGGCGCGAGTCGGCAAGACGCGGGGTTATGCGGCGCATGCCATGCGGGCGACATGGGTTACGACGTCCCTGGACAACGGCGCCGACATTGTGGATGTAGGCGCGGACGCTGGCCATTCCGACATAGCGGTGACGAGGCGCTACTACCGCCGCCGCCAGAACCCCGAAAAATCTGCCGCATTCTTCGCGACCTATTGATCCCACATGTTGCACGACTTTGATTTGGTGAATTCAGATCGATGTTTAGGGTTCCGGACCGCCAGGCACGGCGCGCCGGTCGCAGAGTTGATGTCGCTGCATTTCGTCAAGGATCCGCCGCGCCGTTTCCAGACGCGCCTCGCGAATCAGGGCGCACACGTAATCGCCGGCAGACAGGAAGGCGCCGTCGCTCACTTGGCGATGGACGAAGCGCTCCAACTCGTGGGGCATGGGTATCTGCATGTGCGTCATGGGACGCTCCCACCGTACCACGATCGCGGAGGCGCTGGCAACGGATACACGGAGCAGGGGTTCATTCGGCCGGCGATCTGGTTTGCGCAGTACGGGACTCTTTGCCACAAAGAATGTCCCAGTCGCTAATGACTCCATCATGAACGAATCAATGAAGCCTTATCGGTGACGTTTTGTCTCAAAAGAGTTCCTCGCGAACTTTGGCACAACGATCCTCGTCGTCAGCGCGCCTGCCGTAATGGTCCCGCAAACGACGCAGTAACCCCGAGGTGCGGCTCCACCGGTCGCTGACGGCGTCGGCCCACTCTTCGTAACGGGCGGCCTTGCTTCGTTCAGGCGCTCCGCCTTCATTTGGGTTCCGCGACGACACACCCTCACTATTCAATATGCCTAGTAACAAGCCCTGCTCGAAATCCTCGCTTTCGAGTTGTTCGATGATATCGCGCACCGCAGGATGGGGCCAAATGCCATCGTCGCCGCCCGGCGAGGTGCTTAGGATTTCGCCGATGGTGTGATCCCCCATTGCGAGCCGGCCTTGCTCCTTGAGCTTCGTTCTTGCCTTGAGTATCCAATCTGCAAGCGCTTGCGTATCAAAGGTGCCGTCTTCGGGCATTCCCGGCAACGGTCGCCAACGCCAGTGCCGAAGCAGCTGGCTGGCGCGTTCCGCACGCGCCAGCTCCTCGTCCGAAAGGTCGCTCGGCGCTTCACCTTGGGCGCGATACACCAACGCGACGACTTCGGCAAAGAGTTCAGGGTTGCGCGCCATCTCACGAAGAAGGATTTTCGGAGTGTGGTCGTGCCGTCCCAGTACCGGCAGGAAGGCCCACTCGAGCCGCGCGACGCGGTTTTCGTCAACCTCATCGGATCGGGAGACGTACGCGAGCAGGTCGGACAGGTCGTGAACCGAAAGGCGGTGGGCTTCCGCTTCATCCGCCGGACCGGTGCCCAGGCGTTCCAACACGTCAAGGACGAGTTCAACGGGCAGGCCGCCGCCGTCCACGTGACGATCCATGAGCTCGGCGGCCACGCTGGGGCGACCATGCTCGAGCAGGCGTCGAGCCACCGATTCGATTTGGTTTTCGTCAACGACATACGGCCGGACCGTTTTCCAATACGCACTTACCGTCCCTTCGTCGCAACCGTCGACAACTTCCCATGTCTTGGCGTCGAACGGCAGACAGGTGCACAGCGCGGCGCGCTGCGCCGGGGACCAATCGGAACCCAGCGAATTCAGCTTTTCAATGGCCCACTCCAGATTGGCAGGATGCACGCGTGTGCCCACAAAGCCATTCACGAATTCGCGGTGATGCGGCTCGTCAGGGCGCAGGTGCGCACATAAGAGCTCGTCGGCGACGTCGTCGGCGAATTCGCTGCGTGCGAAGGCTGCGCCGAGTTGTCCGGGGCGTTCGACCTGCTCGATGAACTCGGTCACCCAGTTCAGGCCGGACTTCCGATACTGCGCCTCGACCGCTTCACCCTGGCGTTTGGCAATGGTATCCTGATAGGCCACCCAATCGTCTTCCCGTCCTTCCGGCAGGGCTGGGTTGTTGCCGAATAGCCAACCATAGCGACGCGGCGCGTCTCGCGGTTCAAATCGCGCCAGCAGGGTCGCGAGTCCGTTCAGTTGTTCGGCACCCAGTGACCAGTCGGCGTCCGCGTAGGATCGGTGCTTCGAAACGAGCACGCGCAGTGCGTTCCAGATGGCGGCGACATCGTTGGGGTCCAGTTGCTCGACATTGAGGGATTCGAGCCCGGCGACCGCAGCGCCGAATTGATCGGGCGGAAATCCAGGAAGCCCTTCGATCAAATCGTTCCAACGGGTCCCGTCGACGCCAGCGTCGACGAGTAGGCGCTGCACCAATTCAGCGGTGCCTGTGGCGAATTCAATCGTGGTCACGCCTACATCCTCAGCTGGCGCCCACTCTCTCCAATGTGGTCTTGCCGTCGGTGAGGAATGGTCAGAGAACTGTGGAAGCAGCGACGTCATGACTTTCCAGGCGATCGCGGGTTCTCGTGCCCGGATGGCGTCGATTGCGCCGAAACGGCGCTGAAGGGACGCTTTGGTTCGGGGAAGCCAGAGCAGGAATATCGCGCGCAAACTGGCCAACGGGCGGTTGGCCCAATTGCCTCCAGGGTCGATCCGAGCGAGTCTTGCGAGGGCTGTTGCGATGCGGGTAAGGAGTTGTTCGTTCCACGCCAGTGCTTCCAGGGCACGGAGCAGATCGGTATGGGTAGGCGACGAAAACATGTCGGCGTCTCTGTCTCTAAACAGCCCGCGCAGGAACGGCTCGTCTCCAGCGACACCGCGATCAACGGCGTCCAGGAATTCGTCTGGGGCGGCTTCGGCGAGCATGCCCAAGGGCAGTGACGCCCACACCTTCCAGTCTGTGCTATCAAGGAGCTGGGCCACGGGACGTCGGGGGGCCATCTCCAGCGTAGAATCACCGGTGATCCGGATACCCCCCCCTCTTGCGCCTATGATAGCGAGCGTGGTCGCGATCCCGCTGCGCAGAAAACTCGAATGCTCAGGTGGGGTGCCGATGACCCCGGCCATCCACCGTTGGTCGTCGGGTAGATCGAACGCGGGATTGCTTCGCCCCAAGACCTCGATGGCAATGGTTTGGAACCGATGGACGTCCTCGGTCGTCAGGAAGCGTCCGAGCAACGGCCACGTGTCTTCTTCCGACGTCAAGTACCACGTCGTGTCGATGCATCGGACCGGCGGGTCATCTTCACTTGACCACCGCACGAGTTCGGCGCTGAACTGGTCATAGGGCTTGCCGGCGAGCTTGGCCAGGACCTCTTGGTCTCCCTTCATGCCGCCGGACCATCGTCCTGCCAGCAGCGCTGGCAGCAAGGATCGTGCATTCTCCGGACGTGCCCACTGCGGTTGCTCGATTTCCGCGACGACGGCGAGCTTGCGGCGCAGCGCGGTCAGGCTGCGCCTGGCCAACGCCGCGTGTTCGCGCGCCTCATGCTCGGTGACTCCGTTTTCGACGAGGATCTTTTCCACACCTTCCCGCGAAAGACGCGGCAACAGGACCGCCTGGGTGGTGGCCGTGTCTGAATGACCCAACGGCAGGATGACGGAATGTTTGTTTCGGATGGCCTTTGCAATCGCGGTGGAGTCGCAGTCAAACCCCGCGATGAGCGTCAGCTGGCTATCGGACGCGGCCAGATGATTCCACGAGGGCAGATCATGGACCAGGGCAGCGCGTGACAGGATGATTTCGCGCTGGTTGGGGACGTGTTTTTCGATGGCCGCGGCACACACGGCGATGGCTTCCGCACGGGACTCGCCTCGGATCACCAGTGGCGTGACCGGATTGTCGAACCAGCGTTGAATCTGGCCAGTGACCTCTTCCCGTCCGGCCAAGACTAGGTCCGGTGGGATGGCCGGTTCGGTCGCGGCTGACCAGTTTTCCCAATGGCTGGTGAGGTCCTCGGCGCCATCGGGGTGTTTGCCCAGCAGGATCGAAATCCAAAGATGAATGGCGGGCGCGGTTTCCAGCCAGTGCTCCAGATCGTCCGCATCATAGACCCGAACGTCGCTCCAGGTGTTTTCTTTTTGTCGGTCACTCTGCCAATCGTCCTTGCCCTTCCAGCGGCGCGGCGTGACGAACACGAACGTTGATTTAGCCGGTACGACGCCGAGCGGCTTGGCTGTACGCTTCTGATAATCGTCATCTGCTTTCGATTTGACTTTTTTCTCCACGCTCATTTCCCAGGCAGACGCGCCTTGGGGAACGAATGAGTTGCCCTTCTCAGCTTCCACGATCCCGTCCCAGCCCCCGAGTTGAACCCCTTCGCCGGCCCGAAAACTGACGCGGGTGATTCCGTTGGGGTTGGCGAGGACCAATCGCCGCACTAGCTGGGGAAGCATTCCCTGGGCGGATCGTCGATTTGCCCATGCCTCAAGGTCGGTCGCGTTGACAAACGATGCGTGGATCATGCCCACAACGTAACGCGCGTAGAGGACGCAGGCCAGTTGGTCGGTTTACGCTGTCGGTTCCGCGAGGAGAATTATCGCGACTTAGGGCCAGCGTCTGAACAGGTGATCCGTCCTTGGATGAAGCGCCGTCTCGCTGCTGTCTGCCGTATAAAGCCGTCGTCGTCGGGTTCTCGCCCCGAGCCGGACCCGACGATGGCAGCTTCGGCAGACGGCAGGATTTCGCCGCCCCGTCTGCCGGTAATGCTTGAGTCCGGGGGTTCTCGGTTGCAACGGCATCGAACAGCGCAAACAACGTGAGCTGTCCGCACTGCGTTGCGCCGGCTGGATTGACGTGCTTTGCACGCATATTCGGTCCTCGCGATTAAGGGGTGATGGGGTTTCCTTCGCGTGCGAATGAGGAAACCCCATCGCCCTTCGCGTGGACCGGCGGAGAGACGGACGGCTACAGGTTGAAGCGAATGGCGGGCGGAGTGACAGGCGGTCGTTGCCTGGCGCGAGGCATGCCGCTTCGACCGGCAGCTTGCTGGTAGCCGACCGGCTCGGAGCGCAAAGGGGGCAAAGCAAGTAGTGACACTGCGATGTAGATGGGAACGGCGATTGGTTGCGCTAGGGATGTGGTGCGTCTAGGAAGGCACCCGGCGCTTCGAGTGGCAGGGCATCAACCTCAAAGACGATTCCATGCGGCATCGAATGAAACTGCGGAGCGGCTGGGGTCCATCAGGCTGGCCGGAAAAACACTCGGTTGCGCAATGGTGTACTGCGCCGGGTCGTCCAGCGGCACATACGGGCCATGATAGGATAGGAGCGTCAACGGTTCCCGATCGGTGCTGAACGTATGCACGGTATTTCGGCGAAACAGCAACGCATCCCGCGCCCGAACGGGTACGTGGCGAATGCCCGTTGCCGACAACGCGCTCGCCGGATCGTCGGACACGTGGAAGTACCCTCGGCCCGATACGACGTATATGAATCGATCTGATCGTTCATGGGCATGCATCGGCAAATCAACGGAGCCTGCGTCGAAGCGCAGCAGCAACATGGCGTCGTCACGTTGTACGCTGAGCAACTCACGTGGATGAAGCACCGCACCGGCAACGGTGGTACTGCCTTCAAAGGGCGATTGCAGCGTGACCGGGTGTGCCTCCTGCATCGCATCAACCAGCGAACCAAACGACACACCAGGTCCCGTACCGCGAATTCGCCCCAGAAACGCGTTTCCTGGCAGGCTCGAACCGCAGGAAACGTCCGGCACCAAGTTGGCCACGTAATCCCTGGCGGTATCAAGGAGGGAGACAAACGCCGATTCAGATTGTTCTGTGCGCCGGATATGGCGCGGCGGGATGGCAACAACGGCATCCATGGACACGACTCCAAAGGAAGACCGAAAAGAAAGATCACACGCATAGTGTGTAGATCAATATACCACTTATGAGTGTGATTTCAAGCGATGAGAATCGCAGGGATCAAAAAAACTGTCGGAAAGCGTGTTCGCGAGCTGCGCGAGGCTAAGGATTGGTCGCAGGAACAGCTTGGCTTCAAGAGCGGCCTGCATCGCAATTACGTCGGCGGGGTGGAGCGCGGCGAGCGGAACGTGG
>JAJDDP010000211.1 GCA_029260235.1 Phycisphaerae bacterium | reverse complement strand
GGATGAGCCGTCGCAGGGGCTTGATCCTGCTGGTCGGATTCAGCTGAGGCAGGTAGTCAACAGCCTAGGGGCACAAGGCAAAGCAGTCATCGTTTCGTCTCATATCTTGGCTGATCTCGAGGAATACTGCACGCATATCGCCATCATTGAGAAGGGGGTCATTCTCCGCTGGGGTTCGGTGAAAGAGCTAACAGGCAGGGCGCAAGGCCGTCATCGCTATCGGTTGGTGATGTGGCAGCACGAGGCTGACATCTCCGGTGACTTGAATGGAATGGACGGCGTAAGCGAAGTTTTCAAAGTGGACGGCGCGTACATTTTTGAGTTCCACGACGATCCGAGCGAAGCAGCCACGATGTTGCGGCGGTTGGTAGAGCAAGGGCTGCCTGTGGCTGAGTTTGCTCCGCTCCCCGATACGCTGGAAGAAACCTATCTACGGGCCGGCGTGAAACAGGTGGACTAAATGGATGGTCTGATTCGATTACCCAATGCGATCTGGTGGGTGCAATTCCGGTTGACCGGCGGGCGGAAGGTGCTCTATCGCGCTGGGTTGTATGCGATGGGCCTCGTATCATGCCTGATGAGTGCCACCTGGTTGTTTCCGGATCCTACATTCAGAGAGCTGGTCACTGCAGGCATCAAGATTCTGACAGCGTTGCAGTGCGGCATGCTGTTGTTCGTGGGATGTTCTGCAGTCCACAAGGCGGTCAATCGGGACTACACCACCAAGATGCTTGAATCGAATCGTTTGGCTCCGATGACAGGCCGAAGCGTGGTTCTTGGATACATCTTAGGGGGTGCCAGCCAGCCCATTCTCCTCTGGCTCATCGGTGTTCTATTTGGTGGGGCCGTTCTGCGCATTGCCGGTCTGCCGATCACGCCGTGGCTGGCTGGTAATCTGCTGCTGATGTCGACGGCGGCCATGTTGTGGGGTGCGACGGTCTTCCTGGGCGTGGGCGACAGCAAACCGGTGAATCCAGTTGGCCTCTTGGTGGTCGGGGCCATGATGGGCTGGATGATCGTGATGGCGATGCCCGGTCTTGGATTTGTATTCGGTGCGTATTCGATCGTCGCTTCCTGGCATGCGATGACCGGCGGTTTCGTGATGGAAGGACCCGCAACAGCTGTCACGAAATCTGGTTCGCTGACCTCCACGAGTATTTCCCTGCTGATTGTGCTGAACATGGCGATGACCCTGATTTGGGCTACGGCTGCGAGCAACCGATACCGCCGCCCTGATCGTGCCGGGCTTATCTTGCCCCTGGCGATCATCTTCTTGATCGCGTGGACCCTCGCCTGTGGCGGCGGCATCCCACTGTTCGAGAAATTCGGTGTGGGGGATGTGATAGGCAACGGCTCGAAGAACATGCCGCAGCTTCAGTTTATCAGCGCTTTGGCGTTATCCATGCTCTGTTCCATCTTGCCGATTAGCGTGACGTGTATCGATTGGGCGAGGCGGGTCAAGGGGACCTATGTCCGGAGCTGGACCGAACGCGTACCCAGCCGGCTGATGGTCCTCCTCGGTACGATCATAGTTTGCTCGATCCTCGGGCTTGTAGATGTTCAGTGGCAGACCGGCGAAAAGATTGAAGATGTGGAGGTGATGTTCGCCACACGGTTCTCACAAGATACCATGGCCCGCTGGGCAACGACGGCGGTGGTGATCTTCAGCAGCCTATTGGCCATCGACGGCTACCTGCGGATCTTGTACCTGCGAAAAGCCCGGGCGGGGGGGAATGTGGCTGGCCTTGTGTTCCTTGTTTGGCTGCTACCGCCGCTTCTGGACTACCTTGTCAGTCTCTTCTGGCATGCCAATCAATCGGAGTCGCTGGCGACCGCGAGACCTTCCTTCATTTTTGGCTGCTCCCCATTTGTCACCCTGGTCGGGACTTGGGATCTCTTGAAAGATCTAAGCCTCATGCCCGGGTTGGTTTTTCAGGTCCTGTTCGCCCTAGGCATGACAGCCCTGGCTATCAAAGCGGAACGCCGCGAACGCCGCCGCCGAAGCGACATGGTCGCGCCGGTAGCACGATCGCCCAATCCGAGTGCATCCTGAACCAAGCCGATCAGTCATGCCTCGTCGAATAGACCAGGTTCTTTGCTGCGGTTCGCGGCTGCATCTTTGTCTGGCACGAATGGGAGGCCTAGGTGTTGGCAGGCGTTCTTGGTTGCGCGTCGGCCTTGGCGGGTGCGGATGATGAAGCCGATCTGCAGTAGGTAGGGTTCGACTACATCTTCGAAGGTGTCACGCTCTTGGCCCAATGAAGCAGCCAGGGCTTCGACGCCGGCAGGGCCGCAGTCGTATGTGCGGATCAGCGTGCTCAGATAGGAGCGGTCCAACTCGTCCAAGCCCAGTTCGTCGATCTGCTGAATCTCCAGGGCTTGATCGACAACCGCGCAATTGAATTCGCCGTCAGCCCGCACTTGGGCAAAATCGCGCACCCGGCGCAGCAGGCGGTTGGCTACGCGCGGCGTCCCCCGGCTCCTGGACGCAATCGCTTCTAATGCGCCACCCTTAGTCTCGATGCCCAGTTTGATCGCAGAGCGCCGCAGGATCTCAGCCAGGTCGGGTTGATCGTAGAAGTCGAGGTGGTACTCGTGGCCAAAGCGATCGCGCATGGCTGCTGAGAGCAGTCCCGCCCGCGTTGTAGCTCCGATGAGGGTGAACCGCCGAAGCGCAAAATTGACCACCCGCCCCGACATGCCGCCTTCAATGGTGAAATCAACCCGAAAATCCTCCATGGCTGGGTAGAGGAATTCTTCGACAATTTTGGGCAGACGGTGGCACTCATCGATGAACAAGATGTCGCCGGTGTCCAGGTTGGTGAGCACGCTCATCAGATCAGCTGGCTTGGACAAGCTAGGTCCTGACGTAATCCGCGGAGGCTTGCCGGTCATTTCCTGGGCGATCACAAACGCCAGCGTAGTCTTGCCCAACCCGGGAGGGCCAGAAAGCAGCAAATGCTCCAGGGGTTCGCCTCGGCCTTTGGCGGCCTCCATGGCGATATTGAGACGATCGATCACATTGCATTGACCCACCACCTGATCGAGTGATTGAGGGCGCAGCGATACGTTCAACGCCTCCTCGGCTTGTCCGGTCGATTCACTGGATATGATGCGCTCGCGTGCCATTGGCTAAGAATCTCTATTCACTGGAAACTGTGACCTGCCCAAGAAGAATTGAACCACTAAGGCAGGAAGGACGGCTAGGCGAAAGAGAAAACGGTCTTTCTTTGTGTCTTAGTGTCTTTGCGGTTCAGCCTTGGTCTTTGGCTAGTTCTTCCTACTTCTCTGCTCCAGATCGAACTCGGTACGCGGCTCGAACCCAGTTGTCGGTGGTTTCGATATCGGGATGAACCTGAGCTGCCCTGCCCAGCCAGCGTTCCACGTCGGCTCGATTGTCGCCCAGGCCAACCATCAACTCGATAGCGTCGCCTTGCACATCAGTCCATTCCGGATCGGCTTGGGTTTCTTGACCTCCGCCCATTGCCCAGTCGCCCATCTTGCCCTTCAACTCGGCCAGGATCAACTCAGCCGCCCGCTTGCCGATGCCCGGTAGGCTGGACAACGCTTTGGCGTCGCCTTGCTCGATCCAGGAAGCGATCTTGACAATCGGTTGAGCCAGGGCTTTGAGCGCCTTGCGTGGGCCGATACCTTTGACCGCGATGAACTTCTTGAAGAAATCGCGGTCCTCAGATCTCGGAAAGCCAAGCAACCGCGGGATGATCTGCCCACTGGCTTGGTTGCCTTCAAAGAATTCAAGGGTGTGCAGCATCACCTGCCGACCCCTACAGGCGGTCAGCTCGCCCAGGGCGTAATGAGGAATCAGCACCTCACGGGCCAATCCTTCCCGATCAATGACTACTGCATCTGGCTCCACGTCAGCTACAGTCCCGGTGATGCGCACGATCATACGCGAGACCTCCGCGCGGAACAGATTGATGGCGGGCACCAGCAATCAGCAGTTCGCATTGGGTTGTCCGATGCAGCAATAGGCGATGGCCAAAGCGTCGGCGACATCATTGGGTTCGGGAATTTCATTGAGGCCAAAAACACTCGCCACCGCCTGCTGCATCTGCCGTTTCGAGGCCCGGCCATTGCCGGTCAGGTATTTCTTTACCTGCGTAGCCGCAAGGTTAGTGACCGGCATGCCGCAACGAGCGGCTGTGGCTATGATGACGCCTCGGGCGTGCCCCATCAAGACAGCAGTTCTAGGATGCTTGTAGTGGGAATACAATTGTTCGATTGCCAGCCGGTCGATGGGCCATTGGGCGAGCAATTCGCCAAAATCCGCATCAATCTGCCTGAGCCGAGCCGCTAACTCCGAATCGGTATCGGTGCGGCAAACACCCGCATCGAGAATCGACATCGCGCCAGCTCGTTCTACCCGGATCACGGCGTAGCCGCAGGTCTCCAGCCCCGGGTCAACGCCGCAGATGATCATGGCAGCAGTAGGGCGGTGATATCTATCTTGCTCCGTCCTTCCCAATTCTACCCGGGCATTGCGATTACTCGGCCCGCCAAGCAGTCCCATCGGAACGATCTTCAAGAGTGACGCCAATTGCGGCGAGTCGGTCTCGGATCAAGTCAGCCGTTGCGAAGTCCTTGTTGCCCTTGGCGGCTTTCCGGGCTTCAACCAATAACTGTACGGTGGAGTCCAATGTCTCAGCATTCGACGATTCAACGCGCCACTCTGCGCCCTCCGCTCGATCCTCCAGGGTGACGCCGACTGCAGTCAAACTATCCCGGATGCCATCAGCCGTGGTGAAGTCCTGGTTGCCTTTCGCTGCTTGGCGCACCTCGACCGCAACCGAAATGACCGAGTCCAACAGGCCATCTCCTACGCCACGCTGCCGTTGCGGCGCTTCGATGAAAAGGCCCAGCAGGCGGCCCAACTCGACCAATTCTCTTCCAGCGGCCAGGGCGACCGGCTTGGCGTTCGCGCTTTCGCCAGACTCCACCTGGTTTTCTTCGATAAAGCGGTTGACCGTGTTGGCCAACTCGAACAGCACGCCGATAGCGGCTGCGGTGTTGAAGTCGTCGTCCATGGCTTCAATGAAGCGAACCCGAAACTCCAACACGGCTTTTCCAAACTCTGCTGCCTCGCCCAGTTGGGCTTGCTCTTGGAGCTCTTGGATTGTAGGGCTGTCGCCGTGGGCGCTCAGGCCAGTGGCACGTTCGATCCGCTCGAAGAGGCGATAGAAAGTGTTTAGTCCTTTGCGTCTCGATTCAATCTCAGCCGGGGAGTACTCGATGGGCCTGCGGTAGTGCGTGCAAAGTACGAAGTAGCGTAGCAGCTCGCCGCCATATTCCTCCAAGAGGCTGGTCAGGTTCATGGCTTGCAAGGCTTCTTGCATAGCTGGGTCGGATTTGCTGACCTTCTTGGTGTTGAAGCGCGTCAAGCCGTGATGCATCCAGTACTTGGCGAACGGTTTGCCGGTCATCGTTTCAGACTGGGCGACCTCGTTCTCGTGGTGCGGGAAAATCAAATCCAGTCCGCCGCCATGAATGTCAAACGTCTCGCCCAGCATCTGGATGCTCATCACCGAGCACTCAATGTGCCAGCCAGGCCTGCCCGGTCCCCAGGGGGAATCGTATTTCAACTCGGCAGGTTCTTCTGGCTTCGCTGATTTCCAGAGGGCAAAGTCGCCAGGGTTCTTCTTCTGGCCTGAGACGATCTCTCGCTGGCCCGCCTGATCTTCGGTCGAGCGGTTGGACAGTTTTCCGTAATCGTCATCGACGTCAACATCGAAGTAGACATCGCCGCCGGTTTCGTAGGCGGCTTCCTTTGCGATCAACGCTTCCACAAAACCGATGATGTCACCGATGTGTTCGGAGGCTTTGGGCATCCTGTCGATGCCGGTGACGTTAAGCCGCTTCATCGATGCCAGATACTCAGCAGTGATTCGCTCAGCCAGTTCCATCGATGTGCAATTCTGTGCCTTGGCTTCGAGAATAATCTTATCTTCGACGTCGGTGATGTTGACGATCCAGGTGACCTCGAAACCGCGGTGGACGAGGTAACGCTTGATCGCATCAAAAATGATCGGACCGACCGCGTGTCCGATGTGCGACGACTTGTATACCGTAGGCCCACAAAGATAGATCCCCACCTTGCCGGATTGCAGGGGAGCAAAAAGTTCTTTCTCGTGCGTCAGCGTGTTGTAGATGCGAAGGGCCATGGTTGGTGGTCTGGATTCCTGTCTGTTTGAGTTACACATGTCGGACGGACGCGACGGCTGAGCAGGCGATGCCCTGGGCATGCCCCAACGGTCCAAGACCTTCATTGGTCTTGGCTTTGACGCAGACGGCTGACTCTTCCAATCCTAGAAGAGCGGCAATCGACGCAGCCATCAACTTCTTATGCTCAGTTAGTTTTGGTTTCTCGGCATGGACGATGACATCGACGTTGTTGGGCACGAAACCAGCCTGCCTCACTTTGACCACAGCTTCTGTCAGCAGCACCCTGCTGTCTGCGCCCTCGTAGGCTGGGTCGGTATCCGGGAACAGGTCTCCGATGTCCGGCAGGCCTGCGGCGCCGAGCATCGCGTCGGTTACGGCGTGCAAAACAACGTCGCCATCGCTGTGGCCTAACAGCCCCCGGTCGTAATCAATCTGGATCCCCCCCAGCAGCAAGGGTCTTCCATCGACCAGCCGGTGGATGTCGTAGCCAATTCCAATTCGCATCGCTTCAGGCACAGTTTCGTCTCAGTTGATACCAGCACTTCAAGATTCGCCGCCATGCAGGCGATGGAGTAGGGTATGGCCCGGCGATCTATGAATCAAGGCAGGCGTTGCTCAGGCACCTAGTTGAGATGAGGGCATCATGACGCGACAAGATCGGCGCAGCATTCTGTTTCTCTGCACAGCCAATTGCTGCCGATCACAAATGGCAGAGGCTATCCTTAAACACCTCGATTCCGAGCGATTTGAGGCGCTTAGTGCCGGCGCATCACCTGCTGGCTATATCCACCCGCTGGTTCCAGCAGCCTTAGAGCCGATGGGGATTTCGGTCATCGATCAGCATTCTAAGAGTTGGGAGGATTTCAAAGATCATCCGCCCGACCTGCTTGTGACGGTGTGCGATTCAGCCGCCAGCGAGGTGTGCCCGGTTTGGCCGGGCAGGCCCGCTACCGTGCATTGGCCGTTGCCCGACCCGGTGGGGACCGTGGGTTCCGACGACGAGGCCTTGGTGGCCGCCCGGCGGGTTGCCGAGCGGATCGAACTCAAGATCAAGAGCATGATCGCCCTGGATTGGGACCGCCTGACCTCCGAGAATCTCCAGCAACAACTCGAAGACATCGCCCAGTTATAGCGGCCAACGTACAGGTATAAAGGAAACCGGCCGCCGAACCCATGATAGGGATCGACAGCCGGATTCGCGTGTCGTGTTGGTTTGACCAGGGAGGAACGCCCACGATTGTGAGGCTGCTCCAGATCAGCCGAGCCGAAACGTTGCTTATTCGACCACGAACTCCCCGGGAGATTGCATCTCCGGTTCGGATTCGTGGGTCTGCTCGCTCTGGTACTCTTTCTTCACGTCATCGCTACAGCCCGTAAGGCTGCTCAACCCGACGAACGCGATTGAAAGGACCGCAAGAAATGAAAATATCCTCTTCATTTTGTCCGCTCCACAAACAGAGGTTGTTTCTGATCAGCCAGCGATTCCCGCCATTCTGTGAAGGCGTCGCGAGTTCGGCTGGTTCAATGGTTGCCTGCCGGTAGGCAAGTTACTGCCGGCGCACAATCAGCCAATGGCTGTGGACCACAGTCCAAACATCGCGGGCTGGAATGCTGACCGTAACGGTGGCCATGCCATCACCCCAGCGAGTGGTCTCGACCACCGCGCCACGAAGGACGGCAGTGACCTGCGAGTTAATCTCGTCGTGCTCGGTGACGAAATCGCGCACCATCGTATTCGAATCGATCTCCAAGCCGTAAATCTGCTCAGCCAACCGCCGCTTGGCATCCAACTCCGCAGCCCGGGCTGCCTTGAGGCGACCTTGAGGCGTGGAAATGGCTGGGTCAGTCCCGTTGCCCTCCGCCTTGATCATCTGGGTGATCCAACCAGGAGAGATGTCGCCGGAGCTGACCGCAACAGCCTGTATGTACTGAAGCTTGGGAACTCCCGAACCGGTGGCTTCGAAGGTCTGCTTGTTGATCCGCTTCTTGATGTTCACCAGATCGGTGCCGCTGACGCGATCGCCTTTGTAGTGGCGGGTGTGCATCTCCTTGATAGTGGTGATGACCTGCTCGACTGGAACCTCGACGGTCACATCGACAATCAACTCATCGAAGTGGAAGTAGGGTCTACCCTTGACTCGGGAACCAACTACCAAGCCCTGAGCAGCCGTCTGGATTTCGTCGTACTCGGTCACAAAATCTTTGACTAGGGTGTCAGAGGTAATCCGCAGGCCTTTGATTCGTTCGAGCAATTTTCGCTTGGCATCCAGCTCAGCTGCTCTCTGGGCCATCAGACGCTGGTTCGGTGGAACCTGCCTCCAGATGTCAGGAATGGTGACTGGCACCTCGGCAGGCCCGGGGGGCAGTGCTTGAATGAACTCTTCGGACAGATCCGGCGGTAGATCAGCCCGCGGGGCCCCCATGCCGATGCATTCGATGATGTCCTTCTTGTAGAACTGCTTGAGCTGCTCGAAATCCGTACCTCTGATCCGATCGCCATCATAGTGGCGCGTGTGGATCTCTTTGAGCTGGGTGATGAGCGTGGCCACAGTAACCTCGGCCCGCACTTCACAAGTCCCGTCCTCGTAGTAGGTGGGCTTGCCCAGACGGACGCCCTTAATGAAGGTGTCCAGCTCTGCCCGGATGACATCCGACTCGGTGACGAAATCCCGAACATAGGTGTCCGACGTAATCTGAAGACCTTTGACAGTCTCCGCCAATTTTCTGTAGCAGTCGGCAATCGCCGCCCGCTGGGCCAACAATTTGTTCTGGGCAGCCTTGGCGGCATCTTGGGCTTGAACCTGCGCTCCAAATGCCAAACAGAGTCCCCCACAGACAAAACCTCGCATCCGTCCCATTGATAACATCATGTTGCTCCTAAAACGAACAATGCTCGAAAATGCTCACGAAATAGCCCCTGGCCTGGATTCCACCCCCATCGGCGTTGGGCTGCCCTCTCGTAGACAGCCGCCGCGGACGGCAGGTTAGCGATTCCTGCTGTTGGCTACGTCCATATATTCAAATCGACCGACAGCCCGGATGACTTTCGGGCTGCCGGTCGGAGATTCTATCAACCAAACGCGGTGGTCTGCCCACCATTCGATTGGCCGACTGATAAACAGTGGACGATCATATTGGCCCGAACGTCTTGATCGACGTCCTCCTTATGATGCCTCACCGGGGCGAATGCGGTCTGCATTGGCAGCCATCCGCTTCCGGGCAACCACGTAGTTCGGATCATCCTCCAAGACACAGGCTTGCTTGTAGTAGCCCAGCGCCTCTTGATAACGCCCCATCATCTCGCAGGCGACGCCCGCTGCAAATGCAGCTTGGCTATCGTCCGGGTTTTCCATCAAGGCCGCCTTGAATTGGCCGATGGCCTCGGTAGGCATGTCGCCTCGCAAGTAGGAGACGCCGCGGGCACAGTTCTCTTGGCCGCTTGATTCGAGCTGTACTTCGTACCGAACGGTGCATGGAATCATCTTGGAGACAAACTCGCGGGCGCCGCTCTCGACCGCGGCAGCGATGATTTCGTCACGCGGCGTCATCGCTTCTTCAGTCTTGGCAGAACCAAAGAACGGGCTGACCTTGGTCTTGTCCGTTTGCTGGTATGGACTCGGCGAATGAGTGGCCCAGTTTTCCGAGGTCGTTGTGTCAACCAACTTGAAAGCAGTCTGAACGGTGATCGATCGGCTGGTCTTATCAACTTCTCGCGTTTGAACGCTACCGCCGCCAAAGTAACTCCCACCAAACCCGCTCAGGCCACTGATGGTGGTGCCCTTGCCCTTGTGCGTTTCGACCTTGACGTTGATTTCGGCCATGATCAAGCCCTGCACATCGAGCACCTGGGCAACCTGACCTGCTTGGGAACTGGCCACCAAACCTGCAGCTTTCATGTCAGATTCCTGCATCACCGATGACGTATGCTTGCGGTCAGCAATGCGCAGCTTCGTGCCGTATCGGTCATTGGAATCCTGGATCAAATCCTGGATGAAATTGGCAGCCAACTCAGACCACTTGCGGTCAGTCACTTCGTTTACTTGGGCGTCAAGGATGGCTATCGCGGTCATCCCCTGCGGCAGCCCCTTGGATGGATTGAGGCAATACTCAAATGCGACCGTAGCTCGCTCCTTGCTGCCGCAACCAACAACCGTTCCAAATAGACAGCAAGCCAAACACGCCAACGTCAGGCGACTCATTGAACCGTGCATCCGTAAATCTCCTTCACTGAGGATTTGACAAAGAATGGCGGGGGTCGTGTCCCCTACGCCTGGGGAGGGATCTGCAAACCCCCTTGGCTCCCCACGAGGCTATGAGCGCACCTCAACTCCAAGGCCCGCCGAAACCCCCAACGCTCCTGCGGCGCGTAGCTAACCAGGGATGCCCTGATCTGTCAAGCAAGGTGGGCAGTAGCCCGGGCGCCTGGGAAACGTCACACGCTATCCCTCTCCACATCGTTGACCCAGCCGGCAATCTCAGTAGAATCCCCCGTTCGCATCTGGTTCGCTCATGCCGGGTCCGAGACAGTCAGGGGGTGTACCCAAGTGGCCAAAGGGGACGGGCTGTAAATCGAGGCAGACCCCACTGACGCTATCCAAAACGGCTATCAATTCGACTAAAGGCAACACTAAAGGCAACATTCTCGCATCCTCGTCGCACCTCTAACGGCAACACTAGAGGCAACACTAAAGGCAACTGTTCTAGCCCTGGCGATTGATGATATGATAAGAACAGACCATGGCGGGACTCAATTCGTTGATGCTCCCACAGGAGACCCAGTGATGCCGCTCTACGACAATCGCAGGCACTGCCATCGATGCCATGAACGCTGGGTGCTTCGGCTGAACAGGGATATGAATTCTGATGGCTACCTAGACGAATGGAGAACAGAGCAATGTTTTGACTGCATCTACCACATACCGCTTCTTGGAGCCCTCGGAGGCGACTATGGTGTATGCAGCAATCCAGCTTCGAGCTTCGATGGCCAACTCAAGTTTGAGCACGACGGCTGCGAGTGCCACCTCAGGCGATGAGAACTCGGAGGGCGAATCACGGCCCTGCGACTGTTCATCGTTGACCCAGCCCGCAATCTCAGTAGAATCTCCCGTTCGCATCTGGTTCGATCATGCCGGGTCCGAGACAGTCGGGGGGTGTACCCAAGTGGCCAAAGGGGACGGGCTGTAAACCCGTTGGCATCGCCTTCCCAGGTTCGAATCCTGGCGCCCCCATCTTAGAGACAGCGGTCGAGGGCGTAGCTGCTGCCGTCAACTGACTCACTGGCCCGCCGTATGGCGGTGAGGCCGGGAATTGGACCAGAAGGGGGCCGTTTGCCGATACTTGGCCAAGGGCAGCTGATCGGAGTAGATCATCCAGAGCCTGACTTGGCCGAGTCAAGCCTCAGCGTGAAAGTGTTAATGAAGATTCGAGAAGAAATCGACCGCACCTCGCCTACCCTCTCATTCGAGTTCTTCCCTCCCAAGGACGACATCGGTTTTTGGGACCTTTACCGCACCATCGAATCGCTAAAACCACTGGACCCAACTTTCGTATCAGTCACCTACGGTGCCGGCGGCAGCACCCGCCGCAAGACCATCGAATTAGTGCGTAGGATCAATACCGACATCCGTATCAACAGCCTCGCTCACCTGACCTGCGTGGGTTCGACCCGCGAAGAGCTGGGCGACATCATGGACGAACTGAAGTCGTCGGGGGTCAACAACATCCTCGCCCTTCGAGGTGATGCGCCTGCCGGGCAGGAGACGTTCTTGGCCACCGAGGGCGGTTTCTCTTTCGCCAACGAATTGGTCGAGTTCATCCGAGAGCGGCACGGCTCATTCTTTTGTATCGGTGCGGCATGCTATCCTGAATGCCATCCAGAATGCCCCACGCCAGAACTCGACCTTGAGAACCTCAGGCGGAAAGTGGACTCCGGTGTGGATTTCCTGGTCAGCCAATTGTTCTTCGACAACGACGACTTTTTTGCCTTTCGGGATCGGGCAGCGGCCGCGGGCATCAAGGTGCCGATCATCGCGGGAATCATGCCCATCCTGAGCGTTACCCAAGTCAAGCGGTTCACCGACATGTGCGGGGCGACAATCCCGGCGGGGCTGTTGGACAAGATCGAAGCGGTCGAGGATGACACCGAAGCCGTCCGCCACATCGGCATGTACCATTCCACACGACAGTGCCACGAATTGATCGAACAAGGTGTAGCCGGAATCCACTTCTACACCCTCAACCGCTCCACCGCGACGCGGGCCATCTTTCAAGAAATCAAGACTGCCCGTCGCTCTCAGATCAAGACCGGCATGGAACAGTAATCAGCCCGGTAGGGTGGCTGGTTAGAAGATTCCCCCCGCTACTCTTCCTCAGGGAAGCCTGAGGTGACCGCCGTCGAGGCCACTACCGCTCTGCTGCTCTATCTAATTGTACAGCAATGAGTTACGGCCGGATTGCACTCTGAGCAGGTGAATCCTTGCTCGGCAGCTACGAGCCGAGTCAAGTTTTCAGTGCTGCAAAGTCGATAAGGTTTTCTGGCAGTCGCGAGGGGGTGACTGCAATGGAAGGAGTCGGCCAGGCATGAATCCAGAGATCAACAAACCGCAGCGTGAGGCGGCTTTGGCGGTGCCGAATGAACCGCCCTTGGCCGGTGCCATCACTCTTACGGCGGCTGGTGACGGTGAACTCCCCGATCGTCTCGACAATCCCCCCACCGATTTGTTTATTGAGGCGACAGACGCCAGTGGCGAGCTTGCTGTTTGGTTCGACGATTTCTGGTGGATGGAGGTGCTTAGCCGCTGGGCGAACAACGCGATGGTGGTCCACTTTCTTCCGTCTCGCCATGCGATGCTCAACCCCGTTGTGCTCCACCAAGTGAATATGATTGCCCGCGTCGCACCACTCTGGCGACCGGCGGGCTATGCCTATTCGGCTGAGATTAACGGCGATGACGACATCACGACCATGGCGTGCAGCGCTTATGCCGAGTTACGTCTGCAGGAGGGTGCCCGCCCTGGTTCAGGCCAGGCCCGTCTCAAGGCGCATTCCATGCGGATCGAAGACATCGTCGGTAGGGTGAGTCGGATTCAGAAGCAGCGCGGGACCACCAGGCCTATCTTGATACTGGCTAAGTCGATCCCTGCTGCCCCAGGCGATGCCGAGTTACGGCGCGTGACCGAGATGCGGATTCCGCCGACCCGCAACGAGACGCCGGCGCCGCGCCGCGCTCCTGCAACGGTAGAACAGACGGCTACCAAGCCGATTGCCCAATAAGCTACCCCATCTATACTGTCTCTGTATCATGAGGACGGCTCGCATCGGTACGGTGCGGGCCGTTCCCGTATAGCTATTCCGCCATGGGCTGCTAGTCGGCGGCGGTAGCCGTTCCGATCAATGCTCGCTAATATGGGATTCATGGGACTCATCGTTCAAAAATTTGGCGGCACGAGCGTCGCTAACGCAGAGAAAATCCATCGCGCTGCCCGGCGGGCTATCCGTGCCAAGATGGATGGCCACCAGGTCGTTCTGGTTGTCTCTGCGATGGGGCGAACCACGGATGACTTGCTGCGGTTGGCAGGTGAAGTGTCCAGCCATCCTCCCCGGCGGGAGATGGACATGCTGTTGACCACGGGTGAACAGATCTCCATCGCCTTAATGGCCATGGCCATCAACGAGGCGGAGCACAAGGCCATCAGTTTGACCGGCTCCCAGCTAGGCTTGGTCACAGACAGCGCCCACACCAAAGCCCGCATCCAACGAATCAACCAAGAGCGACTCATGGCTGAGCTGAACGATGGCAATATTGTCATCGTCGCCGGCTTCCAGGGTACAGACCCTGCCGGTGAAATTACCACGCTAGGCCGGGGAGCGTCAGATACCACTGCGGCTGCCCTTGCCTCCGTCTTGGGGGCAGCGATTTGTGAGATCTATACGGATGTAGACGGCATCTACACGGCTGATCCGCGCATCGTTCCCGGCGCCAGTAAGATGGATCAGATCAGCTACGATGAGATGCTGGAGATGGCCGGCGCCGGCGCCGGCGTGATGCACTCACGAGCCATCGAATTCGCAAAAAGATACGACGTGCCCATACACGTTCGAAGCTCGCTGACCGACACGGCAGGGACCATGATCATGGCTGAAACTCCTGGAATGGAAGATATCTCAGTTCGCGGCGTCACCCTCAAGGAAGACTTAGCGGTCGTCACGCTTACCGGCGTGCCGAACAGGGCGGGCATCGCCTCGGAGATCTTTGCAGAAATTGCCAGGCATCACGTGCTGATCGACGACATCAGCCAAACGATTTACGAGGATGGTCGCATTGCCAACATCAGCTTTTCAACAACCACAGCGTATCTGCCCGAAGCGCAACTAGCCTGTGACGCGGTTGAGACAAAGCTGGGCATCGCCGGAGTTGAGATTGACGAGGGTGCTTCCAAAGTCAGCGCGGTCGGCGTGGGGATGCGCTCGCACTGCGGGGTAGCAGCCGCACTCTTCGAGGCGCTCTCTGCGGCTGGAATAAACATCGAGACCATTTCGACGAGTGAGATCGTGATCGGCTGCATCGTACGCAAGGAAGATGGACACCGCGCCTTGCAAGTCGCCCACGATGCATTCGATCTTGGCGAACCAAGCAGCCCCTAGCATTGCTCACCAGCTCATCCGATGCTTCAAGAAAGAAAACTGCCGGCTTCGATTCGACTCGCCCCCTGGTGGTGGCGTCGGCGAGTCGCCTTGGTCGTAGCGGCACTGATGTTGGGCTTGGTTGTCTATGAACGCGGCATCGCCAAGCCGACAGGCGGTGACGATTACTCGCGATATCACGATCAGGTCTTTGCGGTGGTCAATGTTGTAGATGGAGACACGATCGATATTGACTTCCCAGACGATCCTCACCTGACCACCCGGATTCGGCTATGGGGCGTGGATACGCCTGAAGTGGTAGGTAGCCCGTCTGGCGCAAAGTATTTTGGTGACAGGGCTTCCTTATTCGGCAAGAAAAAACTGCAGGGACGCGATGTGCGGATCGTGCTTTCGCCGACCAAGACGCGCGGAAAGTATGGCCGCCTCTTGGCCTACGTCTACTTGGTGCCGGAGGGCCAGATGTATAACGAGATGTTGCTTGAGGGAGGCTACGCCTATGCTGATTGGCGGTTTGCCCATCCCTTCAGGCGTCAGTTCGAGCAACTCGAGAAGAACGCCAAACGCCGTGGTGAAGGACTGTG
Source organism: Phycisphaerae bacterium (assembly GCA_029260235.1). Lineage (GTDB taxonomy): Bacteria > Planctomycetota > Phycisphaerae > UBA1845 > UBA1845 > OFTM209. The sequence continues at coordinate 67,924 of JAJDDP010000211.1, read as the reverse complement.
GGCTGATCTGACCACAGAGCAAATGCCGGCATGGCGTCAACGTATGGCAAAAGATCGCAGCTGACTGGCTGCCTCACCCGACGACATAGCCGGTGCTTCCGATAAATCTTGTGCAGCTAATGCTCTTTCATAATTCTGTGAATTTGGTGCACATTCTTGGCCCATTCATGGAATCTGAATGTATGCTTAGCGATGTGGCCGATGGATTGGCCGGGGGGGAAATCCTATGCCTGTCGTCAAGCGATGCGCCTAGACATCAAGCGCAATGCGTTCCCTGGGTGTTGATCCCCGCCAATCGAAATCGAGGCCCGGACCGAGGGAGGCTTGAGCTATGCGCTCACTATTCTTCAAGAAAACCCGTCAGGCAGCGATGCCAGTCATCGAACCGGCCGCTCCAGCGGCTGCGCCGTTACCTGTCGCCACGCCTTGCAAGAGGCATCTAAAGGCCACCCCCGTCGAACCATGCTTGGTGTCTGCTGATGTGGGTCGCATTCATGGTAGCTGTCCAGGAAGCACCTTCATGCCGCTGCTGGGCATCGACAGTCCTCTGTTCACCGTCGAGCGCTGGCTTGAAGAAGCACAACTGATCGGCATCACCGACACGTATCTTGGTAAGCGACAGAATGCACGCTCAACGTGGAGTGAGGTCATGCTCATCCGAATCAAGAGTGGCCCCCTTCAAGGCAAGGTGATCCGCGCCCGGTCGAAGGACATCTCCCTGGGTGGCATTGGCATCATCCTACGGTCGAATCTAGATGCGGGTACTGAAGTAGAGCTGTCGGTCGAGAACCAGCCAGCGGTCGTCAAGGCGACGGTGGCTCACTGCACCAAAATGATCAATGGAAGCCTTGCGGGGTTCGAGTTTGACCTCTAACACCTCGTAGCCATGAAGATTGCCAGGACAGGGCTGCCTCGCCTCATGGTCCGGTGAAGGCGGCTTGGAACGACTCGAAGTCGTCCAAATCGACATCACCATCGACGTCGGCATCGAATGTCGCGACACAAACAGAGGAAGCTGGCGTGCCTGGACCTACCAGGCATTCGAAGAAGTTGAGATAGTCTTGCGAATCGATATTGCCGTCGCTGTTCCAATCTCCGTTGGTCCCTACTAGCGTCACATCCAGCGTGATTGACATCAGGCCAAGCGCTTCGCCGGAAACGTCTTCGTCGCTCACATCAATATCGATCGGCGTCGAATAGACGCCGCTGGGAGTACCATCTGTGTCGAAGCTGAAAGTCAAGGTTGCCGGCGTCGCGCCGATGTCGGTTTGCAGCCCAGAGACATAGCCAAATGGCAAGACATCGCCGCTGATTCCATCCAGATCGAGCAGCGACTGATCAGCGTTGAAACCAAAGTTGTGTACATCGACGTCGATCATCTGGGAACCAGTACCAGGTACAAAGGCGAAGCTAGCCGTTGTCGAGGACAGAAGGCTGCTGTTGGAGAAGGACCCTTGCGCCGGCGACAGGACAGCCAATTGAAGGGTGATGATGTCGTCAGCATCAGCTGAACCTTGTCCCGCTCCTCCGCTGCTCACGTCAAGGTTGTTGATCGTGACAGTGCCGGCCTGTACGCCGGCCACTGCCGTCGAGGCAGCTAGACCAACGTTGAGGGAGGTCGATTGCGGGTTGAAATCAAAAGCGTTGTATCGGCCCGCGTCGGTTGAGGTGGCGTCGCCAGAGAGGGCGACCTCGTAGTAGGTGGGGGCAGTGCCATCTTTGTCAAGGTTAACGAGTTGATCCGCAGGGGCAGTGCCACCAACAATGACCCGACCAAAATCGAACAACATCGCCGATGAACCATCAGCAGCTGGGATTCCGCCGACGTAGAGCGTGCTGTCATTGTCGAAACTTCCGAACACTGACCAGACGAATTCAGGGTGGTCGATGTAGGCATTGCGGTTGTTCGTGCGGTAGGTTGGATTCAGGATTGCACTGTAGATCGTTTGGTTGCGGCGGCGCTCAAATTCGCCGGGTGGATCGGTGTAGTTCCAGCGGATGGCTGAATCGAGATCCCCCATTTGATTTCCACTGGGTACACCGTTCACCAGCGTCAACCCCAAGCTCGACCATCGCGTGGCGGAATAGAATAGGTTGCGGGCAATATCACCCTTGTCGGCATCACCGGGGAAATAGAACGTACCCAGGCTTCCAAACGCGCCTGTCGTGCCGAAGGAACCGAAAGGCTTGTTGCCGCGCGCGGAGTTGATGCTCGGGTTGGCGGGTCTCAAGGCATGTGGATCGCCTAGGTTGCCGGTCGAACTGTTGCTGGCGCTGCCCGGCTGCCTCGATTGAGGCCAAACGTGTTCACGGTTCCAGGTGACCCCTGAATCCCACGTCGCCGAGACCGACGCGAGGTTGTAGACGAGCAGAATGTTGCCCGCAGCGTTGGGATCGGCGTCTGTAAGAGCGGCCGAGAAGCGGAAATCGCCGTAGGAACGTTGTATGTGGCCACTGGTCATGATCGTGGTGAGTTGGCTCTTCAGCGTCAAGCCCGTGCCTGTAGCGCTATCGTAGTAGCCTGCCGGTGGGTCGTATGGATCCCCCGACGCACTTGGTTGGCAGATGGCCACTGACACCACAATCACCGCAAAGAAAACAACGTGCTTCATCTACCGCCTCTTTCCTGGGAAGTCCAATTCGCGTCCTCAGGCCAAGTAGCCGAGGATTGCTCTCCAACGCAGCCAACCTACCGCAGCCGGCGTCGGTCCTTAGCACGCCTTCGTATCAATGACCAAGTAACGGAGGGCACTCTTCGGTGCCAGAGTTGCCTTGCGTAAGCGCAAGCCTCTGGCAGGGGGCTAGACAGCACCCAATTTAGCGAAATGGACCTCTGGATTCAACCTTAGAATCAGCTAAGGAACAAGGCTTGCTGTTTCCTAGACTCCCGCTGGCATCGCTCGACGGCGGAAACTACGCGACGTACACTCTATAGGATATGGATGAATCCACGCTTGAAAAACTGCTCGAAGATTTCCGCGCTGGTCGAGTTGAGCGCGATCAGGTTATGGGTCGTTTGCGCCAGTTGCCCTTTGAAGACTTGGGGTTTGCCAAGGTAGACCATCATCGTTCAATCCGGTGCGGATTCCCCGAAGTGATCTATTGCGAATCCAAGACGGTGGAACAGGTTCTTGCCATTGCTGAGGCGCGACTGCGCGGCGGCGGAAACCTGTTGGCGACCCGGGCCAGCGAACCGATGATCGAAGCCTTGGTCAAACGGTTCGCAGATGCCCAATTTTGCGCAGCTGCCCGAACGGTTACCGTTCGTCAAAACCATCCTCGTCAATACCCCGGCACGATAGCGGTTGTAGCCGCTGGAACGAGCGACCTCCCTGTGGCAGAAGAGGCCCGGGTGACAGCTGAGATCATGGATCAGACGGTTGAGACTTTTTATGACGTTGGCGTCGCAGGTATTCACCGTCTCTTGGCCCATAGCGATGCGTTGCAGTCGGCCAACGTCCTTGTCGTCGTTGCCGGGATGGAGGGGGCCCTAGCCAGCGTGGTGGGAGGGTTGGTAGACAAGCCAGTCATCGCTGTCCCGACCAGCGTAGGCTACGGTGCTAGTTTTCAAGGGCTTGCAGCACTACTGGCCATGCTGAATAGCTGCGCCTCCGGCGTTTCGGTCGTTAACATCGACAATGGGTTTTCTGGCGGATACAACGCCGCCCTGATCAATCGGATGGCAGCGCCGGGCAAACGTCGAGAGCCAGAGCAAGTTGATGACTCAAAATAAACGAACAACATTTCAGGTGCCTCCGTTGCCTCCTAGGGCAGAGGATGCCCACAAGGGCATGGTTGGTCGGATTGCCGTAGTGGGCGGCCGCTACGATCAGACGGCCATGATCGGTGCTCCGGCTATGGTCGCCAATGCCGCCTTCAGGAGTGGGGCGGGCTTGGTGCAGATTATCGCACCGCAAGCAGCACTGGGGTACGCCCTAACTTTGGCCCCCGCTGCCACAGCCCAGGCCTATCCGGCTGACGACTCACAAACAATCAGTTCACTGCTGATCGCATTTGGAGCCGACGTCGTGGCCGTTGGTCCCGGCTTGGATCCCAAAGTCGATGCCGACTGCATGCAGGACCTGCTCACTCATTTTAGCGGCAATGCGGTTATCGACGCCGATGGGTTGAACTTGCTTGCGACGATGGGGCAGTGGACAGCCCATTGGCCTCACCAGATGGTGTTGACTCCGCACCCAGGCGAGATGGAACGGCTGCTCGTCGGCCGATCGCTCGAAGCTTCTGCCACCGACCGAACCGAGGCTGCCGTGGCATTGTCTCGCTCAACGGGAGCGGTAGTCGTGCATAAAGGCGCCCGCACCGTCGTCACTGACGGGACGCAGGTCTACGTGAATCAGACCGGCAACTCGGGAATGGCCACCGGCGGGGCGGGGGACGTGTTGACCGGCATAATCGCCGCCCTCCTGGGACAGAGCATGACACCCATGGACGCAGCCGTTCTCGGAGTTTACGTTCACGGCTTGGCTGGCGACATGGCTTCAGAAGAACTAGGTAGACTGAGCATCACGGCGCTCGACTTGATTGATTACCTCTCCGATGCATTTTGCGAAATGGATCCAACCTATCACGATTAGCCAATGGCCGATGGGCCGCCAGCATCCATCGGTAGGGCGTTTCCAGTCCAGAATTCTCATCCAAGATAGCACCCAAGAAGCGGGGCCGCTTTAGCGCTTCGCTCGCGCGCCGGTGGCGTGGAAGTGGAGGAAGCGGTGCAGCCCCTCTTGCCCGTGGCAACTGCTGCATAGGTTCGGGGTGGCGTAATGTCTTACCATAGGCAGGGACGCTCGATGAATAGTCGATCCGACAGTTTCCGGGGTCAAGCCGCCCGGGGCGTCCTTCATCGGTAAGCCATGCGTAAGATGGCAAGTCACGCAGGTCAGACGGCCGGTCGAGGCAAGCGTTCCATCGTCACCGGCCAAAGGCAAATAGCCTGGCTCGTTGGGTTGCATGAGGTTTACCATGACCAAATCGGGATGACTGAATCGCTCAAGCCGGGTGGCTTCGCCTCGTGGGCCATGGCAGTTCAGGCACAAGTCAGCCTTGGCACGCGGGGCCGTTACTGGCCAGAAAGTCGAGAACTCGCCGGCGATCTTGGCATCGGGATTGGCGTGCACGGCATGACACGGCGCGCAGGTGACGGCAGCGTGCCCCAACAAATTGCTGTTGTGCAGGCTCCACGGCACAGTCTCGCCTTGCGGATGGCACTCGCTGCAAAGTACATGCGGTTCGTCGTCTACGAGCCGCAAGAGCGCGGGTGACTCTTCCGGATCGGCATGGACGTCATGGCAGGTCGCGCAAGCAACACCGCCCGTGTCGTCGCGTACACCGAGTTCGTCGAACAAAGGCAGTTCCAAATCCTCGGAGGCAGGCACGGTGTCTGGACCAGTCGGATGGATAAGCGGGCGTAAGGAAGCCATTGCGTCTTGGCGGCTGGTGGTGTGGCAATTCGTGCAGAGCTGATTTGCTTGGAGCGGTTGCTTAGAAGTGGCGGCCCACATGAGAGGGCCTTTCCCACGGTGAATGTCGTGGCAAAATCCGCAAGCACTCGATTCGCTCGATAGGCGACCCGTGCCATTTCGAAAATTTTTGCGGTCAGTGAAATCGTGCTTACTCAAGAGTGTTTCGCTGATTTCGTCGTGGCAATCCGCACAAAGATCGTTCTTATCTTCTCGCAAGAAGGCTGCGTGCTCGCTGCTGTGCGGATCGTGGCAGTCTCCGCAGGCAAGACTAGGGTGACTGGATGTGACACTGATCTTCGCGCCACCGCCTCCAGGTTGGTGGCAGGAGAGGCAGCGCCCCGACTCGTCGTGTGGCTGGGGTGAGGGTTTGCGGGCGTATTGATGAACACTGTGACATGCGCCACACAGCCCGCTCTGGGGGACGGTCAAGCCCAGTTGATTACGTTCGTCAGGCGCCGATATGCCCAAGTTGTGGCTGCTCTTGGCCAAGACATTTTGGCCCGGATGACAGCTGAGGCAGAAATCACCATCGTTGAGCGGCTTGGCCAGCAGATAGCGTCCCGGCTGCGCGGAATGCAGCTTGTGGCAAGATAAGCAGATCAGTGAATCATCGGATCCCAAGCGCGTGCCTAGGTCGGTGATGGCCTGTCGCTGCGCCTTGCTTGAAAATTTCGGGTTTTGAGGATGGTCTTGGGGTATGTCCTCTTGCCAGTGTCCGGGTGATTGGTGCGGGTGACAGGAGGTGCATAGCTGGTTGGAGTCTGTGCCCTGAGCGAGCAGGTTATCTTTTCGTGGGCCGTGCGGAGTGTGGCAAGATTGACAGGTGACTCTCGTGCGATCTTGACTTGAATGTCCCGAGGGCTGGGCTGCTTCCTTGCTGCTAGTTGTTGTGCCTCCCAGCGGGTGCGAGCCTTTTCCCAAGCCTCCGGCATAATCCGCATGGCAGAGCATGCAGAGTTGGCTTTGATCGTTGGGCACGCGCATGGAATGGGTGTTGGTGATCGTCTCGCCAGGCTTGCCCGTGTGGCACGTTTGACATGTGATGCCCCCGTTGTCCAGCGGGAGATTGTCCGGCACATTCATGCCGGTCGGAATTTGAAGCCCAGTTTGATGGCCCCGTCTCAGCAAGACGCTACTTTGCTGATCGGAGGGCGGCGTGGTCTGAGCAAGGCAATAGCCGGCCATGGTCAAAACCAAGCCCGCCGAAATCGCTGGGGTTTTCCTGACCACTGGCCGTTGACTCCATCGGCTGACCGTGCTGGCGAACTCTCGCGCTTGGTCTGCCCCCTTGACCTTCACCGATCCTAAGCCGGTCCATCATGTAGGGAGTCCTGGGTTTCTGCAACAGTAAAAAGACGCCGCAAGGCGACTGCGTTTGTTGGCATGGCATAGAGATTGCTTCCCTATAAAACTTGGGCTGGACCACAATTGTGTTGGCCTGCGAACAGGAGTTTACACGGTGGAATTGTAGGTAGGGGGCGACCGACAAAGGAAAATATGGAATGAGGAACTTCGGCGATTTGGTCAGAATTCCTGGAACCGGGAATGCCCTGGGCGGTTGGGCCAGCTGTTCCGCAGCGGCCGTGAGCATAGTGCTGTGGCTTGGGACTGAGCAGGCTGCCGGTCAAGACATCTCAACTTGTCAGGAATGTCACGGTAAACCGGGATTGAAAATCGAACGCGACGGACGTGACGTCTCCCTATATGTGGATCCCGTCCGGTATTCGACCAGCATCCACGCCAAGTTGCTTTGTATCGACTGCCACCTTGAGCTTGAAGGTGTCGAGAGCTACCCGCATCCGTCGAGTCAGGACCGCGTCGAGTGCGTTGAATGCCACGACGACGACGATGGGCCCATCACCGCCTATTGGGACAGCACTCACGGCACCTTGGCAGAGGAGGGCGATGAGGATGCCCCCCGCTGTCAAGATTGCCACGGTCAACACTACATCGTGCCCTTAAGCGACCCTGGGTCAGCCATCTCTCCCTTTAACATCCCGCTGATGTGCGCCCAATGCCACGCTGAGGGCTCCGAAGTGGAACGCACGCACGACATTCCAGAGGAGCAGGTCTTTCAGCGATACAAAGACAGTATTCACGGGGAGGGTTTGTTCAAACAGGGCTTAGTGGTCACGGCGGTGTGCACCAGTTGCCATACCGGGCATAACGTCTTGCCCCATACCGATCCGCGATCATCCATCCACAAGGACAACGTCGTCGCTACCTGCGAGCAGTGCCACGGAATGATCGAGGAAGTTCATCGTAAGAGCGTTGCCGGTGAATTGTGGCAGCGGGCCGGCGCTGTTCCCATTTGCGTGGAATGCCATTCGCCCCACGAAATCCGCAAAGTCTTCTACGACACCAACATGGCCAACGCCGACTGTCTAAGCTGTCACTCGGATAGTGAAGTCGTCGCCGCCGAAGATGGGAGATCACTGTTTGTCAATGCCGATGAGCACGCCCGCTCCATCCACGGCCGAGAGCGTGTTGCTTGCGCGCAGTGCCACACAGGGGTAACTCCTTCGCAGGAACGATCCTGTGCTACCATCACCGAGCAAGTGAATTGTTCGGTTTGTCACGAAACCCAAGTCAACGACTATGATCGCGGTCGACACGGACAGCTCCATGCCGCCGGCGACTCGGATGCCCCCTATTGCACGGACTGTCATGGTCGGCACAATATTCTTGAGCAGGCCATTCCTGCCGGAGCCTCACCGTTGCTCGAAGCGCAGGTGCGAGGCTCGCCAATTTACCCACGCAACGTGCCGACTCTTTGCGCCCGTTGTCATCGGCATGGTGCTACAGCAGCTGTGCGGTACTTCGGCGAAGAAGAGGATATCGTCGCTCGTTATACGATGAGTATCCATGGCAAGGGTCTGCTTGAAAGCGGGTTGACGGTGACGGCTACCTGCACAGACTGCCATTCGCCCCACAAGGAGCTGCCGCGAAGCGACCCTGAATCTACGGTGAATCAAGCCAACATCGCCGCTACCTGCGGTCAATGTCACGACGGTATTTATGAGCAGTATCAAGGCAGCATCCACTCTGAGACGGGTAACCCCGACTATTCAAGCAGCCGCCAACGAGGCATGCCCGAGTTGCCCGACTGCAGTGATTGTCACGCTGCCCACACAGTGGCTAGAACAGACGTCGCTGAATTCAAGTTGGGTATCATGGAACAGTGCGGCAAATGCCATGAAGAGGTCACCGAGACGTACTTCGATACCTATCACGGTAAGGCCTCTGCTCTAGGCGATACGACGCGAGCAAAATGCGACGACTGCCACGGAGCCCACGACATATTGTCTCCCTCGAACCATCGCTCCCGCCTGTCCCGCGAGAACATCGTGCAAACCTGCGGGCAGTGTCATGAAGGATCGCACCGGCGCTTTGCGGGTTACCTGACCCATGCGACCCACCACGATCCCGAGAAGTACCCGGGGCTGTATTATGCCTTTTGGGGCATGACTGGCTTACTGGTGGGCACGTTTTCGCTGTTCGGACTGCACACGCTCTTGTGGTTGCCGCGAGCCTGGAAGATGCGCGTCGAGCATCGGGCTGCCAAGGAGGCCGATGAAGGCAACGGCCTGCATTTCGTCCGCTTTACGCCTTACCAGCGAACGCTACATCTGATGGTCATCGTCAGTTTCTTCGGCTTGGCGGTGACGGGCATGATGCTCAAGTTTGCTTATACGCGTTGGGCCGCGGTTCTAATCGCCATGTTTGGCGGAGTAGGAACAGCCGGGTGGGTCCATCGGGTATGTGCGGTCATCACCTTCTTGTATGTGGGCTTGCATCTCGTCGACGTATTTCGAAGGCTCCGAGCGAGTCCCAAGGGTGTGCTATCTTTTCTATTCGGCCCCGACGCGATTTTGCCCCGATTCGCGGACGTCCGCCAGGCAGTGGCGACCGTCAAGTGGTTCCTCGGGCGGGGACCAAGGCCACGGTACGGTCGCTGGACCTACTGGGAGAAATTCGACTACTTCGCCGTGTTCTGGGGCGTTACCATCATCGGCGCAACCGGTTTGTGTTTGTGGTTTCCCGAGTTCTTTACGCACCTTATCCCGGGCTCGTGGATCAATATAGCTACCATCATCCACAGCGATGAAGCTCTGCTGGCTACGGGGTTCATCTTTACCATTCACTTTTTCAACACGCACTTCCGGCCGGACAAGTTCCCCATCGATACGGTCATCTTCACCGGCCGGATGCCGGTGGATGAACTGCGTCGCGATCGACCGGAGCTGTACGAGGAGTTGACCACAAGCGGAAAACTAGCCCAGCATCTGGGTGAGGCTGCAACGCCCGCCTTCGTGCGCACAGCCAAGGTTTTCGGATTCACCGCCCTGACGGTTGGATTCACCCTGGTGGGCCTAATGCTCTACGCCTTGTTGTTCGCCTATCGGTAGGATCAAGCGAGTTTGGAACTGAAGATCTCGTAAACCTCAAACGCTCTTGGCCGGTCCTTCCTCGGCCTCGGGATCAACTGTGCTTTCACGGCTCTTGAGTCTCGGACCTTCCGGGTGTTCGTGGTCATACATTGCCTTGGGCATTCTACCGGCCCACCAAGCCGAGTTCATTGGGAAGACTGCTGGGTTAAACACCGTGCCGTAGATATGCCAGACCAGGATCGCCAACGCCGCTAACCAAGCTTCGTAGTAGTGAATCACCAAGGCTACATCAAGCACGCCCTTGGGAAGGTGCCACGACTCAACAAAGTAGTTGTCAAACCAGAGCAGCAGGCCGGTGGCAGTCATGAGCACCGCGCCCCAGATCATCGCCCAGTATTCACATTTCTCCATGTAGCTAAACCTTCCGAAGCGAGCCTCTGAATCACGGAGACTCAGGAAGAACATGGCGTTATGTTTGATGTCTTGCAGATCACGCTTCGAAGCGATCATGTCGCGAACCCACTCGCGTCCGCGGCGGGTGCAAAGATAGATCGCATGCCAAACTGCCCAGACCATGAATGTGATAGCCGCGACCCTATGAACTAGTCCCCGGATGACAAAGCCCTGTCCACCACCCCAACCAAAGAGGAAGTCCACCCACCACGCTTCAGAGAAGCGGAGCGAGAAGCCCGAAAACACCAGAACGCTGAAGGCAATCATTAACACCCAATGCTGTGCAGTCTCTCCGGCGGTCATGCGAATGACATACTTCCCTGCAGTCCTCAGCCTGACGTGCCTGAACCAATGGCCAACGTTGTGAAGGAGCATCAGACCGATGGTGATACCGATGAGCCACATGTAAAACACGGTGAAGAAACGCGGCCAACCGGTCTTGATCCCCGTGGCGGTATCATGGATCGCGCTCTGGGCGAGGACCGTGGACATGCCGGGGTGACATTTTCCACAGGTGCCCTGCAAATTGTCAGGATAGATCGACGAGCGTGGGTCCGTGTGAGGCAGAATTCGGTGGCTGCCGTGGCATGACGAGCAATTGGCAACATGCACGTTGCCGGCTTTGCGTTTGAGTCCATGGTAGGAATCGACGTAGGACTTGAGTCGTCCCGCCGGGATACCGTATCGCTCGTTGAGCAGGGCGGATTCATGGCAGGGCGAACAGGTCGCCTCTGCCAGGCGCGCGGCGCTGACTGGCGAGCGTAGGTCTGATGTGGACAGAATGCCGTGTTCCCCGTGGCAGTGCGTGCAGACCGGAGCATCGACCTTACCTCGCTTGGCAAGTTGGCCGTGGATACCCTCCCAGTAGTCAACGGTCGTACCACGATGGCACTTGCCGCATGTATCTGGGATGTTGAAATGATTGATGGTCGATTCGAGGTCCGCCGAGCTCAGAATACGGTGGGCCGTCGGCTTGCCGTCGGCGCTTCCAGAAGAATGGCAATCGCTGCAGGTGGCTGCTAGGTACAGCCCGCCTTCACTGGCTTTTGCGTGCACGCTGCCCATGTAGAGCTTGATCGGCTCGTCACGCAGAAGATCGTGGTTCTTGATGAGATTCACGTCGCCGTGGCATGTCATGCAGGTTGTGGGGATGTTGTGCCGGTGTACGCTGGAGCGGCGATCCGAGGAAGGGAGGATGTCATGTGCGCTGTGGCAATCCCAGCACTGGGGAACGTCAGGATTGCTGCCTAGCTCGAAGCGGCCGTGTTTCTGATAAATCTCTGCTTCTTCATCGTGGCATCCGCCGCAATCCACGGCTGAGACCGATTCGCCGTGCGGCAAGGCTTCTTCAGGGGCCAATTCTTCTATTGATATGGAATCGTGGCAATCTGTGCAGGTTAGGCTCTTATGCACCGAGTCCGCCAGCAGTTCTGCGAAGGCTCCATCCTCCAACTTGCTGGTCGATTGCTCGTGGCAGTCCCTGCAGGTAGGGGCTGAGGGCTCTTGACCGGCGGTGGTTGTGGCGGACACGAGGAGCACCGTCATCATGCCGAGGAGAGGCGACAGACTCGCTTGAAAACGCGTTGGTCTTGTTCTCGTCGTGTTGTTCCGAACAGAAACCCGCATCCCCACCAAGCGGGCGCTTTGGCTTGAGCCGGTAGTGGCTAGGCCTATCGCGTTTGCGGCCGGATGATCAGTTGACGATTCAGTACGAATCAGCGTTTCGTATTCAAAGGGGCCTGGCATTGCAAGAATCTCTCTATGGTTGCACGGGTGGAGTCTCAAGGGGTTTGGTCGAGCTGGTTGGCCCTGGGCGTTTGGCCGGTAACCCGAAGCCTTCTTCATCGTCGTGGCACTCGTCACACGTCGGTGGGCGCTCAAACGCGCGGTCCAAGTGGCATTCCTCGCAGGGAACTTCTGCATGGTTCTGATCCAAAACTTGGCCCGTGACCTTGTGATCGAAGGTCTCCAGGCTCCAGGCACTATGGCACGAGTTGCAGATGCCATCGAGCCTGGCGAATGGAACGGAAATGTGGCATTGGCGGCAGCTCAACTTGCGATGGTACCGGCTAAGCTGCCATCCGGTGGTCGCGTGATCGAAGGGCGGCGGCTTGGGCTGGCCATGCTTCCAGTGGCAGCGGTCGCATTTCTGCTGGTCGTCTACCCTATGACAGGTGGCGCAGGGCTGATGATGTTCGCTCACAGACTTGGCGCGATGTGCGCCCTCTCTTCCCGCCTCGTGGCATCTTTTGCAGTTGTCCTCATGATGGCATTCCGCACAGGCCAAGCCGAAGCGATGAACGTGTTCATCATGACGGAAAATGACGCTCTGGCCTGGAGCTGCCGCTGCCCTGGTGGTGTAGATTTCTGTCTTTGGCTCCGAAATGGGGGGATGCATTCGTCCCATGATGTCGTCTTTGCTCAGCACGGGAGTTGGCTCGCCAGCGCGGTCTCTTCCTGCTTTTGGAAGATGGCAGATCGAACAGCTTTCCTCGTGGCTCCACTCCCGATGACAATTCAGGCACTGGCGATGATAGGCCCCCTTAAGCCCGGGTTTGCGAATGTCTTGGCGACTTGGGGCGATCTCGTGACAGGTCTTGCATGCCGGGTGGGCGGTGCTCTCTGGCGTATAGTGGTGGCAAACGGCGCAGCCTCGGGTCACTTCTGCCATGGCGGCGTGTCCCTCATGGTCGAACGGGACCGGAAGGTAGCGGTCCTCCAGTTCGTCCAGGATCACGACGTCTGGCCCCAGCCCATTATCGAGGGACCGCTCTATCTGTTCGCTCGACGGGCGCAGGCAGGGTTGAAGGCAGCGATCTTTGATAGTTGGAGAGGCGCATTGATGGCACCGACCGCAGTCGGGCAAACCATTGGGCTGGGTAGATGCTGTTTGGGCGACCGCGCTTCGAGGAATCCCAAACAGAGCCACACCGACAACAATCTTAGTTGCGTATCTAAGCCACCCCAATCCGCCGGATCTTAGCTTGCTGGGGTGGATCACGCTGTCCCTGCTTTCGGAGCAGAACTCAACACTGGAAGGTAGGTCACGATGACACGGTAAACGAGCATCAAGCAAGCGATGAGCCCAACGGTCAAGACAAACTCGCCCACCGACGGGACGTAGCTCTTGACGGCGTACGGCGGCTGGTAGCTCACCAAGAATATATTCACGCGATTCAGGGCGACGCCCAGAACAACCATCAACGAGGCGATGAGCAACCAACGCGGCGAACTCCGAACTCTCGCTGACAGCAGCAGCGCTAAGGGAACCACCAGCCCCAGAATGATCTCCGACGCGAAGAGTGCGCCCGTAACTGATGTCGCGGCGAAATGTGTGTAGCTTTCGCGGACGACCATGTCGCCAATCTTGAAGGCTAGGTAGACACCCAGAAACACGGGAATGAACCTGGCCAGGGGTGCGAGCAGGTGCATTTCGTACTTACTCTTCATGGACCAAGAGGCGTAGATCGACTCGAAGATCACCATGGGAAAACCGACGGCGATGGCCGAGAGGAGGAACAGCAGCGGGAGGATCGGCGTGTACCACAACGGATGCACTTTGGATGGAGCGATGACCATTAACGTGCCGAGCGATGACTGGTGCAAACACGACAGCACCACTCCAGCCAGGATGAGCAAGAACATCGTCTTACGAACCACCCGTTGCACCCATGCACACACGGGCCCGAGTCTGGGGTATCGATCATCTCCGGCGAAGCGCTCACAGACAATCGGAAGAAATTCGATATACAGCACGGTGAGGTAGCACATGACACATAAGCCCACCTCGAACAGCACTGAGTTACCTTGCCACATGGAGGGCAGTATTGGGTGCCAGATGTTGTAATACCGCCCCAGATCGAACATCAGGCCTATCCCTACAAACGTATAGCCGAGCATGGCAGTCAGCAGAGCAGGCCGCATCAGGGCGCTGTACCTCTGGCGATGGAACACATGAACTAACGCCGCCGTGGTGAAGCCCCCAGCCGCAAGTGCGACCCCCGTTCCGACGTCGATAGCGATCCAAAGACCCCAGGGATGCTGTTGATCCAGGTTGGTGACCGCCTGAAGTCCAAACACAAGTCGGTAGCCGGCAACACCCATGCCCATCACGGTCAAGGCCAGCAACGCCAAGACACCGGGGGTGGCCAATGTGTGTCCGGTCGGTTTGGCTGGTCCATGCACTAACATTCAACGGTTCCTGATTCAGCTTGAGCGGCTTGCTCGGAAGGATCGGGGCGGGAAAGCTTCATGATGATGCCCAGTAGTCCATAGAGCGCTAACGGCGGAATCCAATACTTGAAGATCCCATGTTGAATCAACTCGGTCAGTGCCGGCGGGGCGGTCAGGCCTGCCTTGACGAAGCCGAGTTCTTCATAGGGGATGCTTGACAGATATAACCAAGACGTGCCGCCCGCCTCATGCTCGCCATACACATGGTCGATGTACACGTCGGGGTGTGCGCTGATCCGGTCATGAGCCAGCCGCAGCAAATCGTTTCGCTTGCCATAGATGACGCAGTCTTGGGGGCAGGCTTTGACGCATGCCGGGACGCCGCCGTTCTTGGTCAGCTGGCCAAAGCACATCGTGCATTTGCGGACTTGCGGTGTCGTGGCGTTGTCGTATTCGTAGGCTGGAATCTGGAACGGGCATGCCACCATACAGTAGCGACAGCCCATGCACTTGGCCGCGTCGTACACCACAGGCCCGCTTGGCTCCTTGGTTAGCGCCCGAACCAAACAGGCTGAGACGCACGCCGGTTCAAGGCAGTGCAGGCAGTTGACTTTCACATGGGCTGGCTTGGAGTCGCCCGTTGGATGGCCGTATCTGTTTACGACGGTGTAACTGCTCGGCGTCGGACGGCGGTCCTGGGCAAACACCGATTTGTCTTCGAAGGTCTCAAGGGGTGCTACGTCGAATCCAGCCGACTCTTGACAGGCATATTCGCACTTGCGACAGCCGATACAATTGGGGATGTCCACAAGGACGCCCATCATTTGGTCAGCCGAACCCGGCAGCTGGGCGAATTCGTTCGCGTGACTCTGGTTATTTGCGAACGCCACTCCAGCTCCGGCAACGCCGGCAACTCGCATGAACTCGCGCCGATTCAAAGCCATTAGGTCATGCCCCCCATTCGGTCGCCAACTTGGCGACCCGCGATCACGGGCACCTCTCGATCCCGCAGCTCTGAGCTGTTCGACCTGGGTGCAGTCATTGGGCGTGACAGGCCTGGCGCAACTCTTGATCCCACTCACCCTGCAAGCGAAGGCGGCAGGCTGCTACGCATCAACCCATCCGGCACTTCGTGTGCCAAGTGGGCTGATCCAGGTGCGATTCCTCATGCGGCAACGCTGCCATTCCACTTCTGAGGCAGAAAAGGTGGCCACATATTCAGAATTGAGAACTTTGCGGAGGGCTGAAATCATTTTGCATGGCATGCGCCGCACAGATCCCGGTCCAGCCCGCGGTGGGGCAGGCCGCCATCGGCTCTATCGAGGCGCCTCGCCCCGCAACCCAACACGCTTCCTTCGGGAAACACGCCCTGCTGGTGGGGGTTGTGACACGTCGAGCAGGTGACTCGTCCTTCGGGCGACAATGGTAGGCTTGCGTACTTGGATCGAACCGCCGCGTGCGCTTCTGGATGCTCCAACGATTGCGCTTGGTTTAGCTTCGAGATCCGTTCCAAGATCTGAGAAGAGGGCTTGATTCCAATATGCCCTGGCTCAAAGTAGTCCGTGTGTGATTGGTGACATCGCAGGCATAACAAGATTGGATCCATTTGCAATCTCGAATCACCCGTCCTGCGTGCGCTCGGGCCTGTTGGCATCTCGCTCTGGTGGCAGAACGTGCAGGTCTGCTTATTGACTTGGCCGTCGGCGTCGAGCATGCGGTGTGGGTTAAGCTGGCCATGGTCGGCAGCTGCGGTGTGACACTGATTGCAATAGGCGTTGGCGGTCGGCTCAGAGCGCAAGAATACTGAGTTCAACGCGGGTCTGACCGGTTGCGGCTGACAAGCCTGGCGGACGTTGTGGCAAGTAATGCAACCCAATCGCCCCTCGGGGGCAGGCCAGTCCTTCGGCAAGGTGATCTGCGGGCTGTCGAACGAACGGCCGATCGGATGCAACTCCTCTGAGGCCCGAACACCATCGTGACATCCCAAACAGAGGCCGTCAATTTCGTTGACTGGGATTGTACTGAATTCACCGTCTCCAACGGCGTGGCAGCTGGCACACCCCTCCGCAGACCAGTGGGGGTTTTCTGCCGGCTGTTGGTTGGAGGAATTCGCGTCGGCGCGTACTTGCATGCGCAGACCCGCCCAGCCGACGATGCCGGCGACTAGGCAACACGATACAAAGAACCGTTTCTCGATCATTTGGATCGTTCCGGTATCTGAGCGGGCAAATCGGCGGCTGTCACAGCCGTCAGCGAGGTCAACGACACGCGGCCCAACGAATCGGTGACCACGACTTGCTCTCCCCCGGAGCTTCCCCATGCAGCCGCACTAACATCTGTGGGCAGTACAGCTATCCCGCAAGGGAGCACCCAGCCTGGCCAATCGGCCGGTCCTTCGTGAACTTCGGTGAGGTAGCGCCCCGTCGAATCGTAAACCAACATGGATTGTCGTCCAGCGTCGGTGACGAGGAGAAGTCCTGATTCAGTGCAAGCCACCTGTTTGGGCCTCACTAGCTGGCCGTCAGCTCGGCCTGGTGTGCCGATAGGCGGCAGCCATGTGCCATCCGGTGACACCCTAAGAACGCTGCCCTGCACCGCATCGGCGATGAACAAGACTCCTCCAAGGCCAACGCACAATCCACTCGGCGCGTAGAGCGGCGGGGCACTTGATGGCGGGATCCATGGAGCCAACCACTGCTGCTTAGCGATAGACCAGCGGTCGATGCGATGTTCGCCGATATTGCCGATGAAGACGACATCGCCATGGACGGTCACAGCCGCAGGTCGGAATTCTCGGTCCGGGTCGGCTGATGTCACCAACTCCCCGCGGTATCGACCGTCGGATGCATAGATCAATACGCTACGAAGAGTCGTATCTGCCACATAGACAAGGCCCTGTGCATCCACGGCTACATCAACCGGACAGCGAGGTGGATTGCTTGGGTCGCAGAAAAATCGACTCCGCCCGGTAGCCAGATTGGTGGCGATCACGTCGAATCGACCCTGGTCGCAGATCAACAGTTCGCTACCGTTGATGGCAACGCCCTGGGGGTTCCGCATGGCCGATTGAACCATATCGGGTGGGCCGTAAAGGAACAGTTCCAAGGCTGAGGTCGAATCAGCCCGGGGCAGTTGAGTCAGCAAATTGCCATGAACCACGATGCGTGGAACTGTGCGGTCGTCCGGGAAATAGGCGGATCCAGTCCAAGCATGACTATCTGGACCGGTCAGGGCACAGCCGGTCAGCAGCCCGCTGCCCGAAGCTGACAGCATGAGTACAATGCCGAGTTGAATAATCGGTTTGGTCATTTGATGTGGCAACTCAAGCATAGTCGACTTCGGCGGTTAGACATCACCAGCATTTTGGGTGCCCCTGATTGATTATGGGGATCGTGGCAGGAGACGCATTCGATGCGCCCCTCGGGCAGCTTCACTTTGCCCTTGGCCAACACGACCGAGGCCGGGTGAAATTCTCGCTCGCCCGCAGGATAGTGGATGCCGATGGGATGATCTCGCCAAGCAAAGCCTTCTGGAACAGCGAACCCTTCGCGAACGCCAGCCAGCAGGGCATGGGATGATCCGATGGTGGAAGTCGCCACCGTTCCGTCGTGGCAGCCGATGCAAATCAGGCTGGTAGGCCCGGGCGTGAATCTGCCGGGGACGAAAACGTCTCGTTGGGCTTCGATGCGAAATAACTCAACGGTAGCTTGGCGATCAGGTTGGTTTAGCGGCGACGAACTTGGGCGAACGCCCTGAATGTGCGGAACGTGACAGGCGTTGCAGGAATTGCCCCAACCAGCATCGCTGAAATCGTGCTTGCTGCCCGCTACACCCTTCTGATACCCGGAAAGGGCCTCTGCCGGCTCCCCGTCCGGCTTGGCGTCACCGGCGACAGGTGAACCAGTCAGCGCGTTGAGTCCCAGGAGAGCGACGACCAACAGGATTATCTTCATGGCGTTGCATTCCTCATCTGAGTCACCGTCCGTATCCAAAGCGCACATGAACCACATTGTGACAGGTCAAGGTGCAGTTGCCCGCGTAGGTGCCAGTATCGACATATTCGACACGGCTGCCCAGCCCGCCGCTGGCTGAGGTGACGATTGAGCGGTCAAAGTTGATCAGGTTGCTGTGGTTGGTTCGACTGCCCTGCGACCGGCTAATGCCATGGGCGTCGTGACAGGCTGAGCAGGGGGCCCGCTCTTGTACCACATGGAGGTTGTGCAGCTCGAAACTTTCATCGCCTAAGATACTCTGCCGGTCATGGCAGCGGTAGCAGAGTGCATAGTTGCGGGCGCTCTCCATGGTGAAATCTTTGGTGGTGTAGTTGTCGATCAGTATCGGAGCATGGATGGAGCCATGTGGCCCAGAAGGCCCGTTGGGGATCGAATTGCTCAGGCCTTGGTCGGAGTTGTGGCAGTCGGTGCAGCGCATCTGCGACCCGACGCGCCAAGGCGGCAATAGGCTGACCACGTCGCGGTTGTTGCGCGGGTTGATCACCGGATGAAAGGAGGGGTTTGTGGGCTGAAATTCCAGCCGCGTGTTGGTCTGAGTGACCTGGCGAGCGATGCCGGAGTTCCTGGGCCTGGAGATGTTGTCGGCGTGGCACTTGAAGCAGATTTCATATTCAAAATGCGAGTTCTTCACCCGCCGTCCGGTGGCGCTGATGCCCGACACAAAGCGCGTGTTCCCATCGACGGCGCCGTTGGAGGGCCGACGCGTGCTGTTCGGAGCGTTGGCCGCCACAGCGTGGGGGTTGTGGCAATCTTCACACTCGACATGGCGGCCCATGGTTCGAGGGTCTTCGGTTGGGTCGTGCCTGCCAAGGTAACGCTCGACGCGGTGGGCTGAGGGTTTTCGCATTTCGCTGGCGATGTTTTGCAGCACCACGCCGCCGCTGTGGCAGTTCAGGCAGTTGTCCTCTTCACGAACGAAGCGGCGCAGCCGTTCCCGTCCTGGGGCTGAGTGGATTTTGTGGCAATTGCTGCACGCATTGTCAGCCACCGTGTGATAGGTCAGCTTCTCACGGGGATCGACCTGCCGGCCTCGAATTGGGAACGGGCTACGCGCATGGGCGGATACGTCCCACCCCAGCATGTCGTGGCAGGAGAGACAAATAGCACTTCGGCGGTCGGTGATCCGCAGGAAATCCCCGAGGCTGTTGTCGTGGGCGTCGTGGCATGTCGTGCAGTGAACCTCGTCATGAGCGCCAAGCGGTAACTTGGAGGAGACTATGTTGGGGTCTTTCAATTGGCCATCGCGGTTTGCCAAGGCGCGGTCGTATCGAAAAGCGATGGGATGGTCGTCGGACAAATCCTGGGTCAGGTCAGCAGGCCCCGGTCCAATGGTGCGGCTGCTCATTACCACGGGGTCGCCGATGGGACGGCTTGCTAACAAGCCGAGCGCGAGGGCGCCATCGTGACAACTCAGACACATCTTGGACGGGCCGCTGGGTTGGTCAATGCGTGCATCGGTGGTGGAAGACTCGTAGATGCGGTAGTGCGTCGGCGGCATGTGGCGATTCCACAGGGGGGCTTGCCCTGTAGCGTTGTGCGGGGCGTGGCAGAAGATGCAAACCTGCTCTTCTTCAATCGCATGGGCAGAGGCCCGCCCGAACACGCTGAGATCGTGCGGCGAACCGACGACGCTGCGCTGGGCGTTTGCCTTAGAGCCAGCCAGCCCGGCGACTAGCAGGAGGACTATTGTTGATTGAGATCGACTCATGGCAATAACTCGAACACCTGTACCCGCCGATTGTATGTATCAGCCACCCAGAGACGCTGCTTCAAGTCGATGCACGCCCCAGCCGGCAACCAGAATTCACCCGGTGCTTGTCCTTCACGCCCAAAGGCCATGAGTAGCCGTCCTTGATCGTCGAATGCCTGCACATTCTCAAAATGGGCATCGACGACCCAACGATTACCCTCAGCATCGAGGGCTACACCCTTGGGCAAAGAGAGATCACCGCTAGCGTCCCCCTTACGGCCCAGCGCATCTATTGGTGTACCATCTAAGGCGAGTCGCTGCACCCGGAAATTCATGGAGTCAGCCACCAGCAACGAATCCCCGTCACAGGCGACGTGCGTCGGTCGATTATACTGCCCCGGATCCGCACCATGGCTGCCGAACTGAAAGGCCAGCTGACCCGCCTGGTCGAACGCGTAGATGGTATGGGCATCGGCGTCCGCGACATAGCATAGCTGGTTCGCCGGGCAATAGGCCAAGCCCGCAGGCCGCTTGAGCACGTCGAGGCCGATGAGTCGTCCGCCTCCAACGCCGACTGCAACAGCCACCGCATGCAATTCACTGTCGGTCACCCAGAGGTCTGAGCCGACCCAGGCTACGCCGGTGGGGCACTCAAACCGCTTGCCCGACCGATTAGCCAGTTCAATTCGTTGATAACTTGGCGTGACCACGTCAAAGAGGTGGACGCAGCGGCCATTGGTGTCAGCCACGGCTACGCGCCTGCCTTCAGGGTCTGCGGCTACAGCGTGCGGCGTAACCATCATCGAGGGCGCGACCGGGCCGTGGATGAGTTCCTGCCAAAATTTTGTAGAGCCGGCGCGTGTGTCGGTGTCCGTGCTCCCGGTCAATTGCCCAAGATACCTCACCCGCGAAACATCCGGCGACGCGGGCCACTGGATTGGCGGGTCGGGTGGTACCAACAATTCGACGCGATGCGCCGAGCAGCCAGCCACGATCACCATACATGCCAGGAAGATGATTGATTCTCGGATCACCGTGATGCCCTCAGGCTCCTGGGAATCAAGTGGCTTAGATCTCGACGCACGTTGATGAACACACCAAACCCTTCATCGCGCGGATCGGCGTACGAAAGCAAATTGTACTCACCTGCCACTTCCACGGTCAGGTAATTCCGCGTGTAGGCGAACACGACATCGACGTCCACGCCATTGGTGAGACCGCCCACCGAGTCATCCTCGAAGCGATAAGCTGCCCCGGTGGTCAGCGATAAGTAGGGGTTGATTTGCCAGCGGTCCGTCAGCCGTAAATCCAGCCACCAGACCCGGCGATCATCCAACCCACCTTCAAACCAATAGCGAGACAGTTCACCAGATAGCTCTGTATTATGGGCGGGCGTTCTTAGGAGGGCTACCCTGCCGGTGAAATGGAAGGCATCGTAGGGTTCGATGGTATCGTCGAAGACTTCGAGTTCGCCGGTCACGCTCCAATGCTGCTTCTCGAACCGCAGGCCGATGCGGTGGCGATCCATGTGGTCGCGGAGCAGTACCACAGGCCCTTCATTGTCGGCGTCTTCAAAGCGACCCTCGAAATGATAGTAGGGGGTCAAACCAAAATTGAACCGGTGTTCGAGCAGGAAGTCGGTGCGGATACTGTTCACACTGGCATCGGTGGGTATGTGGTAGTCGTAGTCAAAGTAGACCACCTCATCGTCCTCAATTCGCCCCGACGGAATGCGGAACAGCACCACCCTGCCCCCGACATAGCTGAAGCGGTAATCGACGCCCACCACGAATCGTTGACTGCGGGCGGCATTGTGCGCGAATATGGAACCCGGCACGGCGCCGGTTTCTCGCAGGTAGACCGGGCGTATGGTGTCGAGGTCGTGGGCTTCGTTGCGGACGAAGCGCCGCCCACCATCCCCGCGGGTGAGGGTACGCGTCCAACCGAAGGCGGCATTGACGTTCAGTTCACCGAGTGAATTCTCTTTGCGATAGCTAACGTCCAACAGCCCGCCGTACTCATCGACGTCAACATCGTCACTGGCGAACTCGTGCATGGCGAACCCGTCCACGGTGATTCGCCAAGCGTCGTTGGGCGTGTAGACGACCGTCGCGTCGAACCGGTGCTGATCGACGTCTAGGGCGCTCTGCTCGAACTTGTAGTAGCCATAACGCCAAATAGTGCGGAACTTCTCGCTGTGGGTGAGCGACAACCTCGTGGCAGCTTCGAACTCGTCTCGGGGCAAGTCGCCACGTTCATTGTTGAAGCGGAGAAAACTGTCCAGGCTGTGCTGCTGAGCCGAGCCAAAGGCTATTTCATGATCGAGCCGCAGTTCGGTTCGTGTGGTATCAAAATCGAAGGCACTGCCTTGGAAGGTGTTGACCAGCCGTTCGTGGTCGAAGCGGAGGCGAAGCTTGTGTCCCTCGGCGATGTCCCAGTCGCTGTCGATATAGAATCGTAGATTTTCTTCGCGTTCGTCGTCCAAGTCCTGCCGGTTGCCCTCCCTTTCGAGTTGGCTCCAGCTTAGGCCAAACTCGGTAGTTAGGTTGCCAGTGACGGCCACCACCGATACGCCGGCCTCGTCCTGCTGTTCACGCAAACTAGGCAAGAAGCTCCGAGGAATGCGGGCGTCTTGACGCCGGGCGTAGGCATGCACCGATACCGGCTTGGATCGGAACAGGTCGAGGGATAGATCGTAGTTTAGCAGGACGCCGTTGGCAGAATCGTTTTCATCGAACACCCCCAGATCCTCGTGGAATCGCGATTGGCCCATGCCGAACTCGAACCCTGCTGAGAATTCCAACAGATTGGGATCGATCAAATCGCCGTGGAGTCTGAAACCCAACAACTCGCGAAGTTCCAAGTCCTTGTTGATCTGCACGGTATCCCGTCTGCCCGCCGACCGGGACCGCACGCGTCGTTCCTGATAGTCGGATTCGAATTCGAAATACAGGTCATCAAAACTCAGATGAAACATGCCTGGTTCGATGCGGCTGGGCTGGTCGTCAGCCGATCGCTCAGCAGTCGGCGCAGCGGCAAACGCAGAACCGGCAACCGCCGAGGTCCACATCAAGAGCATGGCAGGATAGCGCACTCCTGGTCTCATCCAAATACTGGTGACCGCGTCGATACCGGCGGGCCTACTCCGTTGTGCCGTGCAATCCTGGGGCGATTGCGGCCGCACCCGCAAGCTCCAGTTTGAATGCATTTCCCAGTCCGGTGTGGCAGCGTAAGCAAATGAAGTCCAAGGTTATTGCTGCCTTGCCTTCTGAATCGGTCGGCCAAATGCCATCCTCCGCGCCGAGGATGTCGTCTAGTCCGACCGGATCTGTGTTGATCCATATAATATGAGTTCGCGTGTCGCCGATGCGCCCTCCGTTGTTGGCTGTTCGTTCTGCATCCGCGCTGATGGCTGATCTTCCCGCCAGCGACATGTGGCAACTCATGCAGGTCAATGCTTCAGCGTAGTCATCTTGGGAGAAGATCTTGCCTTCGTGCGAAGCAGTGTCCCGCTCGGGATGGCAAGTTTGGCACTCGTTGCGTATGGCCAGGTCCCGGTCATGAATCACTGAGCGGTGCGGATCATGACAGACTGTGCAATCAAAGTCGGCATGGGGACTCGCTAGGACTTCCGCGAATTGCTGGTTGCCGAGCAAGAAGCCCTTTTCGACCTGGATTTCATCCGGGCGGTCGTCGTGGGTGTGGCAAGTCCCGCAGGCCTGGGCAGAGCTGTCCACGGTGATGTTTCCCTGCTCTGGCGCCGGGATATGCAAACTCCCCGGGCCGTGGCAGGCCTCGCAGCCCACGCCGCCCTCAGCCCAAGTGCCCTCGATACCGATTCTGCCGCCCTGCCGGATACCCCCGTTGCCATCAAATGAAGCCGCCCCAGTAGTGTGACATCTAAAGCACGCGATGGTGAAGGGTTGCCCGATGACGTTGTCGATATCGAAAGAAACCAGCCCCGCCAGGGTTCCCGTCACCGGATGGCTGCGATTGGATTGCAGGTATTCGCCGGTTGAGCCGTCAATCAGGAGGAAGCCATCCCTGTCCACGGCCCTGCCAGCCAGCTTGTATCCTCCGACGAGATAGGAGAGATTCTCCCACCCTAGCCCACCCGGGGCCTCGAGCGGCGCTTGCGGCGGATCGGTTTCTGGAAAACCAGGCCCCTCGCCTTCGATCAAGGTCAATGCGTTGGCGTGCCCATGAACTGCGTGCAGTGCTCCAAGGCTGGGATGGCAAGCGGCACAGGTTGTCGAGCCGAGGAACTCCGGCGTGCCGCTGGGACTGGGGCTGGATGTCGGTGGATCAATCTGACAGGCAGGGATGCCAGCCATGAAAAGGGTTCCGAGCACAATCCGTTGTACACTCGACCTTGGTTTCGGCATTATCGCGTCCCGATCCTTTGCTCCGATGTTGGTTTCTGGCAGTCTAACCGGGTTTCCACCATCACCGCCAGAGGCACACCGCTGGCGAGAGCGTACCGCTCGCTGCTTCATAGGGCCAGCATTTTCCTTGCCAAATATTGGCGAATCGGTTTTGGCCGCGGTGGTGGCTGCCTTTGGATGTGCACTCCGCGACCAATTTGGCTTCTGGAAAGAGGCTCCGCCTCTTTCCAGTGTTGAGCGATTCATAGTGTCCCGCTGAGCAGAAGTTCCCCCAACAAAATTTGGGCGCCCCGGCCTTTGCGCTTTCGCCGGATCATCCGGTGGTGGTGACCAACTTCGTCACCGGGGCCAAAGAGATCAAGATCGACGGCATAGCCTCATACGGCGAGTTGGTTCTTTGCGCCATCAGCGAGCATGTCGAGACGGTTCGCCAAGCAGACCGCACGCCTGAGATCCGCAGTTGGCAAAAGTTATTTCCAGATGTCTCATCCTTGATGATCCCTTGACAGTATCTTGGCGCGCTCGGAGAATGAACCAGCTCTTGGGGTCGCTGACGGAATGGCATCGCAGTTGTGCATGGATGGCCAGCCGCAGGCATCTTCTGGAAGGAACCAGCCATGAATCTTGATTTCTCAAAAAACGCTAGGCCGAAACTCGCTGCTCTGCTCTGCGCGACCGTCTACGGCAGCATGATGGGTGCCGTGTCGATGGCTGAGGGTGACATGGGCCGGGTTACGCTGATGGTGGGCGCGCCGAGGATGGTTGGCGAAGCCATCAGGCCCTTGCAGTCAATTCTTTCTGGCCATCTCTTGGAAACCGGCGAGGACGACGCCCTGGGATTGCTGGTGGAGAACATTGTCTTCCACTTAGGGATCAATTCTAAGGTTAGGGTGATCGAAGAGCCGGACGGCAAGCGCGTTGTGATCGAAAGTGGCTACGTCGTCTTCTACGCCGATGAAGGAACACGAAGCAAGATCGCCATGGAGACGCCATTTGGTCGATTGACCTGGTTGCCGGACGTGCATGGGGGTGATACGGGCTGGTACTCCGTCCGCCACGAGCCACAGGGGGCGAATGCAAGCCCAGCTGTCAGCACATTCGCAGCCATGGAAGGTGCGTCCACTGTTGAGGGTACGGCACCCGTGGCAGGCCCGTACGATTTGCTGGCTGGCCATCGGTGGCGCATCGTCCAAGGGCAGATTCCCGGTCCGCCGGAAGTTGGCGATGACAGCGATGCAGCCGATCAACTGCGAGAACTACTTCACCGCCAAACGGCGGAGATCGTGAGAATTCAAGGTTCTGACGTTACCCGTTTGTCCGCGCTCAACACAGGGTTTGGCCCTCGGCAAGCAACGCCCCAAATTATCGCGCCGACCAACCAGTTGATCATCGAGCAAAACGCGGTGGTCCAAGATCGAATTCCGACGAATCCTCCCCTTGTGAATCCGATTCCAGATGTGGTGATCGAACCTGAACCGATGGATTTTGTATTTGCCGATCCCATCGTGATCACGGCCGGGGCGCCCAACTCAGCCATCGCACAATTCGTCGGTTACGCCGGCGTTCCAGCCAATCCTGACTTCAACGATTTCTTGACCGCAGTAGATGGAAACCCAGCCTTCCAGCCGGCCTATCTGACCGACTTTGCCAACGGCGGATTCAGCTACCTTCAGTTGGCTGGTCCTAATGCGGAATTGGTCGATAACAACGGGGCAACGTTCTTGGCTGAGCAAGTCGACAACGCTTCTGGTTGGGCGTTTTACTCGCCATTGCAAGCTGTGGCAGATTCAGGCTTTGATGCGGGATCAAGTTACCTCGCAGTGGTGTCGGATGGTTTTGGCGCCATCGCCCGCGGTGATCACCTCAGCGGCGGAGGCACCATCGGGGCTGGTGGCGATTCGGGGTCCGCGTTTGCCACCATATCTGGAGACAACGTGGAGCTGAACCCTAACCAGCCCGTTGGGTATCCACAGTTGAGCCTCGCGTCTGACACCGGCGGATTGACGGTTGGCGGTGAAGCGGTCAGTGATCAGATTGCTGCCATAGGGGCTGGTTTGAACCCGCTTCAGCTGAGCCAAACAGGGCCGCAGCTCCTGTTCTTGTCCAACTCAGACCAAGATGCACTTGGCAACCGCTTTAACTTCGACGGCGATGCCATCACCCCGACGGCACTAAACTTGCCCTCAGACCGAACCGTCGCACTAGATGACTCAGGGTTTGCCAGCGTGGGCACTCCGCTAACCAATTCCCCAGACAACACGGTGGGGATTCAGTTTTCAGCCGCCGGTCAGACCATCGCGGTGATCCATCATGGTGGTGGTGGGAATCTTGAAGAAAGCACGCTACCCGCCAGTGAGCAATTTGAGGTCATCCGCGGGAGCAACTTCTCATTGGTGCAGTGGCGAGACGGTGGCCGCATCACCGGGGCAGACGGTGAAGTCGTTCAGTTCGAGGATCTCAATGACATGCCTGATGTGCGCAACGAATTGTTTACCGTGCTCTGCGACGAAGTGAATCATCTGGTTCCGCCGGACCAGCACACCATCTGCGGGCCTGCGCTGAGTCAACCAGGCTCAGGTGTGCTCCGAACTCTGCGAAGGACTCCGGGTCGATTTGTCTTGTCCGGTGACCGCTTTAGTCGGCGGGCTAAGTCCATTCAGCGGACCATTAGGCCGCAAGCCGGCTCTTCCTCACGGGTTCGGTCCTTACGATCCGGCGGTGGGCGTCTGGTCAAGACAATCAATTCCCCCCCCGCACATCGATACATTGGGCGAGCTACCGTCACGAGGTAGCGGTGGCGGTCCAGCTTACCAGATGCTGAAGGTCACTCGCTTCTCAGGTTTGGCGGGAGCATGCGTCTCAGCTGTTCGGTTTCACAATGCTCCCGATAATCCTGGCCTGGGCGGTCTGCTCTTGACCTTGATCGAGACTTGCATGCATTTTCTTTCCTGGCGAGCGGGTGCTGTGCTATCATGTCTGCTCGGGTAATACGTTGTTCAGCACGGAGAAGTTCAACATGCATTCATTCAGTAAGAAAGATGTTTTCGGCATCCTGTTGGTCAGCGTTCTAGCCCTAGCGGGATGTGATCCGTTAGCCGGTGGCGCTGGTGGAACTGGAGCCGGCTCTACTGGCGGAGACGGCAATGGGGGCGGGTCTGCTGGTGATGGCCCCGACGGTGGTGATACTGGCCAACCGGTTCCTAATCTCCAGCCCGCCGATTGCCTTACCGCAGGTGCAGCCGGTGCTGCCATCCCAACTGGGGCGTTGCTGTTCCCTCCTGAGGACATTCAAGTCGCTGTCGGTGAGGTCAACTTCATTTGGTCTGCCTCCGACCTGGACGGGGATGACTTGGCTGTGACTCTCTTGGTGGGTAGCGATCCTGACATCTTTGATAACGCACAGAATACCAGTGTGATTTGTTCCACCGCGTTGGCTTTGCAGGATCAATTTGCCGTCACCCTCGACGTCGGGTCTTACTTCTGGGGTATCGAAATCACCGACGGAATCAGCACCATCAGACGACCGACCGGCGGTACTGGTTCGCCTTTCGAAGTGGCTGAGGATGGCATCGGAAGACAAGGGTTAGAGAATGCCGTGCTGCTCTGCCCGACCGGTGTTGATCCTGCCCGACAGGCTACGACGTTCAATTGGCTCTTGGGCGACGACGTGCCGTTACGCGCTCAAATATTCGTCAGCCGAACCGATCAAGCGAATCCGTTCGAGCAACCGCTGCGCGTGTTCGAGGTCATCCCTCCGACTGCAACTTCCTATGCACTGGGCGCCGCCGACGCGCTGCCGCTCGGTGAGACCTTGAACTGGGGACTGCGGATTGAGGGCGCCAATCAGACGCAGTTTACTTTCGAGGGGCAACTTGGGGCTGCGTTCACGGTTGCTGAGAACGTCCCGCCGTCAGGTCAGTTGACAGGCCCTGCCAATGAGACAGCCATACCCGAAGGCATAGCCCTGCTGCCTGGATTTGACGTTGATTCTGGCAATTGCGAAGACCCGCTGAGCTTGACCTTCTTCTTTGAGTTCCTCGGCGCGTCTGGCGAACCAGAAGATCTGTTCAACTCGGCTATTCGGGCCGAGGTTCGACCGGATAATGTAGAGGCAGACCTGGTAGCCCAGTTGCAGTTGATGGACCTCAGGATAGGCCGTTGGGCGTGGGGTATCCGGGCCGATGACGGCACCGATCAGTTCGATTTGCCCGACTCAAACGACGGCAGTCGAAGCTTTCGCACCTTCATTCTCGATGCGGCCCCACAGTTCGTGAGTGCCCCGGCCTTTAGCTTGCAAAGCTGCGAAGCCGCGGTTGCCGACGCCTTGGAATTCTCTTTCAGCGACGAGAACGGGGCTGAGACGGTTGATGTTACGGTGACCTTCGCCCCGACCGAAGCCGACGTTTTCACCAATCCGCAAACCACGCTTCGCCTCGACGGCCTAGGCAATGGAGTCGACGCAGTTGATGGGCTAGTGCTGGTGCAGGCTGTTTCGGATGCGTGCGCATCGCTGCCAGGCGGCGACGGATTTTACGGCGTTGAATTGAACGACGGCGTCAACCTTCCGGTTCGCGCCACGGCTATGTTCGACGGTCCATCCGAAGGGGCATGCTGCGCTCTCGACGGTTCATGCACTGAAGGAATGGTCGATGATTGCGATGGCGTCTTCCAGGGCGATGGTACAACGTGTGAAACTGCGTCCTGTCCGTCGCCAGTAGGAGCTTGCTGCCAGGATGACGGCAGCTGCGCCGAATCGACCGAGGCTGATTGTTCCGGCGTGTACCTGGGCGACGAAACTGCCTGTGCTGGTTTGGAGTGCCCCTTGCCACTAGGGGCCTGTTGTCTTGAAGATGGTAGCTGTGCGCAGGGCACCGCGGATGATTGCAATGGGGCCTATCAGGGCGACGGCAGCACATGCGGCCAGATCAGCTGCCCCGAACCGCCGCGCGTTCCGGACTGCAACGGAAACGGAATCGACGATGCCCTGGACATCTCCAACGGCACTAGCCTGGACTGCAATACGAATGCTGTACCCGATGAGTGTGACATTGCAGCATGCGAAACTGATTCGGGTTGCCAGGATTGTGACCAGAACGGCGTCCCAGATGAGTGCGACATTGCAGCGAAAGTCATTTCCCAGATCATCACGTCAGCGGGTGATGGGGGCGTCAACGGTCTGGATGGGCCACAACGGATCGCGATTGATCACTCAGGCAACGTCTTTCTCGTTGGGCGGTTTAGCAACAACGCATTCAAAATTACGAGCTCCGGCATCATCACGGAGATAATCACCACGAGCAGCGGCCTGGATGGTCCACGGGGCATTGCGGTGGATTCCTTAGGAAATGTTTATGTCGCGGGCGGAATCAGCGATAGTGCTTTCAAAGTCACGCCGGCAGGACTCATAACAGAGATCATAGATTCTGGCGGGGATGGCGCGAACAACGGGCTCGAGGCGGCAAATGCGATTGCTGTGGGTCTGACTGGGAATGTGTTTGTTGCGGGATCTGACAGCGATAATGCCTTCAAGGTCACACCAAGTGGTGTCATTACAGAGGTGATCAGCGCAAGTGATGGTCTTGATGATCCGCGCGGGATCGCCACAGACATCTCTGGAAACATCTACGTCGCGGGACGGCTTAGTGACAATGCATTCAAGATCTCGCCTGCCGGTGTGGTTACGCAGATCATCGACGGAAATGGAGATGGTGCTGGCAATACTCTGCGTGAACCGTTCGACATAGCTGTGGATGTCGGAGGAAACGTCTATGTGTCAGGGGGCGGAAGTAACAATGTATTCAAGATCACTTCCGCGGGAATCATCACGGTGGTCATTGATGAAACAGGAGATGGCCTCGGAAATATTCTTGAAGCTCCGCGCGGAATCGCGGTAGATGCCAAGCTGAATATCTATGTGGTGGGGAGACTTAGCAATAATGCCTTCAAGATAACACCAGACGGCGGAGTGGCCCAGATCGTGGATCAAAATGGTGGGGCTGCCAGCGACAGCTTCAACGGGGCTCAGGGAGTCGCTGTCGACCTGCAGGGCCGTGTCTATGTTACCGGTAGCGCGAGCGACAACGCCTTTGTCATCTTGCCAGGTGGGGAATTGTCGGACTGCAACTCGAACGGCATTCCCGATGAATGCGAGCCAGCCCCGGGACGGCTGTTTGTCGATTCAAGTGTGGAGGTTCCCGGGGACGGCACCAGCTGGGCGGCTGCGTTCGACACCCTGACCGAAGCCCTGGCCACCGCCGTCGAGTCTGAGGGCGGCGTTGCGGAAATCTGGGTAGCTTCTGGCAGATATACGCCGGCTCCAGCCCTTAGCGAGGACCGCACATCAAGCTTTGAGCTAGTTGATGGCGTTGCTCTTCGCGGTGGGTTTACTGGCAACGAGGTTTGCCTCTCTGATCGAATCCCGACCACGCAGCCCAGCGTTCTCAGCGGCGACATTGAAGGCAACGACTTTGGTGGGGGCCCTCAGCTTGAGCCAGGGGTTTCGAATTTTGAAAATAGTGTCCATGTAGTAACAGCCATCGGCGTTGGACCAACTACACTGCTCGAGGGCTTTACCATTTCGGGCGGCAACGCAAATATTCCAACCAACGGTCTTCCAGATCAAGTCGGCGGCGGGATCTACATGACGAACTCAGGTCCAACCATCTCCGATTGTACTGTGGAGGGCAATTTCGCAAGCGAGTCCGGAGGAGGCATGTACATCGATGACAGCTCCCCGACGATCACGCAGTGTGATTTTAATTCCAATGGTGCTTCGAGCGGTGGCGGTATTTTCAATGAATCAAGCAGCCCTGCCTTGCAACTTTGCACCTTTGCAGGGAATTTTGCATCTTTCCCGGGGCAGAGTTTCGGCGGTGCAGGCGGCGGAATGATGAGCAGCGGGGGCAGCCCAACCGTGACTGCTTGTGAGTTTCTCAGCAATTTCGCCGAGGATGCCGGCGGCGGAATTAGCGTAGAGAGTGGGAACGTGGTCATCGTTAATTCCATCTTCCGATCGAATGAAGCCGGCACCTGTGGTGGTGGTGGCGGAGGAGGTCTACGAATCGAAGGCGCCGCGTCAGCAACGGTGAGCAATTGCACCTTCACTCAGAATTTCGCCGGATGCGAAGGGCCGGATTCAGGTGGCGGCATTCATGCAAATGGAAGTCTCACGATGGCCAACACGATCCTCTGGGGCAACAATATCAGCGCCCAAGAACGAACTGAAGAGATGCAAATCGGCTTCTCCAAAACGGCACCGATAGTATCTTTCAGCTGCATCGAGGGTCTGGACACGTTAGTGGGCAACAGCAACATCGGCATGGACCCACTGTTTGGGACTGCGCTGGAATTGCTTTTCGGCTCGCCTTGCATCGACGTGGGGAACAACAGTGCCGACATCGATGCTTCGACCCCAGCGGTGGATCCGCTGCCCGGCACCGATTTCGATGGAGCTGTTCGAATCCAGAACGGTGGGCTGAGCCTGACCGTGGATATGGGGGCATTGGAGCACGCCCCGACCGGTCCGCTCCAACCTGGGCTCTAACGTCGGCTTATTGAACTTGTCACTCTAAGCAGATAATCTCGGACCCACAGGCCCCGGGTTAGCGTTATTGCGTGTTGCGGCTGGGAAAAATCCTCGCCGTACACTTCTGGGGGGCTAGAATCAGGAAGTCTTGCGGCAGTTCTGTGCGCGAGCATGGGGAAGATCTGTCGTTCGTATTGCAGTCGGGAAGAATCTGCAGCCTTACAGGGGGAGTTCCATGCGAATCATCTCAAATTCGGCAAAGATCGTCTGTCTTGCGTTAATTGGTTACTTCAGCCTGACGGGCTGCGTCTCGACTGCCGGTGGGGGAGGCGGAGGCGGCAATGGCGGAGGAAACGGTACTGGCCAGCCGCTGCCCACTCCATGTGTAGAACCCGGTGACGGTGGCGAAGCTACGCCAGCCGCGGAGCTTGTGTTCCCGGTGGCGGGTGCTTCTGTGGGTGCAGGCATGGTGGACTTCCTCTTTTCTGCGACCGACCAAGACGGCGATGAATTGGAGGTAACCGTTTTTGTCAGTGATAATCCCGATGTGTTCAACGGCGCTGCGACGAGCGCGGTTGTTTGTGGCCAAGCTCAGCCAGACACCGATACCGCCGCGCTACAAGTCCCTTCAGCCGGGACATTCTATTGGGGTATCGAAGTAACTGACGGCACCAACACGATTCGCCGGCCCGCCGATGGTGTAGGGATAGAGTTCGTGGCCTCGGCGATAAGTTCGGGCCGGCAAGGGCTTCAGGATGTTACCTTGCTCTGTCCGCGAGATGGTCAACCGGCCAGGGCGGTCACTCGCTTCGAGTGGATCTACGGCGACATCACGCCGATTCGAGCCCAGGTATTTGTAGGCAGAGCCAATCAAGACAATCCGTTCAATGGATCACTCCGCGTATTCGATGTATCCCCGCCGACCGCAACAAGCTTGGCGATTGCCTTGACCGACGCGCTGCCCTTGAATCAGGAATTAAGCTGGGGCCTGCGGGTAGAGACGGCCGATCAGGTTCTGTTCACCTTTGAAGGGCAGTTGGGCGTCTCTTTCACGGCCGAAGACAACGTGCCACCGTCGGGCACGCTACTTGGTCCATCCGATGACGCGGTCTTGGCAGACACCACTGAGACTTTCCAGCTGTCTTGGGAGGCTGACGCCGGGAACTGCGAAGACCAACTGACATCGACGGTGTTCTTCGCAAAACTAGTCGGAGGCAACGGACCAGCCGCGCTGTTTGAGTCGCCCATCAGCTTGCCCGTTGGCGCTGATAGTTTGGAGCTGAACTTGGCGGCTGCCCTGGATCAATTGGACATCTCCGGCGGGCGCTGGGCCTGGGGCATCATGGCTGATGACGGCACTGACCTGACCGGGCTATCCCACAGCGATGACCCAGCCCAAACATTCCGCACCATCATTCGAAACACAGCTCCTGAATTTGTGGACGGACCGCTTCTGGACCAAGATAGATGTGGAGGCCAATTCGACGTCGATGCGCTGAGCTTCTCATTCGCCGACGAGAACGGTTTGGATTCGGTGGGTGTTCGCCTGAGTTATGCCGAGACACGAGCTTCGGTGTTCGATGACCCGCTGGCTACGATGGATGTTCCCATCACCGATTTGGGTTCGATCTTGATCGCCTTGAGCCAGGATGGTGGAGGGACGGCCTGTGCAGTCTTCGACCGCGGCGCCGGTTTCTACGGGGTAGAATTGGATGATGACGTGAACCCCCCAGTGCGCGAATCGCGTTTCTATGGTGGGCCGCCGCCCGGTGCCTGCTGCTTGCCCGATGGAGGTTGTCTCGAAGTCGTACGCTCCGAATGCATCGATGGGATCTATCAGGGCGACGACACCATCTGCGGCGAGGTGGATTGTCCGCTGCCCAAGGGAGCATGTTGTCTGGGAGACGGTTCATGCACGGAGGGGACTATCGACGAGTGTCTTGGCAACTACCAGGGCGACGATACCTCCTGTGGCCAAGTGAGTTGTCCTCAGCCTCCGCCAGTGATCATCGATTGCAACAACAATGGCACCCCTGATGATCAGGAGCTGATTGAAAACGATTGCAATAACAACGGCGTGCCAGATGACTGCGAGAGCAACACCGATTGCAACTCCAACGGCTTGCGGGATTTCTGTGATATCGCTTTTGGCTTGAGCCAAGACTGCGACTTGAATGGAATACCGGACGAGTGCGAGGACGTGTTTTCTGTTGATGCTGGGGTATTGGCGATTGGGCTCATAGATGACAACGGCGGATACCAAAGCAGCAACAACGGAAACGATTTGACGGGCAGCGTCTGCCCACCAACTCTAGGCCCCGTACTTTGGACATTGGATTCGGGTCCCCCCGACGGGGTCGTGGAATTGTTTAATCCGACGTCGCTGATCTCAGCCTACGAAATTGTCAGCCCAGCCATTCCGGGTGATTACGTCTTCCGCCTGACGGCTGGCAATTTTTCGGACACGGTGACGCTATCGCTGTTCTTCCCGCCAATACCGTAGTGGCTGATCCGGGCCAAAGATAGGATGTGTGGATGGATCTCTGTTAGCCAACGAGCACGCCGGCTATCTCATCAAACCCACCAACGCCCCGGGCGGTTCGCCCCTGGGGCCTTTTTCATGGATTGGCTTGAACAACCGGTGATCGAGTAGGCTGTCGCCATCCGATAAGATGCATCAGAGCAAGGAGGTTCGGACCATGCAAAGCACACAATCTAGGCGGACGCTCACCCCATTGGTATTGGCCTGGTTGGGTGGGGCCTTGGGCTGTGCTCCCAGTGGCGGGGGAGGCGGGGGAGCGGGCTCGGGCGGTGGCATGACCGGTGGCGATGGCAATGTGTTCATCGACAACGGATTGGATGCGCCAGCCGCGCTGCCTGAGGGCCAGGATAATGCTCCGCCCGCAGGAGCGGTTGTTTTCCCGCCCGAGGGGGCTGAGGTGGGCACCGGCGAATTGCTGTTCATTTGGGAAGCTTCGGATCAAAACGAAACAAACGTAGATACAACCGTCTACGTCGGCGGCGACGAGAATGTATTTGAGAATCCGCTGATCATTCAGGGCGTTCGGACGAGTCCGGAGGAGCTGGAGCATCGGGTCACGCTGCAACTGGTCGATGGCGGTGTATATTATTGGGGCGTGGAAATCAGCGACGGTGTGCAATCGATTCGGCGTCCCGCCGCCGATGCCGGTACTGCGTTCGAAGTGGCTGAAGGCGTTTTCAATCGGTTGGGGTTGGATGATGTGGTCCTGATCTGCCCGCGTGAAAGCGCCCCGGCCCGGTCGGTCACCACATTTCAATGGTCGATAGGCGAAGTGCAACCGCTGCGGACCCAGGTGTTTGTCAGCCGGGCTGATCAGGCCAATCCGTTCGAGCAATCTCTGCGCGTCTTTGATGTCCAACCACCGACGGCTGAGTCGTGGCAGATCGCAGAAGCAGATGCGCTGCCGCTGGGCTTGGCATTGAGTTGGGGCCTGCGGATGGAGACGGCTGACCAGGTGCTGTTCAGTTTTGATGGCCAAGTTGGCGTCCAGTTCGTAGCAGATGAAAACGTCCCGCCGACTGGTCTGCTGATCGGTCCAGGCAACGATAGCAGCGTGGCTCAGGGAAGCGTGCCGCAGTTCGCCTGGGAAGTTGATGCAGGCAATTGTGAGGATCCGTTGACGTTGACCTTCGCCTTTGAACAGATTGGCGACAACGATGCGCCAGCTGCGCTCTTCGATTCGGGCGAACAGCTTGAAGTCATTGCATCCACGGCTGAGGCTGACTTATCGAATTTGTTCGGCGACTTGCAACTCGCAGCCGGCAGATGGGCATGGGGAATTCGGGCTGACGACGGCACTGACCAGACAGCCTTGCCGGATTCGGACGACGCCTCGCAGAACTTCCGGACATTCATCCTAGACGGCCCGCCGCGTATTATCTCAGGCCCAACGCTGGAGTTGCGAAATTGTGGCCAAACGGCTGCCAGAGCTCTGGTATTTGAATTGGAAGACCTCAACGGGTTGGACACGGTGGCTGTGCAGGTCACCTTCTCCTTGATGCCCGGAGATGTTTTTGATGCTCCATTGGCCTCCCTCTCTGTGCCAGTGGGTAGTGGTTCTGAGACCCAGGCGGAAGTAGAGGTCTTTCTGGAAGACGTGGGCTGCCAACAGCTTGCTGAGGGGTTAGGTTTCTACGGCCTAACCCTTGACGACACGGTGAACGCCCCGGTCCAGGTTTCAATCGAGAATGATGTCGCCGTAACCGGTGCGTGCTGCGCGCCTGACGGAACTTGTATCGATGCAGAGGCTTCCAATTGTGCGGCGAACAACTATCAAGGCGATGGTACGAGCTGCGCTTTAGTCCAATGCGCGGCACTCACCGGGGCCTGCTGTGTGCCGGATGGCAGCTGCGTGGAGACCACCATTATCAACTGCACAGCCGGGCAGTACCAAGGCGACGGGATATCGTGTTTGCAAGCAAATTGCCCGCAGCCCGATTGCGACAGTAATGGGGTGGCTGACAGCCAGGATATCGCCTTGGGTACAAGCGACGACTGCAATACCAATGGTGTTCCCGACGAGTGCGAGGGACAAGGGGCCTTGGTCGATGCCGGGACGCTCAAAGTAGGAACAATCAGCCTGCAAAGGTTCTACGATAGTGGACCCGATGGTAACGATCTTGTGGGTCGTATCTGCCCCGCCAGCGGGACCGATTCGGTGCGCTGGTCTGTAACTTCTGCTCCGCCTGGGGTGGTCGTGGCCCTGGAAACGCCTGGGGCGATAGGCACGCCGTTCGTCGTCACCGGCGCGGTGGCGGGCGATTATGTGTTCACCTTGAACTGGGTGGATCGCAAGTTGACCGACACGGTGACACTGACCCTAGTTGGCCCTTAGAGTCACGGCGGCGTGAAGGCGAAGACATCCACGGCGAAGGTCTCGATGTCGTTGCCGCTGACGATGATCTCGATGATGTCGCCGCAGAAGAACGATTCGCCTTCCAGTATGGAAAAAGGATCGACAAGTGCAGCCAACCCATCTGGATCAATGATGACGCCGGGCAACTCGGGATTGAGCGGGTCGCCTACGACCAGTTCGTCGATGCAGCGAAAGGTGACTGCGGCAGTATCCTGCGAGCCGGCTGAACGCTCGACGGTATCGACGTCATCGTTGCGAATTCCGCTGAGCAGCGCGGTTACATCAAAGAGCGTGACGTTGATGACAGTGGCGGTGACTTCACCGCCTGCCGCGCTGCCATCCGAGGGCGATGCATCAACGCCTGGAGCAGTGCCACAGCCAACAACGAGCAGCAGAGCAGCTGTGCACACTGATTGGTAGCGGCTTGCAATGTAGCGTAGGGGATCTGTGATCATGCTGCCGTTGCGTCATTCCTAGAGGCGGTTATCCTAACTCGCTGCTACGGTACCGCCTAGTTTATAGCGGGGCAAGGACGAGGCAGTCGATCAATCGCTGCCAAAACGAGGAAAACGAATGATGCGTAAGATTCAAATGGGCGTCGCGATGGCGTGGATGGTTTGTTTTTCACTAGCTGGGAATGGCTGTGCATCTACTTCGGCGTCTCGGGGTGGTGACGACGCAACTAGCCCGCAAGACAAAGCCCGCCAAACTCAACTTTCTGAGATGAGCCAGGACGACGCTGAGTCAGCAACAATCCGCAAAATCGACAAGACCAAGCCTGCCAGCCGGAACCGTCGCTCGGGTCAGCGTGTCGTCGATCAGCCGGTTGGCCGCCGCTAGAAGTTGTAGATGAGGGTCAAGCCGTAGATCACTCGGTTATATGAGAAGAAATTCTGGCCGTCCAAGTCCGTAACGTTGGAGTCGTTGTTGGTCATATCCACCTGAAACCGAGCAGACAGATGTTCGTCGAATTGCTTGGTCAGGGCGAAGATGAACGTATGGATGAAGTCCTCTCGCTTGCTCCTGCCTAAGTCCAGGATGTTGTGCTGGCTGTAGAAATCGACTTCAAATTCGCTTGTAAAATCGAAAGTCATATCCCAAGGAAGCGGAACGTCTAAGCCCAGGGCGAATATGTGGTTGTCTGCATCGAACTGGGATCCGTCGGTTTGCACATTCTCGAAGCGATAGCTCAGGTCGAGGACGAGCGGCCGGTCGTACATCTGGGCCAGTTCAAACCGTTGCACGACGCCGAAGGCATGGGTATGGCCATCCTGGCTGAAGCGATCATCGGGGCCTTCGTTCATGAAGTTGTTGGCTTCAAACTGATAGAAGAGCGAGGTGCTGGTCCAATCGGTTTCTTGAATGTCGATTTGCGGCGTGACCCGATGCCGGGTGAGGTAACTTTGATTTCCAAGCAAGCTATGA
The DNA here is from genome assembly GCA_029260235.1 of Phycisphaerae bacterium. GTDB lineage: Bacteria > Planctomycetota > Phycisphaerae > UBA1845 > UBA1845 > OFTM209. The sequence continues at coordinate 29,491 of JAJDDP010000211.1, read as the reverse complement.
TCCCAGTCATATCGAATGCTCAGCGTCAGCCAGTCAGCTCCCTCGGGTGAATAAGCCCCATACACATTGACGCCGTAGTTCTGTACGTTGAAGTCGGTGATGTCGGTGTGCCAACTGTCATAAGTGCTGAACCCAACCCCGATGACCGTTGTTTCGGTTTCATGAAGCCGGTAGGAAAATGCGCTGCCCAGCCCGAAGCGCCAGTCGTTCCCTTTGTCTTCGCCAGCGAGTCGGCGGACGTCATGTCCCCGCAAGGTGATGTTGGTGTCGTAGTCATAGCCGATCTGGAGAGTCAACTCCCACGGTCGCCGATCAAGCAGACGGTCGAGAATCTCCTTGCTCTGCAGGCCTACATCAGAGTCAGGGGCCAATTCATATCCCTGCTCAAACGCGTCACGAGCGGCTGTGCGGTCATTTTGCTCGATAGCGATCAGCCCGCGGTAGAACAGGATATGTGCCTGGAGCGAGCGGTTGGTTTCGCCTGATGTCTCCAGGGCTTGGTCTGCTCGGTCCAGGTTTTCAGTGGCCAGCGCGAGTTGGGAGGGGTCGTCTTGTGCTTGACGGTAATGGACGACCGCCAGGAAAAGGAACGGCAGAGGATCGCCAGGCCGCTCGTTGATGAACTGCTCGAAGCCGGATTCTGCCTGCCCGAATCTTCCAAGGATGGTTTGGGCGATAGCTCCGTCCAGGTAGGCTAGGACAAGCTGCGGATCTCGTAGACGGGATAATTCAAATTCAGTGAGTGCTCGCTCTAGCAGGGCTTTCTTGGCGGCTGGACCGACTCCCTGGCTGGCGGTCTGCATGAGCGTCAACCCAAGAAAGTAGTGGCCTGCTGCAAAATCAGGGTCGGCGGTGAGCGAAGCCTCGAAGTGCCGACGTGCTTTCGCGTAATCCTCAGCCATGAAGGAGTCGATACCCCGACTGAGCGATACTTCGGCGCTTCCCTTGCTTTGGGCCAAAGCAAAGGCCGGCATCATGGTCGTGGCAAGCAAGCCGCCCGCAAGCGCACCTAGCACGTTGAATCTCATATTTGATCCTCGCAACTACCCCGGCAAATCCCGCGAATCGGCGACCGCTGCCCATCGGGCGGGATCAGATCAGGTGTTGAGCCGTATCTTGAGGGCCAACGGCGCTGGTGGCAAGTAATTTCCTTCCGGTTGAGGCCCCGCGAGCCAGGATATACCATTGAGCGCAGTTGGCAAGATCAGTCTTTGATGAGAGGAAAGCATGGTGGCGACACTGTACATCCGGCGCGCGAGTAGGGTGATCAGCCTATTGCTGATGGGCAGCATTGTTGGTGGATGTGCTTCAGCCGGCGGCCCTCGACTACAAAGTACGGGCGTGGGAGTTTCGACCCAGCAGGGACGCTCACAGGCTGACCGCTTGCGCCGCCAGGGGAATTTTGACGAGGCCATCGCCGTCTATGAGTCGCTGCTGGCTGACTCCGCCGGTGATTCCCTGCGCGATGCTGAGGTTCGCCATGGACTGTGCCAAGCGTACTGGGGTCGGGCCACCAAAACGACGGATTCGCTCGAATCCAATGCCGGGGATCGGCAAAAAGCGATCCAAATCGCGAGCGATCTGCTCATTTCGCTGGAAGCGCGGCCACAGGCGAGCAGTGATCGCCTGTACGGCATTGCCAGCCGGTCGCTGGGGCGGTTCTTGCGGTCCGAGCGACGACTGGGCGAGGCACTGGATGTATATGAAAGGTCGTTGACTAGATCTGACCAAAAGAGCGCGGATCATGTTGCCACGTTGCAGGCCATGGGCGATGCCTATTTTGAACGAAGCAGGCAAGAGGCCGAAGGCGGTGTAGACGCCGCCAAGCGAGATCTCGACAGTGCCCTGCAGTGTCAAAAGAATGCATTGGGAGCTTCGGCCAAGCTGGATGACTGCCCGATCTCGCTTCAGATATCGATCCACCATTCGCTAGGCTCGATTCACCAAAGGAAATCAGAATCGGAATCAGCCGCTCAGTCCTTCACTGAGGCTGCGCGTCTCTGCCGCGAAGAGGACGATTCGCCGCAACACGCCGAGGTCTTGGCGAGCTTGGTTCTGGTGCTACTGGATGCCGGGCGTTATGACGATGTGCGTTCCCAGTGTCAGGCGCTCTCAGCCCTCCCGGGTGCGGAGAGGCAGCCTAGAATCCAAGTGGTCCTCGGCGTGGCTGCACTGAAACTGGGGGATCTTGAGGAGGCCAATCTCAAATTCGATTTGGCAAGACACCTAGGTCGGCGAGACGCCTCCTGCCGTGACGATCTAAATTTCCAAACCGAGTTGGCTATGAACGCAGCTGCCTGTGCTCAAGAGCTAGGCGCCTATGGCGATGCGGAACGCTACCTAGAGAGTGCTCAGCAAGCCTTGGAGGCTGGAAAGGTCGACCCTAGGACTGCCGCGGTCCTCAAGGCGAATCTGGGCCGAATGTTTTTGACCATGGAGCGATTGGATGAGGCGGAGGTCCAATTGCAAGGGGTGTTGGATGAATTTGAATTCATGCAAGATGAGCGGCATCCAGACAGGCTGCTGATTCTCATGGATCTCGCTAACCTCGCCCGGCTTCGCGGGCATTGGCAAGAGGCGACCAAACTAGGTGAGCAGGCCGTGGCGGGATTGATAGCCACCCAGGGCGAGGCCCATCCGCTGGTTGCCCAGGCTCGGTTAGAGCTGGCGGCGGTCCATCGCGAAGAAGGGCGATGTTCGCAGGCATTGGAACTGGCCGATCAGGCGATGAAGGCCCTCGATGCGCAACTCGGGTCTGAGCACAAGGATGCAGTGCTAGCCTGTCTGCAGGCGGCGCTGATCGCGGCGAACTGCAGCGACTCCAGCGAAGGGGCGGCTGCCTTTAGCAGACTAAAAGCTGAGGCTGGCCGACGATTCAAAGTTCTGCAAGATTCGTTGGGTCAAGATAACCTGGAAGTACTGCGAGCGATGGTCTACTTCGCTGAGGTAACCGCTCGCACGCCCTCTGCCTACGCGGTGGCCCTGCAAAAATTCGAGGTGGCTGAGGAGGGTTTCCGCAAACACTATCCAGATGGCGCGCCTTCACTAGCGGCCCTTCGCTTGCAGCAGGGGCAATTGCTCGAGCGCATGGGAAAGCAAGATGAAGCGTTCCGAATCTATAGCCGAGCACTGAGGTCGTTAGACGCTGGCTTGAAGCGACACCCCATTCGCGGTGCACTGCTGGCGGCACTTGGCGATATACACCATTCTCGGGGAGAATCGGAGCGGGCTAACTCGCGCTGGCGGGAGGCGCTGGGCATACTGACAGACACGCTGGGCGCCGATCATCCCCGCGTGCTTCAATTCAAGAAGCAGCGCAGCGGGAAGTAGTTGTTACTGTCGGGTCGGAACGATAACGATGCGCAGGCCCACATGATCGTACGCTTTGGAGTTGTCCATTCCGATAGGTTCGGTGTAGTCGTCCAGTGCTGCATCGCGGAATGATCCTCCGACCGCCTGGATCCGAGACACTGCTCTTACCCACTCCCTGACGTTATCCAGCATCCCGTGGAGCAACCATCTATTGGAAGGATTCAACCTGACTGGGGCGTAGAATTCGTAGCCATCCTCGTGCCCTGGTGAAAAGAGCTCGTTCGGTGAGAACAGTTCGTCCGATTCGAGATTGGCACGGGTTGGATCAAGTCTGGCGGTTCCGCCCTGATCATAGGCACACTGCCGCGTGAATGCCTGCACGTCGGCATAGGCCCCTGCATGGTAAGCGATCTTCCATCGTTCGGCGTCGGGAATCTTGACGGTAAGCGTGCCCTCGTCGAATCTCGATTGCAATTGGCCACAGAACTTTCCAACTTTGTCAGCCGGCACGAAGGCAATCGGATTGGTGCCCTTCTTCCGCATCTCCATGAAGGCCTCCCCTCGCGCATCGGGCAGACTGCCGGTGATAGTTTGAAACTGAGCAACGGTGATTTCGGTTTGGCTCATCCAGACCGAGTCGGTCAGCCCAGCAGCAGGCCAAGGTGGGATGAAGACCAGATCGATGGCCGAGCCTTCTGAACCATTGATTGCTGGAATAGGCAGTGAGACGTTCACCCAATCAAGTAGCCCAGCCACAGTCTTGGCTTGGATGTCGGATAGAATCGTCCACGGAAAAATTTCTTCCTGGCGGGCAGCGTCGATCCAGTCTCCAGACTCGGGGTTGGTGGGGAAATCGAAATCCAGATAGTCGAGCTTGTAGCGCGCTTCTGTTGCTTGATCGGTCTGCGAGAGGTGGAAGAGTTGATTTTCAGGCATGGGGTTGTTGGCCAGCCATTGCTTGGCTTCGGCGAGCACGGGAGTCAAGAAATCAAGTCGGGCGTCGGCAACACGTTGGTGGGCGGCGGCTATGGTGTCGTCGATCGTTGTTGCCAAACCAGCCTCTGCGGCACCCTCTTTGACTTTTCTCAATGCAGAGAGGGCAGACCGCCAGTTGCCCTGGCCTGCTTGTTCCTCGGCGGCAGCCAGCGATGCCCCGATGGAAGGCAGTTGTTCCAGCAGCCGCGTGACCCAGTCGGTGGTCCAGGCAGACTTTGCCTTTTCTAGAACTTGGATCTGCTCATCAATGGTCTTTCCTCCCAAATCCAGCACCTTGCCGTATTCTCTCAACTTAGCCTGCCAATCTTCGAGCTGTTCAAGCTGGGTATCAACCTGATCAGCCAAGTCAGTTGCATCGGCAGGCAGCTGGTCCGACAACGTATAGGTAGTCTCGACCAGCTCATCGACGCCACCCTGATCGATCCGCGCAACTAGCTGGCTATGTGTAGGCGCCTTCAGCTCTTGTTCGATGGATTCGTAGTCCTTAGTCGCGATGGCCAATTGGGCGGTCAGCTCTTTGAGGGCTTGGTCTTCCGGGTCTTCGGCTGGCGGATCAGTGGGTGTCGTAATCACTTCGTCTCGGGTTGTATCAGCATCGTTTGTGGGCACCTGCGGCTGCTCAATTTCGGTCGTATCAGGCGGCTGGGATTGGTCATCGATTGGTTGCGCTGTTGGCTTCTTGACTACTTCATCCTCGGTCGGCTCGGTTCCTGCGGGTTGTTTGGTGGGGTTATGGGGCACCGTCTTGGCTGGACCCGACCAAACCGCCCAGCCGCCGGCAGCAAGCCCCGCGGCTGCGATCAACCCTGCGGCCGCTTGTGCACGCCGTTGACGCCACAATGGGGCCTTCTTCGTTTGATCCGGTGATGAGGTTTCGATGCTGTCTGCGATGGGGGCCAGCGGGGCAGTCCCAGCCAAGCATTGATCGACCAGCTGCTGCCATTCTTCAGGCAGGATGAAGGCGAACTTCTTGACATCCCACGAAGCGGCAAGTTGCAAGGGGGGCCGGCCCTTCGGTTTGAGTTCAAAGGTCAGTTCGCCAACAGGAGTTTGGATGCGGTTGGGCGAGGAGGTGATCTTTGCCTTGGCAGCCGCACCTTTCACTTGGCCCGACAGGTCTGCCTCGATGGCTGATCGGTCGCTTATCTGGGCTTGGACAATCAACTGCAATAAAGTCGCCTCGGCAGTAGAAAGGTCAGCCTCATGATCAACAATGCCGAGTTGGGGGCAGGAGACTTTGAAGCTGAGCAGGGTTTGCGGCTCGAGCGGCCCTCCACCGCGAACTCCCAAACTTGCATCCAAAGGCAGCGGGGCAGCAAGAGTCGTCCTGGAGTCATCGGGAGCAGATTCCAGCTTGACCTCAAGAAGTGACAAGTATTGGCCCAGAAGGTCACTCCGCGCGGGTAAGTCAGCCATGATTTGAGCGGCGACTTCTCGCGTACAAATTCTCGTAGCCCGGTCGCAAAACTCGGCCGCATCGCGGTATTCCCAACGCAGGTGATCCGGAGCCCAACGCAGCGGCACCTTGAGACTGCCCGCGCTACTATCTGGGCCCATGAGTTGGATCTTCGCGTCGGCCTCAGCAGTGGCCTTGCCGAGATTCAAGTCCGCCTCTGCCATGGGGAATAGTCCGTCGCGAAGGCGCTGTGCCAACCCTACTATGCCCTGCTTTTGCGTGTCGAGGAGCAGTCGCCCAACCGAGTCGACTAACAGTGCATCCAGCGTGCCCTCATCGTCACAAATGCTAGCTGGCTCGGCATTGACTTTGAAATCAAACGGGGCGGAAAACCGTAGCTTGGCACCGGAGGTCTCGCCAGCAGCGACATGCAGGACAGCCCGTCCATCGGCGCCGGGAATGTCGGATACGAACTCATCGGCATCCATCCCGACCTTGAACGCCCCAGGCGCAATTAGCCCCTCGAATTCTTGACCGATCAACCCGTCGATGTGCCTGCGGGCCAATTCGAGGATCTTCTCGCGCCTGGCTCTTAGCTCTTCTAGAACGGCCTCGCCCAGCTTGTCACGGCAGTAGACGGCTAGCTTGGCTGACCTCTCCATGACCTGTTTGGGAATACTCTCAAGTGCTGGAGGAGTTTGAGTGAGCGTCAGCGCCTCTTCCCACTGCTCGCTGTTGGAGGCTTCATTGGCTTGATCGAGCCATTGGTACGCCTGGCGCTGCTGTTGTTCGACGCGGCGGCGCTCCAATTCGTCGGCTTCGACTCGCTGTTCAACTTCTGCCTGCAGCGGTGCCAGCGTATCGGCCAGCTCTTCGGGCCAGCTCTGCAGCACCGGTTTTTGAGCGAGCAGATCGGTGGCGGCATCCCAATCCTCTGCTTGAGCCGCTTTGATGAATCTCCCAGCCCATTCCTCGGCATGTGCGAGATTGGCTTGATCTTTGCGGGCATTGCGAAGGCTGGATGCCAGCTGATTGGCTTGATCCAGGATGTCATCGGGCCAATTAGCGAGCCGGGGCTTGTCAGCCAAGGCCTGTTCCGCCAAATCCCAATCTTCCTCAGCCACGGCTTTGGAGAGTGAATCGATCCATGCGTGGGCTGACTGTGCATCCTCCTGAATGGCACCTTGTCGCGCTTGGTCTGCCCGAAACGCATCGAGTTGTTGCTCGAACGCGTTTGCTTTTTCTAGGATGCCCTCGGGCCAATGCGTCAGCGAGGGGCGATCCTCCAGCAAAGAGCCAACCTCATCCCAACTGGCTGCTTCTGCGGCTGACGTGATCTTGTCTACCCACGCCTGGGCGCTGTCGAGATTCTGCTGCTTGGCCGCTTTCGCATGAGGGAGCACCTCGTCGCGGACAGCCTCAACTTCCTTCTTCACCGAAGCAATGGATTGTGCCACACGCTCCACGAGGGCATCTTCGGCTGCAAAATGACCAAGTCGCTGGAGGAGCGTTTCAGTCTGGTCGTGCAATTGCACAGGATCGACGCGGTCAGCCTGTTCGAGTTCCGCCCTGATTTCCTCCACCGCGTTCCTAGTGACGATATTGGCCCGGACCACGTCGCTGAGTTGCCTCGCTCGGTCAACCAGCTCGGCAGGAAGCCCGACCATCTTCGAGATATCTTCGAGCGGTGGGCCTGCTTGGTCGAGGTTGCCGTGCTGAAGTGACTCAGTGGCTTGGGCGAGGAGCAGGTTGGCCTCGGCTTGCATGGCCAAGGCGTTGGCTCTCTGAGTCACGTCCGCAGGCGCAGCTTGGTCTTGAACCACCAGGCGGCATTCTTGGAGAACTTTGTCCCACTCCTCCTGCTGAGCGTAGCCCTCGATCTCCCCAAGTTGTTGTCTCAGGACGTCGTCGGCTTGTTGTGGGACTACATATTCGCTAAGAGCTTCGGCAACCTCGCCAGCCGACGGACGGTTTTGAGGTAAGCGGGCTAAGATCCCCGCCATGAGATCGCACCAGCGCTTTGTGCCCGGATCGTCGGCAGCGCGGAGGTCCTTGCGGCGAGCCCCGTTGTAGCGCCCCATGGCCATGAACTCGGACATTTCTACGAGGCGATGGGCATCGGGGTCGGCGTAAAGGTAAGCGTGTTGGTGCTCAGCCATCAAATGCAGCACGAAGCCCGCCCCGATGATATCCGAGCCATGTTCGAAGGCGGTCAGCGTGTGCGTGCCGTATTTCTCAGGATCGACGAAGCCGCAAATGCGGTCGTCACGTGAAAACTCATCGGGGGCTTGGACTTCCCACATGCAAAACGTGGTTCCACTTGGCACGTCTTGGGAGGTCGGCCCTACGGCCAGGTTAAGGTACTCTTGTGGCCCTAGAACACTGCAGATGGCTTGGGCGAAGCCAAAATCAGAGACTTTGACTTGGCCATCCGGCGTATATAGCACCACTCCGGGGCAGATGCAGCCGTGGGCGAGAGGGGCTCCACCACTCCCCCCGTGCGCAGCGGCTAACGCCTCATAAAGCGCCGCTGTGACTCGAAGGAGGTGGGCCGCGGGCACAGGCGCGCTTGAGTCACTGAACAACGGACCAATCGGAATGGTCGTCGCGGGTTCGTGCTCGATGACCAGGCTTTGGTTGTCCGCCGCTGCTTGGAGAGACCCCTTGAACCGAAGCACATGCGGACAGGCGTTGGCTAGCTCGTTCTGCCGCTCGACAGCAGCCTGAAGCTTCTCGGTCAGCTCAGCCCATGCGCTCTCGTCGGTCTGAACAGTCCTGATGATGCCCCGTCGGTAGATGGCAGCCATTCTAGATTTCAACCCTTGTTCTGCCGCCGTACCGGATCAGCTGCGTGTACTCATGGTAGCCCCTGCCGATGGGACTTGCCTTCTCGTGCGGTCGACAACCTGGCAATCAGCGGGTAGCTTAGCATCGATGTCTTGGCGGATCGAGTTTGGGAGATCGCCACGGTTGTTCAACAGAGCGGTGGCGATGTCAGAGAGTGGTGCCATGTTCGGGGTTGTGATGACGGACACTTCTGCATGACGGGTGACAGCAAGCCAGCAAGAAACGGCTCAAGGGGCGGCGGGGCCGATGATGCGGTCGTCGGGTCACTCCAAGCAGCGTTGGCTGAGATGGATGAACCGCAGCGCTATCAGTTGCTGGCTTCCCTGTTCGGCGAGTTGGCTGGCGGCGGCGCTCAAGCCACGGACGCCGGGGCGAACGACCGGTCGCAAGAGGTCAGCAAGAGGTTGGAGAAGGTTGATCGAGAACGGGCCAATCTGGAAGACAAGCTGGCTACGACTCAAGCCGACTTGGCCCATCGCACCTCGCAGTTTGAGGCTGAACAGGTTCGGGCGGACGATCAACAGCGTGCCATCGAAGAACAACGTGCCCGACTAGAGTCGCTGCAGCATGATCACGACGCCCAAATGGCTGAACTCGTAGCCAAGAACACCGCCCTGCACGCAGCCGAGGTAGAGCAGGAGCGTCTGATGCTCCAAGTACAGCGTCTAGAAGCCTCCGGCGCGGATGACAGCAAAGCGGATCGGATAGAAGCCAGTCGGCGAGAGCTTGCGGCTGAGCTTGAGCAGAGCAGACAGGCATTCGAGAAGCTGCGGACGGACAAAGAAGCCCAAGTCGAGCAGTTGAATGCAGAACTCAACAAGGCAAAGCAAGCGGTCTCCCAGAGTGCCGAGTCCCTGTTGGGGCAACTTTGGCTGCGGCTTGCATCAACCAAGCCTTCACTGGTCGAGGGTCACGTCCTGCCAAATGTGCAGGCGGCTGAACGCCTGGTGGACGCCTTCATCGAGTTGGCCCACTTTGCGGATGAATTCGACAACAGCATGCGGGTCTTCTTGGGCAAGTACACGAAACACAACACAACGGTTAAAGTGCCTTGGGAGGTTTATGCCAAGAGGGACGACGTCCACAAGACGGTGAGGCAGACAATCGCCGTCAAAGACGGTAGGCCTGCTGGTTTGCTGAAGATGCGACTGCGGATGCTGCTTTCCTGGGCACAGGCATCCATGATTGGTTGCGATAGCGCTATCGAGTCCATTGCCTCAGAATTGGAAACGCATTTGCGTGGGGAGATGGGCCTCGAGGGAGATCCGAACCGAAAGGTCAAGGATTACCTCCGCGATGATGGCCACTACCACTTCTTGGAACATATTCACCAACTCCGCAGCAAGAATCTGGCGGAGTCTTTCGGGCGGGCAGGCTAATAAGTCAGGCGGTTTATTGAAGGTGGGTAAAATGAGAACTGTCAAGAACGCGTGGACGTTTGGGCGAGGGCTCTTCCGGGCCAAGTTGGTTTGCCTAGCTGCACTGGCTGCTTCTGGGAGCCTTGCAGGATGTGCTCGATTGTTGACCATCACGCAGGATGACTACATCAACACGGCTGTGCACATGAACCGACCTGCGGCCAGCCGCACGGGTGATCCTTTGGAGATCAACATCGTGTGCGTGACAGCCGCCGACCTGAAGCTCGACTGTAATGATCGATTGGCCCCCGGCGAAGGGATTACGTCCGATGTCTGGTTTCAGGATCGTCCTATCTCCGGCGACAAAGCCGACATGGATGATCGAGCAGGGAGGTTCTACCTGCCCAAGTCGCAGATCTTCGTGATGACCTATGACAAGCAATTCTACGGTACCAAGGCAGGGACGCCTCTCCGTGGGGCAGCCACGGACAAGGAGAAGACGCTCGAACGCGAGTTTGAGTTTAGCGGTGGTTTGCATAACGACCAGTCGGTGATTTATGTGTTCGGCAAGTTCATCGGGCCTGATGGAAGGGTCATGGCTGTGCCGCCGGCCGAGTTGCATCCGCCTGGGGCGTATACGCGCGATCTGTTTGTTAGAATCGGCGTAGACTCCAGTCGGGAATTCTATGGACAGTACATTGACAACGAGACTCCCAGGAAATTGCACGGCAAGGAAGAGGATTGAACCAGGGCGATCACTTGGGCTGACTGAAGTTCTCCTAAGGTAATCGCGTCTCTTGTTTGTGCCCCAAGCTGGGTTGATCCTGGTACTCGAAAGGTCGATTTGATGAGCTTTTGGACGGAAATTCACTGGTCTGAGGGCATGTTCCTCCGCCCGCACCACCTGCAATCAGGCCAGCGTTGGCTAGAGAACAACATAAGAACAGGCCTCGATTCTGTTCGCCCCTACGCATGGGGTTTTGCCGCTTTGCAGATTGCTCCAGAGCCGTTGGAAAACTCAACCCTGCGCCTCGACGCCTGCTGCGTTCGTCTCAAAGATGGTACTTGGCTCAACATCCCTGAAAACACTGAAGTTGCCCCCCTCAACTTTGACGGGAAGCTCGAAGAGGTCAACAAGCCCTTGGATGTATTCTTGGGGATTCCGCAGATGCAGGAAGTGCGGGCCAATTCGATTTCGCTTGATAGCCCGGAACTGACCGACGGTTCGCCAAGGTACGAGCCTAAGGCGTTAGTCACGCGGGATGAGAATACGGGTCAGAACCCACAGACCATTTATGTCCGGCGGATGCGGGCCCGGTTATTTGCCGCGGGCGACGACATGATTGGTTACGAAGTCGTCCGCATTGGTGCAATCAAGCGCACCGACCGTCCAGGGGCTGTGCCGGAGCTTGACCCCATGTGGGCAGGCCCGCTGCTGAGCCTCCAGGCAGACGCCGGGTTGAATGCCATGATCGGATCGTTATCCGATCAGATCGAGGCCAAGGATGAAGTGTTGGCACGCGAAGCCAAAGAGCATCGCATGCTCTTCACTGATGGGGTAGCAGCCAACACCGAACATCTCCTGAAACTGCATTGCCTCAACGAATCGCGGGCACAATTAAAGGCAATGTTGCAAAGCCCGCTGCTGCATCCCTATGATGTGTTTGTGGCTATGTCGCGTTTGGTGGGCCATCTGTCGGTTTTTCATGACGATTTGGTGCCTGGCACCATGCCGACCTATGACCACGACCAGCCGGGCTTGGTTCTCTATAGGCTGCGGACTCGAATAGAGGGTTTGCTCGAAGCGATGAGGCCCATGGCCTACGTTGAGCGACCGTTCACCAGGAAGCGCGATCGCCAAAACCGCGAAGGGCTTGAGGTCGAGTTGGATCGTCAGTGGATCGACGAGAATCTTGAGCTGTTTGTGGCAATGCGGTCTGATGAGATGGACATTCAGGAGTTGGAGAAAGACGTATACGGGCGATTGAATCTGAAATTGGCTTCGCCTTCCAGGGCAACTAGAATCGCCAACATTGCAGTCCGGGGGTTGAGGCTGGAAATCAAGGCGGTGCCAGCCGGCACGTTGCCGCGGCGCCAGGGGCTGCATTACTTCAAGATCAACAAGACCATTGGAACGGATCGAACCGATTACTGGCGCGAGTGCGAGCAGGAGCGAGGCCTGCGTGTAAGTATCCAAGAAGGGCAGTTGGCTGCCTTCGAGGCCTTCCAGCCGTCGCTCTACGTTGTGCTGAAGAATCGGTCATGAGTGATATGGACGAACAAGCTTCCTTACATCTGACCTCAGCGTGCTGGCCCGTCTTTGAGTTTCTGACCAACTTTGTGCGGCGGATCAAGCACGGTTCGGTAGAGGCTCCTGATCAGGTTCGCTACGAAGCGTTAGCAGCCCTGCGAGATGCGGAAGACCTCTCCAGGCAAGAGCCAGTCAGTGAGCGGGCCTGGAATGACCGCATCAAAGCTGTCATGGTCTATCTGCTCGACTACCGGATGATCAACACGGATTGGGAAGGGCGTAACTACTGGATCGACAACCCATTCGAGACCGACCCTACAATCTTGGATCATGCCCAGGCACTTGGGGGTGAAGAGTTCTTCCGCGATTGCGATGATCTGCAGCGGGAGTACGAATTGGCTGAGCGCCGCGATCGGCGTGACAAAGACGAATTGGCCGAACAACTAAGCCTCTACTTCACCTGCCTTCGGCTCGGCTTTCAGGGGCAGTACCATGATCGTCCGCAAGAACTGGCGGACTACACCCGCCGGCTGTTTAGCAGGCTGCCTGCCTATGCCTCCACTCGGGCCAAGGAAATGTTTCCCGAGGCTTATCGGCACAATCAGGAACTCAAGGTCAATTACAGCCTCGGGCTGAGCCTGAGTGTTGTGCTGGCTACGCTGGCGATCATTATCGTTCTCTCGATTTTCACCTTTAGGATGGCTTGGAGCCAGGCCGTCGGTGAAATCGGCGACGTCGCCGAGGAATGGCAGGACGCGCCAATGGTTCTCGAGGATGACACCAATTCTGGTTAGCGTCTTGATCACACGCTGACCAAATATCTTAGACGGGGAAAACCGGCCGGAAGGACTCAGGAATAGCAAGATGAAGAAACTACTCGCCTTATTCAAGAGCTTGCCTCGTGAAGTCCGCATGTTGATTGCCATGGCTGGCTTGGGTACGCCGTTGGGGGCGATGTACGTCCTTAAGCGGTTCTTGTTCCCGGGCTGGTCCATGTTCATGGTCATTCTGGTGGTGGCTGGAACCGTTGGGGTGATTTGTCTGGTCGGGTTCGTCATCGCCAAGATCTTTGGCAGGGGGGCTAAGAAACGGCAACGGAAAATGGCCGCCGACTTGGCGGACGAAGGTGCCGGCGGACCGACGGGGATGGATGTACGCGCGTCGATCAAGGCCAACAACGAGAAGTTCTTCACAGCCATCAAGGACATGAACAAGAACCTGGGGCTGAGCGTCTACGATCTGCCCTGGTACATCGTGTTGGGGGATTCGGGGTGCGGCAAGACAAAACTGATCAACGAGGGCGGCCTCACGTTTTCAACAGGCAAGCCTGAAGGCTATCAGCTTGGCACACTCAACTACAACTGGTGGTTCACCGAAGACGCCGTATTCGTCGATATGGCTGGGCGTCTGTGCAACCCGCAGGATGATGCGGATCGCAAAGAGTGGGAAGCCTTCCTAAACACGGTCGGCAGAGGCCGAAAAGGATACCCCGTCAACGGCGCCTTGGTTTGCGTGTCGGCTGACCATTTGCTGGAGGATTCGCCTGAAAAGGTCGAGCAGGATGCCAACACCATGTTGGAGAGGCTGCGCGACTTGCAGGCCAAGCTGGGCGTGACCTTCGCGACTTACCTGCTGGTGACCAAGTGCGACAAGATTCTAGGGTTCATGCAGTTCTTTGATCGGGCAGAGCGGGACATCACCTTCAAGAATCAGATTTTCGGTTGGTCCAAAGAAGGCAACTACAACGAGCTCTACGATCCAGAGATGTTTGGTGGGGAGTTTGGGGATCTGTATAGCCGCCTGAACGAGCTGCGACTTCGCAGGCTCAATGACGAAGCCGATGAAATTGATCTTGGATTGGCCTATAGCTATCCGGAGGAATTCCGCGAGTTGAAGGCTCCATTGCAGACGTACATCCGCACGCTATTCCCGATGATCCGCAATCCGCGGGCCATCAAGAACCTGCTCTTCCGGGGCATCTACTTCACCAGTGCGACACAGGAAGGCGCCCTGATTCTTAAACATCTGAGCGAGCGTCTGGGGTCAGACGTGGGAAGCCAATTCGCACCGCTGGACCTGTATCCCAACAAGAGGCCTCACTTTATCAAAGACCTGTTGTTCAGGAAGGTGTTCCCAGAGCATGGACTGGTCTTCCGCAACGAAGAACAGGCCATGCGAAAGCGGAAGATGGCCAAGGTCCTCAAGTGGAGCAGTGCAGCTCTCTTTGTCCTTCTAGTTACGTTGCTAGGACTAAGTTCCTACAAGTTCGGCTCGATGATCGGTCAACCACGTACCGACGCCAGTGGTGCTCGCCCTGACATCGAACGCACCTCTGCCGATGCCCTCCTGGCCGCTAGCGCCTTGGGGGATGACGTAAACATTTTGGAGACCAATCGGGCTTGGGCACGGATTCTCTCGTTGGGAATTGGATCATCCAAGCCGATCATCGACCTGAACGCGATTCGGGCAGGCATGTTTGAGCGGGAGCTGTTGAGCGAAGCCCTCAGCTACGTCGAGCAGGCCCTCAAGACTACGATGCTGCAGGATCCCCGGGCTGGCGAGGAGGCTCGACGCGCCGCCAACGAGTACATGGCCTCTCTGGAGCAATATGTTGGCTGGTTTGGCTGTGCCCGAGAAGGCAAGGTTCCCAAGGGCATGGACCTCGGGCAATTCGAAATACTCTGTCGGGTGGTCACCGACAAAGAAGCGATCATGGTAACCAAGAAGGAGCAGTTCTTCAGTCAGGCGGCGGCATACTTTACGGTCCTAGCCCGCGTGGAGGACAGGAAGAACCCGGCAGGGTTGTTGCTCGGCAGTTCGTTTGATCCAGCCGGCACCATCCGCGCAGCCCTATTGAAAACGCACAGCTACTTGGCTGGTTACGCCGAACTGAATGACACCCATCCAGATCCGCTGGTTCGCGAGTGGTTGCGAATTCGCACCCGTTGCGATGCGCTTGAAACCAGTTACACGAGCATGCTGGATGCTGCCCGTGAAGACCCTGAAACTCTCGAGGACTTGCAAACATTCAGGGAGACGTTCGTCAAGGACTACCAGACGTTCGCCGACTCGGTTCAAGCATGCCGTTGGCAAGGCTCGTCAGAGGGCGTACACACCAGAATTGATCCGTTGGGCACAGCCATTCTAGCCCAACGCAAATTATGGACAGACTATCAGGCATCCTTGCTGGCTGCGTATAGCCATTGTGAAGCATCGCCCGACGAAGCTGTGGGCAAAGCCTTGGCTGCCTTGGCTGGTGGCAGCGATGCGTCGGGCTTGCCCGGCTTGGACCGTACGCTATGGGCCAGCCTGCGCCAGGTCGAGCTGACCGACCGTGAGTATAAGGAAGCCTACTACGACGCATTTGCCCAAGTGGTCAAGGAAGTGCCGGCGCGCTATCCACACATCTTCGCCCTGACCTCTGGGGGTGGAACAGCGTCGGATGCTTTGCAGACTTCGCCCGACTTAAGCGAGGTCGGAGGGATCCTCAAGAACATTCACGATGGATTGGTCGCGGCGAAATTGGACGTTGCTGACGACGTAGGGACGCCAGCTGATTGGGTCGATGAGTTGGAGGAGTTATTGGGGGCTGAAGACTCCGATTCTCAGATCGATGTAGCCTCCCTGCCTCCTGTTTGGCGGCCGGACGAGTTGAGTGAGCTGCACGAAGCCCATCTGGACTTGATTATCCTGGGGCAAGGGCGGCGGCTGCTCAACACCATGTTGGCTGGACTTGATCAGACGGGACGCTGGGGATTGGCAGAGCTGGTACCCGACTGGAACAGCCGGATGCCTTCCGTTTACCGAATCGATGTTCCGCGTGGCGATGACGATCAAGATTCTGAGCGTCAAGCCAGCAAGCCGGACCGATCCAAGAAGAATCGCAGCAAGCGGACTCGCCGAGGAAGACGGGGACAGGGCGAGCGCCGGCGCGAGACGCGGAAAACGACGGTAGTCAAGAGCGACTCCATAGGCCAAGTGCCGGCGTGTGCAACTAGGCCATTTCTGAACGAGCTGATGGAAGAGTCCAGCAATCTGCTCTATAGCCTGGGCGATTTTGATTCGAGTTACTACTTCCGCAGCACGGACGATACCCAGCCGCTCAACGAGGTGTGCATGCAGGAGCTTGGACGGGCGGGACGGGTGTATACGCGCGAATACGTCCGGTCTTGGGCGGATGCCTACGAAAGCGCGGATCTAAGCGAATTGGGTCGGCTGATTGATCGAGCGGACGACTGGGACACGCTGGCTAGGATGATGCAGCGGGGCAGTGGTGTTCGCGGGACAGGTGGAGATGCAGTCGCGAACGAACTCCAAGTTGCACTCACCGAATTGCTTGAGGCTGTCCCATTCTGGAGCTGGTATTTGGACAACGTGTCGGGCCGCTGGACCAGCAATGTCGATCCTACAGATATGGATTGGCTGGAAGTTGCCTCTTGGATGCAAGATGCCATCGAGAAAGACGGCGGGCAAGCCTTGGCTAGCTTCGCTGTTGAAGCGCAATACCCAAAAGATAGCCTAGAGGGCGCGAACGATGCGGATGCGCCCTGGAGCGCACTGGCTGATGGGTTTGTCGAGCGATGGACTGCTCTCTCCAAGGCCATCGCCTCGAACGTGAAGTTGCCCAACAAGTTTGGCAATGACGCTCGCAAGGAAGACACGGCGGCCATCCCGTGGAATACGATTCAGGCTTTGCGAGAAGAGGCCCGCATCGACAAGGAATATAAGTTGACCGGGCAGCTTGTCGCTTTTGAATCCAAAGCCCAGGAACTCTTGAGTCGGGCATTGTCGGAAACTTTGTTCGTCATGCAGAGCAGGTATTTTGCCAACGCGGATGCGTATGATGGCTGGCCTTACCTCAACGAGTCGGCCGTAGGTCCAAAATCGCTGCAGACCGTCGATTTTGTGGAATTCAAAGAATTCGTCCGCGAGGTGGGGCGTGCCCAGCTGGTATTCCAGCCGATCGAAGAGTCGCTGCCGCATGACGAGCCATTCTGGATGGCGCGAAATAATTTCTATGAAGGTGCGCGTAATTGGGTTGGTTTCATGGGTCTGGGCAATCGTGTAACGGCGGAAGCATTGGTGGTGAGTGTCGAGGGGGCTGACCCGGTGACCGAGCCGTTCGGCAAGGAACGCGTCCACGACACAGCCCAGCAGTACTACGACGCCGTGTCCCTGGACCTCGCTTTGGCAGTAGTCAAGGACGACGAGCCTGGCAGCGACGTGGGGCGCCCATTGCGTATTGCGACATTGACCGAAAAGAAGATCAATCGGCCACAGAATGCGGTGTGGGACTGGTCTACCCGCGCGGGCAAGACGGAGCTATCGGTCTCCCTCATTGAAGGACGAAAACGTGAGGGATCAGGCCGGAGCTATCCGAATTTGACTCGGACTTTTGGCGAAACGTCGCCCCTGGCTTTGTGTGCATATTTGCATCGTCACGGAATCAGGTATGGCGACAAATGGGTCACATCGCACAGCTTTGACCTACCGGCTAGGTTTAGGGCGGCGGGCCAGGCTCCCTTGATTAGTACTTTGGATCCGGACAAACACATCGTGGGAGAGAAATTCCTCTTCAAGTTGGAGCGACCCATGCCGGATCCGATCTACCCGCTGGAACGGCCATGACCCTAGTCTTGGCAGGACCATTGGGGGAACAGGGCCGTCGGCTAGCAGCTCAGCCCTGCGCCCGAGCAGAACGCCAGGGGTTAAGATAACATGGGCTGGAGAGATCTGTTCCGATCAAACACGCCTTCACCTGATCTCAGGATTCACTGGTTCGGAAAGCTCCCTGATTACGCCGATTATTACCGATCCCCCTCCGAGCAAGACTGGACCGTCGAGTTCATCGACTGGATTCTCAAAGGGTATCAGATCTACAAGGGCCGACTCGGTGGGGAGGGTTCGGATAACCCGGTTTTGCCATCTTGTGGCTTGCTACTTAGACTCCCCAAGACAGAGATGACCGTGTTTGCTTCCATCCGTGACTATGGCGGTGATATGCGGGGGCGGTCCTTTCCGTTCTGTGTATTTGCAGGCGGTCCCACATCTGACTTTCCTGGCCCCAGCAGCAACGATGCCGGGCTGTACTTGCGGGTGATTGAGGATCTGCATGCACTTCACAGCGATGTGAAGACCCATCTCAAGACCGCACAGCGACTCGATGCCTTACTTGGTGGACGCACACGAGCGGTGAATTCCCGGGCTGAGGGAGACGAGGGACTTGCGTGGACTGAAGAAGCCAAGTCTGTGGCATTGGCGGATTGGTTGGATGGCTTGGGATCGGACTCGATGGCCCCTGATCGGCAAACCTGGCTGAAACGGGCCGCCGCTTGGGGCAACAACTTGGCAGAGCTGGATGGCAAGCGGGTCGATGCCACACTCCGCGTGCCGCTATCAGTCGGCGTCGATGCTTCCCTACAGATATCCGGCTGGCTTCTCTGGTTGGAGAATCGATTAGATTGGTCTCGGCGGCCCTTGTCGTTGGTTGTGGGGGCCGACGTGGCCAACGGGGCAGCATCGCTCATTGTGATGGCCAAGGGCTTGGAAGGAGAAGATTTTCTGCTCGCAACCCCATTGGCTCCGACGCTTGCCTGCCTCGATGACTTGGTCGCTGCTAAGCCCGTTGGTGGGTTGACGAATTTGCACCCTGCCCTAGAACTGTCCACAGCCTCATGGTTGGATTTCGCTGAGCAACCACGTACGCTCACTTGACATTTTATAGGGCTGTGATAGGTTCACGAGGGTTGATTCCCTCGTATCTTTCGGGTTGAGATGCCTGGGTGGCTTGTCGGTGGGTGACCTGAAGCTTTGTCAACTAGGCGCTTCGCGGTCGTCGGTTAGAGTCCATCCAAGGGGGATCCGGCTGTGGAAATTTCGACCGACCAAGTCTTGCCGCACGGATGCAGCGGACCACTGTCGCGACACCTCGGCCCTGCACTGGTCAGATGTGAGTAAATCTGATGGCAAGTCTCGACGAAAATCCATTTCTTGATCTGGGCAGACAGCCTATTCCAGGCGCCGACCCTTGCGGTACGGATGTCGGGGATGACGAGGCCTACATTTTCGTCGTTGGAGAAGTAGGCAAACTGGACCGGATAGAATCGGACGAGCCTGACTGGCACAGCATGCAGCGAAGTGCCACTGAACTCCTCAGGACCAAATCCAAAGATGTAGAGGTAGCGTCGGCCCTCGGGCTAGCCCTTTTCAAGGTGTATGGCTATGCAGGCTTGTCAGCCTGGATGGCTATGACGACTGAGTTGATAAACAACTTCTGGGACGGACTCTTCCCAGCCCGACCACGCCGGCGGAAAAGCAGAATCGAAGTAGTGACGGACTATTTTTCCGAACGAGGATGGTTTTGGGAAAACCAACCCAAGGGCGACGACTTCGACGCACTCGATCAATGTGCCGTACGGATCGCCGAGTTAGAGGCTGCCCTAACTGGCAAGATGCCCGACGATGGGCCTGACTTCAAGAAGTTCATTCGCAGCCTCAAAGAACAGTGTGCCAAACGACCAGCTGCGGCCGCCCCCGCGGCTCCTCCAGCGGCACCGTCTGGAGCACCCGGCGCCCCTGCTGCACCAGTGGCTGGCGGATTTGTGGCTGCTGAAGTTGCAGATTCGGGCAGTGCCGTCACTGCGGTGATGAGCGCAGCCGCATTCTTGCGCAAGGCTGATCCTACCGACCCGCTCCCCTACGCATGGGTCCGGGCCATAAAGTGGTCCAAAATTAGCTTGCCAACTTCCGATGACGGAAAGTATGAAATCACCCCGCCGGAAAAAAGTGTGATCGAAACCCTTGAGCACCAGTATTCAAAGCAAATGTGGGAGAACCTGCTGAAGAACGCCGAGGCAGGATTCCGTACGTCTGATCCCCTTTGGCTTGATGTGCAGCGTTACGTCTGTGCTGCCTTGCGGGGGCTGGGATCGACCCACGAGAAAGCGTTGGAGGCAGTCATCACAGCCACCGCCGGACTGGTTCGACGGCTTGGTGAAGAATTGTTTGATCTGCGATTCAAAGGTGGCCAAGCATTGTGCGGTGGTGAGACGCGCATATGGATCGAATCTGAAGTTGCAGCAAAACCAGGTGGGGGCGGACAAGGAGGCGGATCGGCTGCCAATGGCAAGCTGACCAAGGCGTCCGGCAAGGCGCGGAAATTGGTCGCCTCTGGGAAACTCAAGGAGGCGGTCGCGTCACTGCAGGAAGGCTTGACCACCTGCACCCAACGGCGAGATCGTCTGCTGTGGCGTCTACACATCGCCCAGCTTTGTTTTGAAGCACAAAGGCTGAAACTTGCCGGACCATTGCTCGAAGATTGCTACCAAGAGATTCAAAAGTTCGGTATTGATGAATGGGAGCCGACGTTGGCGGTCAATGTCGCTGAGACGCTTTACCGTTGTCGAAAATCACTCGCATCCTCGGAGAAAGCGCCGACCCCCGGAACGCTCGAAAAAGTTCGTGACTCGTATGCTTGGCTGTGCCAGCTTGACCCGGTGGCTGCTCTTGCAGCTGAACCTTCGGGCAAGTAATCACCAGAACCAAGCCTTAAACAAAAAGGAGCCGACCCATGGCCAAAGCAGCATCAAAAGCCCGTGAATCACGGGTGAACATCGCAATCTCTGATCGCCTTCGCGGAGGCGCAGAGCCGGAGTTGCCCTTCCGCGTCTTGGTAATGGGTGATTACACGCTCAAAGACGACAAGCGGACTATCGAAGAGCGTGCTCCTCTAGACATCAACAAGAGCAACTTCGACTCGGTGATGCAGAGTTTCAACTTGTCGCTGGACATGAGCGTGCCGGACAAGGTCAGCAAGGGCGGTGGCGAGATGGCCATCAAAATGAACCTGGGCACCCTTAAGGACTTCAGGCCTGAGTCCGTCGCCCGGCAAGTGCCCGAGTTGCGTAATTTGCTCGAGCTCCGCGATGCCATGAAGGCACTGAGGCCGGTGATGGGTGACAAAGCTGCCCAGAAGAAATTACTGGGCGCGGTGAAGGATCCAGCTGTGCGGTCCCAGATCCTAGCGATGATCGCCAGTGCCGAGGCACCGGCAGAAGCACCAGCTGCGGCTCCGCCAGTTCCTGAACCCCCGGCCGCTGATCCACCACCGACAGACGGTCCGTCGGGCGATCCGCCACCATCCGATCCCGAGACGCCGCCAGCATAGGGCAGGGGTGAGGAAAATCGTGGCAGGGCATCAACAGTGTTTTGGCCGGCCCGCCGGTGCGGATTCAACGAGAGCAAGGATGGAAACCGCCTCAATTTAGAGATCAACCGCTAGGGAGTGTTGGCAAAGCGACCCCAAGCACGCACGACCGTAATCGTCAATGGAGACACACAGTCATGGCAGAGCAACCACAGCAAGCCCAAGCCGGCGCAGAGGCAGCCGATACGACAGCCGTCGATTCCCTGATCGACAGCCTGGACTTGGATAGCGAATATCAAGATCTGTACCGCAAAGGCATCGCCGGAATCATCCAGAAAGCCTCTGGGCTCGATGCCGACAAGCTGGTCATCAATAAGCAGGTAGTCGATGATTTCATTTCAGAAATCGACCAGCAGATCAGCGCCCAGGTCAACGAAGTCCTGCATAGCGAGCAGTTTCAGGAACTCGAGTCAGCCTGGCGGAGCCTCTGGTATCTGGTGGACAACACCAACTTCCGCCAGAACATCCGCATCGAGATGCTCAACAGTTCAAAAGATGATCTGCTCGAGGACTTCCAGGATTGTAAGGATTGGCAGAAGTCGGGGCTATTCAAAACCGTATACCGCGACCAATATAACACCTTTGGCGGCAATCCTTACGGGTTGATGGTTTCCAACTTCGCCTTTGACAACCGCAATCCCGAGTGCGAGCTGCTCACTGAGATTTCAAGAGTCTCTGCGGTGGCCAAGTGCCCGTTCCTTGGAGGAGTCAATCCCAAGATGATGGGCAGAAAAGAGGAGTCTTTCACCGGGCTGCCCAGAATGGCGGAGATGTACGAAATCTTCGAACAACCCCAGTACACCAAGTGGAACGCCTTCCGCGATTCTGACGATGCCCGCTACGTCGGGTTGGCTATGCCACGATTCCTACTTCGCAAGCCCTACACGGTCGAAGATCAGGACGTAAAGGATTTCACGTTCGACGAAGACGTTCGCACCGAGCATCATGATCGGTACCTGTGGGGTAACGCATCGTTTGCCTTGGCTGGGCGCATGGTGGCCAGTTTTGCTTCCAACGGATGGTACAATTCCATCGTCGGACCAAACAGTGGCGGAACCGTGCCTGATCTCCCATTGCACCAGTACGAATCGACCGGCCAATATCAAACCAAGATTCCTACCGAGACGTTGATCTCGGAGGACATGGACGTTGACCTCTGCAACTTCGGTTTTATTCCGTTGGTCATGCGTAAGGGAAGCGACAACGCAGCCTTCTTCGATGCCCCGTCAGCCAAGCGGGTTGGCAAGTTCCCTGATACCGCCGAGGGTAAGGAAGATGAAACCCGTGCTCGGCTGGGCATGGCATTGCCGTACCTGATGATCTCCTGCCGCATTGCCCATTACCTGAAAGTAATCTGGCGCGAGAACATGGGTCGGGTGATGGACGCCGACAAGATGGTCGGCGAGATCAACAAGTGGCTGCTACAGTACGCCCGCAAGGGTACGATGGATGACAAGCTTGTGGCCAAGTATCCATTGAAGGAAATCCAGGTGACCGCCGAGCCTGTTCCGGGCAAGCCGGGCATGTTCAAATCTGAAATCCAAATGATTCCGCACTTCAGGCTCAAGGGCGTCGAGATTGAACTCTCCATGGTTGGGCAGTTCGATCCGCCTCCAGGTTAATGGATGGGGATAGCAGGCAGCCAGGGCAGATCGACGGAGCGGTCGGTCCTCGCTTGATTATGGTGAAGGGTAGTGCATCTAACTGTCTGGGTGGTTCCACAGGCCCAACCATCTTCGGATGGTTGGGTAATGCAGACCAGAAGGCCCGGCACAAGACCGACGTGCAGGCTGCGATAGGATACACGCGGCGCGCCCTAAGTATCGCCAAGACAGATAGTTGCAGCGCACATCTGATTTTCTAGGGGGAAAAGCGGGGATGTGGCACAGGGCCTGCCTTACTAGTGCTGCGTGTGGGGACTAAGTCGGAGAGACCCCTGAGTGGAAACCAGTTTTTGACCAGCACCGCGCGTCTGATTCGGAACTCAATCGTAGTTCTGCAGCAGGAACGGTGCGACGAGAAGAGGAGCTAATTGCCATGCCAACTCCATGTAACTTGAAAGTGCCTGAGTATCCCGGTTCCAGCGAGAAAGAGGGTCGTGACGGTACGTCCGATGTGTTCGAAATCGAACATCACCTGCACCAGCCGGTGGAGCCTACCACCGGGCAAGCGAGTGGCGTCCGAGTTCATTCCCCGTTCCGCATCGTCAAGTTGATCGATGCTGCGACGCCGGGTTTCGCCAAGGCGCTGTGCACGGGCCAAAACTTGGCGGAAGTCACCATCGACTACTATCGCATCGATCCGGATTCACGCGAGGAAGCTAAGTACTACACCATCACCTTGCGTCAAGCCCGCATCGTGGACATCAGACCTTATATGCCCATGAGTTTCCTGCCGGCCAACGAGTCCTATCGTCACATGGAACAGGTCAGCATGGTCTATGAAGAGATCGAGTGGAACTTCTTGCCCGAGAGCATGGTGGAAATGGATAAGTGGCGCGCTCCAGGTGGCGGCTAGCAGATGCTGGCTGATCATGTCGCGTCGAATCTGGACATTCCACGTCCGGGCGTTGCCCTCACCGGGTAGGGCGAGTCGTAGTTGGCCTGGGCGTGGAGGAGCTGGTTGCCAGTGAAGCGTGAACGGACATTGCTGGGGCGCATCGGGACGGGGATGGGAAGTCCGCGCAAGGCGAATGAAGCGACTGCGAATGTGGACGTCGATGCCATCATGGAGTCGGTCCGCATGCATCTGGTCCGCCTGCTGAATGCCCGCCACGGAATGTCTGAGTGCGTGCCCGACTACGGTTTGCCAGCCATGGCCGATCTGAGCGTCGATGTGGGCAATTACGTCCAGATCGTTCAGGACGCGATCCAAAACACCATCGATCAGTACGAACCTCGCTTGCGCCGCGCCCGCGTGACCCAGGTCATCGACGAGGATGAGCAGCGGTCTGTTTCCTTTCGCGTGGACGCAGTGCTAGGGGCCGGTGGTCGGGAACATCGGGTGTGGTATCAAACATCCATGTCCGGCGATGGTCAGTTCGATGTAGAAGGCTAGTTTTGGCGTGGTCATCAACTTCGATGTTTCGTGACTTAGGGCGGCCCCTCGGGCGACATGCCTTGGCGGTTGGCGAGGTGTGAGGCTGCGAAGGCGTGGCGGTTCTGCTGAGTTGGGTATCGAGTCATGAGCAACACCTACTACCAGGACGAACTGCGATACCTCCGGGATGTCGGTCCCGAGTTTGCTCAGGCTAATCCTGAGATCGCCCGCTCCCTGGCCGACCGTGGCTCGGACCCGGATGTTGAGCGCCTGTTGGAAGGCATGGCCTTCCTCAGCGGTCGGATTCGTCAGAAGCTCGATGACGAGTTGCCCGAGTTGACCGCGAGCATGATGGACCTTCTTTGGCCTCACTATCTCAGGTCCGTACCATCGATGAGCATACTGGAGTACCAGCCTGACATCGATGCGCTGCGCGGACCATTGCATGTAGAAGCAGGGAGTGAATACTCAAGTGTGCCAATTGACGGCACACGATGCAAGTATCGGGCAAGCTGGCCCATTGTACTAAGGCCTTGGTCGTTGAAGAGCGTTCGTTTGGAGACTGAGGCTGCCAAGCCCGTGCGGTTGGTGCTGACGCTTGAGGCTGCGTCTGCGGCAGTGTTGGAGGATCTAGAGCTCGACTCGGTTCGTTTTCATCTTTCGGGCGACCCTGCGACCGCTTCTACGCTTTACGCACTGTTGGCTGCCCATGTTGATCATGTGGCCGTCAGCGATGGGTCTAGCCGGCACGATCGCGCGGAAGTCTTGTTACCCTCTGACAGCGTTGTAGCTGCGGGGATGGAGCGGGCTCGTGCGGTGCTGCCTTTTTCAAAGCACTCATTTCCGGGCTACCGATTGTTGCAGGAGTATTTTGCGTTCAAGGACCGATTTTTGTTCGTCAACTTCTTGGGCTTGGATCGTGCGGTAACTCAATTGGGAACAGAGCGAACGCTTGAGTTGGCCGTGACCTTGAATCGGCGATTGGAATCCTTCCCGCTGGTCTCATTGGAAAACATTCGGCTGCATTGTGCGCCGGTCATCAACCTCTTCGAGCAAGCTGCAGAACCTATTCGCCTTCGACATGATCGCGTGCGCTACCTGATCAGGCCGGTCAAGGCGGGCATCGCCGACCACCGTCATGCAGAACCATACTCGGTGGATCAGGTATTCGGCGTCAGCAGATCTGGGGAGTACAAGCCAAGAGAATACCCACCCTTCTATTCATTCACGCACATGGCCGGCACTGCAGACGCGGCTGAGGCATACTACCAAACGCATGTGACCGCCAACGTCGTAGGTGGTGATCCTCGGTTGGGCACCGATACATACCTATCGGTTGTTCCCGCTACACCCCAAGGCCAACTGCCACAGGACGAAACCATATCAGTAGAGCTGACCTGCACCAACCGCAACCTCCCCGGTGAATTGCGGGCAGGTGACATTTGCGAGCCTACCGACAGTTCGCCGTCAGGCGTTACCTTCAGGAATCTCAAGAAACCCACAGCCACGATATGTCCACCGCTCGGCAAGGGCCTTCATTGGCGGTTGATCTCTCACATGTCGCTCAACTTCGTGTCGCTGATGAACGTAGAGCATTTCCGCGAGTTGCTCCGGGTTTATGATTTTCAGCAGGAACACGATGTACAGCTGGCTCTGGCCCATCAGCGGATGTTGAACGGCATCGTCTCGCTTCGTTCCGAATACAAAGAACGCATGATTCGCGGAGCCCCGATTCGAGGCTTGTCTGTCTCGGTGGAACTGAATGAAGACCATTTCGCCGGAGAAGGCGACGCGTATTTGTTCGCAACCGTGCTTGACTGCTTCATTGGACTCTATGTGACGCTCAACGCCTACAGCCAATTGACGGTACGGTTTACCCGAAGCGGACAGGTTCATGTCTTCTCCCCACGATCAGGAGATCAATGCACGCCGGCTGAACCAGAGAGAGCAGGGGGGCATGATGGTTGATAAGCGGAGCGAAACAGCCCTGCCCGATGACGCACCTCTGATGAAGCGACTGCTGGAGAGGGCGTGGGAGTTCGACTTCTTCCAAGCGATCTGGCTCTTGGAGCGATCAGTGGGAGGCGGGCAGAGTGTTGGCGGACGGGGACCGATTTCTGCCGAGTCGTTGAGATTCAGACCCCATGTGTCGATGGCTTTTCCACCGACCGACCTCCGGCGCATTTTCAAGCACGACAAACAAAATGGTGCCCCCGGTTATCTCTTGGAAGCGACTTTCTTGGGCCTCTATGGAGTCAGCACTCCCCTGCCACTGCATTATGCAATTGATGTCCTGCGATCTGTAGAGCCTTACAATCCGCTGGCGGTCGAAGCCGCCGGAGAGAACCGCCCCGGGGCAGCCGGTCCTGAAAGGGTTGACACGGGTTCGGCTCCTGTGCGTGATTTTCTGGACATATTTCACCACCGGTTTCTGTCGTTGTTTTATCGCGCTTGGACAAAATATAGATACAACGTCACTTTCGGCATGCCTGATCGTGATGCGGTCACCGATTTCTTGCTTTGGTTAATAGGCCTGTCGCCTGAGTGCCAAGAAGAGACCCTGGGCGTCAATCCTATCGGCATGATTCGCTACGCGGGGGCGCTGACTCAGCGCCCGCGATCCGCGGTCATGCTGGAAGGCATCCTTGGGGACTATTGGCGGGACTTGCCGGTGAGCGTAGACCAATTCAAGGGACGGTGGGTGCCGCTGAGCCCATCCGATACAAATGTCATCGGCTCGACTAACTGTTGTCTGGGTATGGACTTGACGGTTGGCGCCCAAGTGTTCGACTTGAGCGGCGCCTTCAACGTGTCGCTGGGACCGGTGGATTGGGAAACCTATGTCACCCTGTTGCCCGATGGAGAATCGCACAACAAGACGCGGTCGCTTGTAAGATTGTATTGCATGGATCCTTTGAGCTTCACCCTGGAGATTAAACTGCGGGCTGGAGACGTTCCCGAGACCCGCCTCGGATCAGATGATGGTGCGGGCCGACTCGGGTTCACCAGTTGGGTACGGACCGAGGATCTCCCCGAAACGTCGGTCGTGTTTGATGAGAGTTCAGCTGCCCTGGCCGGAAGAGTTGCATAAACCGAGCCGGCCGCAGCCTGAGCCGATGACCCGAATTAGAGTGGAACGAACCATAGAACGGAAACCAAAGCATGGCTAACGCACCCAAAGGCGACGAACTTCGACGGATCATTGGGCGATTGGATCCTGAATGCATCAAGCATTTCCAGGGAGCTACCAACGTCAGCGTTTCGCGGGCTCACTTTGAAGTGATTCCCGAACACTTGCTCCTTCGCTTGCTGGACGAAACCGCCGGCGACGTGACCAAGATCTATGATACTTTCAAGGTCGACCGCACTTCGGTCAGGCGGGCGGTTCAACGGGTGCTGGATGCGTTGCCCAGTGGGCATCGTGGCAAACCGGCGCTATCCCCCATGCTTGTCGAGCTCTTTCAATCGGCCATGGTGATGGCAGACGAATTTGGCTTGGAGCAGATCAGGCCTGGGCTGTTGGTTCTTGCCATCGCCCTGAATCCTGGGCATACCCACGTCGGCGAGTTCACTTCCGAGTTGGACCGCATCGACATCGACCAACTCAGGGACAACTTCTTTGAAATCGTGGCTGGGGCTTCTGACCAGCCGGCAGGGACAGCTGCACCAGGAGGACCAGCCGGTCCCTCAGCTGCTGATGGGGCATTAGCACAATACACAGTGGACTTGACTGCCACGGCAGCGGCCGGGGGTATCGACCCGGTGTTTGGGCGGGATCACGAGATTCGTCAGATGATCGACGTGTTCGCCCGACGACGCAAGAACAACCCCATCCTGGTGGGCGAGCCGGGCACAGGCAAGACCGCCATTGTTGAGGGGTTGGCACTGCGAATTGCCGAGGGAGATGTGCCTCCGCTGCTAAAGGGGGTCAAGTTGATTTCGCTGGACTTGGGCCTGCTACAAGCTGGTGCCAGCGTGAAGGGTGAGTTCGAGAATCGGCTCAAGAACGTGCTCAAAGAAATCAAGGCTAGTGAAACGCCGATCATCACCTTCATCGATGAAGCCCATACCTTAATCGGCGCCGGCGGAGCTGCCGGTGGCGGGGACGCAGCCAATCTGCTCAAGCCTGCCCTGGCTCGAGGTGAGCTACGGACGGTAGCAGCCACAACTTGGGCTGAGTACAAGAAATACTTTGAAAAGGACGCTGCGCTGGAACGCCGTTTTCAGCTGATCCGCTGCAACGAACCTTCGTGCGAAGACGCCGTGGTGATGCTTCGAGGGTTGAAAACCAAGTACGAGAAGCACCACAAAGTGATCATGGCCGATGCGGCTGTGTCTGCGGCGGTCGAGCTTTCCAATCGGTACATCAGCGGGCGGTTTCTGCCCGACAAAGCCGTGGACTTACTGGACACCTCGTCAGCCCGGGTGGCTGTGGGGTTGAGCACCAGGCCCGCAGCGCTCGACAATGTCGATCGCCAGTTGAGCTATCTGGATACCGCCATCGAAGCGGTTCAGCGCGATCAGGCCGGGGCGATTGTGGCAGACAATGGCGAGCTAGCTGACATGCAAGCCTCGCGGAAGGGTCTCTTGGAGCAACGTGAATCGCTCGAAAAGCAATGGAAGGCTGAGCTGGCCCTCGTTGACCAGATTCGCGATCTCCGCGCCAAACTCACCGGGGATCAACCTGATAAATTCGAGAGCAAGGCCGAAGAGGGCCAAGACAAGCCTGAGAATCCTGGCCTCACCGAGGCTGAGGAGACCAAGGTGCGCGAGCAGTTGGCTAAGCTGACCAGCAAACTGGCTGAACTACAAGGCGAAGATCCGCTCTTGTTCCCCCATGTCGATGAAGCCGCTGTTGCAGCGGTGGTGGCCGATTGGACGGGCATCCCGGTCGGCAAGATGGTCAAGAACGAAATCGAAGCCACCTTGCACATGGCGGATCGTCTGCGCGGGCGTGTGGTGGGTCAGGATGCAGCTCTTGATATTGTGTCTGAGAAACTCCGCACCTCCAAAGCGGGCATGGGCAATCCCGACCAGCCCAAGGGGGTGTTCCTCTGCGTAGGCCCGAGCGGCGTGGGCAAGACCGA
>JAJDDP010000022.1 GCA_029260235.1 Phycisphaerae bacterium | reverse complement strand
GGAATTCCTCAAGAGACGCGACAGAAGCCGCAATGTCATTCGGTGAACCGCCGCTGGCAGCTGTGGCCTGACGGACATCTTCTGTCAGTCGTTTGATGATACCCAACCCCATAGCTTCGGCGCCTAGGTCACCGAGCATCGACGCCTGGAATTCCGTGACAGTTTCGAGTTCGTCGGCACGGGCCGCGACCGCTTCGCCTACTGGCTGTTCGGCCAAGAACCGCTGTTCTTGTTCCCCTTGCCTTGCATTGTCGGCTTGAAAGTACAGCGACGTGCTGAGGAGAAAACCGATGAATAGAGCGCTCGTGGCGATCGCCGATCCTGCGGCAACGGCCTTATTCCGCTTAGGAAACTTCTGGAGTTGGTACAACACACTCTGCCGGCGAGCCAAGATCGGTTCGTTTTGAAGATGATGCCGAATATCATTCGCTAAGCTAGCGGCCGATTTGTAGCGGCAGTTCTTATCTTCCTCCAGCGCCTTGCCCAGAATGCACTTAATGTCTCAGCGATGGAATCGATGGGTAGACCCAAATCGGCCCCGTCATGTCGATGTCCGCCGACCTCAACACCACGATCTCGCCGGGACGGGCACCGCAGAGCAACTGCAAGCGGATCATCGCCCTTACATGCCTGCCGAGATAGGGCATAACTGCATCAATGTGTTCTTGTGAGACTGGTCTGACATTGCGCGGCTCTCGAGCCGCGGACTCGTTCGCCCGCAGCCCATCGACAGCCTTCAACCCCTCCAGAATGTGTGGCGGAATGATCTCATTGGCCGTTGCCCACTTGAAGATTCGTCGCACGCGCCGAACTTGGTCATTCACGATGGCCCGGCAATACCTCGCCTTCACCTATTCCATCTGAACGGCAGACAGGGCCCGCGGACCAAAACCGCAAACCTGTACCCCACCGAACAATCGTTTGACTGGCCGCATTGTGGACTTGATCGCTGAGAATTCCTTCTTGGGTTTGCCATCTTCCTGAAGGTATCGTGTAGAGGCATACTGCCAGTAGATCAGCATCAATTCATTGACGGTCAGATCCCGTTCTTGTGATGGTTTCCGGCCATCTGCGAGCCATGTGGCAGCGAGTCGGTCATACCGGATCTCTGCCTCGGTGGAACCATGTTTTCCCAGGTATGTCTATTTCCCGCTGAACACGACTGCAGCTTGCCCGCTCTCATTATGGAATCTGAGTTTCGGGATGGGCCTGACTAATTTCGGCATAGCGCGACCTCCAAACCCATGCGGAGTAGTACTACTCCTTTTCATGGACTTCTGAGCCGCGCTGCTTTACGCGGGCAGGTGCGCTAAGTCGAGCGTTCGGCATGGTAAATGAAAAAGCGGGTGATCGGATTTGAACCGACGACATTCACGTTGGCAACGTGACGCTCTACCACTGAGCTACACCCGCAATTGCCCGCGGAGTATACCTTCTTCCCGACCCAAATCAAGTGCTTCGTTTTACAGGACTTAGGACGCGCCCACTGCTGTTGGAGTCCTCAATGCAATGGTCATCACGCCGCTCAGCACCAGGGCAACACCGACCCACTGCCCCACCGTCAGCCGCTCTCCAAGCCAGAAGTATGCCACGGTGGCAATGATGACATATCCCCCTCCCACCATGGCCGGGTAGGCCACACTAATCTTGAGCGTCGGGCTTTGAAGGGCAAACATGTAGCAGGCTGCGTTGAGCGCAAACGAAATTAGTCCTGCCAGCAGGATCGGCGAAGTGAGGATGGTCAGCACGCCTGCGAACAGCCCATTGCTAAGTAGGCCTCCCCCCTCCTGAACTTTGACCATGCCGGCCTTCATCATCAAATTGGCACCGGCATTGAGCACCAGGGCCACGATCAGTGCGATTACGTATTTCATGTCGTCTCCCGAACGCATTTTCATCCATGAACACCAATGACAGTCCGAGTTTATCGCCAGATGACTTGATGCGAAACCTCACCGCGAGCTGCTCATGTGGAGTCCTGCAGAGGGGCCCCTCCAAGTCAATGTGTGCAGCGCAGGATTCCGCAAGTCGAGAGCCAACACTACGCGCGCGGAGGGCCTGCTTGGGCTTGGACTAGTGGCGCCGATTCGAGGCGGATCACGCCGTCCTCCATGTTGTAGATCGTATCGAAGACGTCGAGGGAACGGTGGTCGTGGGTAACGACAAACACAGCAGCGCCGTGTTGGAGAGCCACTTGAGAAAAAAGCTGCATCACCTGCCGGCCACGGTGGCTATCTAGAGCAGCGGTGGGCTCATCAGCCAGAATGATGCTCGGTTGATTGGCTAAGGCTCGGGCAATAGCGATGCGTTGTTGCTGCCCGCCTGACAGCGTTGAGGGAAAGTGATCGGCTCGATCAGCTACGTCGAGAGAATCAAGAAGTTCGAGCGCCCGTCGCTTGGCATCACTCGCCTTCCAGTGGTCCAACTCGAGCGCGATCTGCACGTTGTCCCGAGCCGTCAAGAATGGGATGAGATTCGATTTCTGGAAGACGAAACCGATATGCTCGCGGCGAAAAGCGGAGAGGTTTGTCAATGCCGACGGGCCATCCATGATAAGCTCGCCCCCGATCACGATCCTTCCCGATGTTGGCGCGTTGATCAGACCGATTGCGGTTAGAAATGTCGACTTGCCTGATCCGCTGGGGCCAAGAAGTGCGATGACCTCGCCGCGTCGAATGCGCAGAGTGGTCTCTCGCAAAGCCGCGACCTCAGTGTTGCCGCTGCCATAAATCTTGGTTAGTCTTTCGGTTTCGATGGCAAAATCGTTCATCAGCACTGATTATCCAGAAAGCGCCTCGTTGGGTTCGACGCGAACTGCCTTCCATATGCCCAGCATGCTCGACAGAACAGAGATCACCAAGACGATGCCAGCTAGTTGTGTCAAGTCGTCTCCCCGGAGAATCACCCGACGCGGAAAAAGCGGGAATACCCTCAGCCCAATGACCAAAGCGATGCCATAGCCCACCACACCCAGCACCAACGCCTGCTGTAGGATCATGCCGAGGATGCGGCGGTTTGGAGCGCCAATCAGTTTTAGCAAGGCGATGTCATGAAGCTTGTCGAGCGTAAGCGTATACAAGATCAACGCCATGATGATTCCAGCAATTATGGTCAAGAGCACGCGAAACAGCCCAATCTGACGGCGGACCTTCTCGACAGGGCCTCGGAGAAGGAGATCCCGCTGCCCAGCAGACGTGTACACTGACACGTCGCTCCATCCGGCGATGATGGAGGCGACCGAATGCGATGTCGTGCCCGGAGCCACAGTGACCATGACCGCACTGATCTGCCGGGGGCTGAAGGCTGGAATCTCAGACGGGATCGCAAAGGCTAACTCAGTCAGCGCCGGCTGCTTCCTGCCATACTCGCTGAGACGACCTCGGGCATGACGTGCCTGGCGTTCCAAACGCACGGCCTCGCCGGGCACATCGAATTGGATGTCAAGCGCGTCAGCCACCGTACAGAAGGCCAACCCGTCACCGGAGGAACCGATCATGTTCTCGGTGAGTCCGACCACAGTGTAAGTCTCTTTGCCCAGGCGAATTTGCTCACCCAATGGCAGCCCCAGCCTGCTGTCCGCGATCATCTCAAAGTGGTTTTGAGCCAATGGCCTACCGGCGATGATTGGTAGCGATTCACCTTTGTCCGTTGGCCAACTCAGGCCCACGACGGCGATGCGGAGCGGGTCCCCCGCGCGCTCACGCTGAATGGTATGGTAGACGAACTCTCTCGCAGTCTTGACGCCAGGGACAGCCAACGCCCGATGAACTAGATTTGCAGGTACGCGCGAAACCTCAGCAAACGGCCCGCGCGTGTTTCGCTGCACGATCCACAAGTCGGCTTTGACCTCATCGACCAGCAGAGTGGCATCCTCGATGATGCCACGGTAGATTCCGCCCATGCCCATCACCACCATGAGCAGCATACCTACTCCGACGGCAGTTAGAACGAACCGACCGAGTTTGTGACGAATGTCCTTGACGGCGAGGTTCACGGGGTTGGTCCGGCTCCTTGTTACTCGGGGCACGCGAGCTCAGGTTCCCAAGGCCGCGTTGCCTTCGCTCAGATTTCAACTCAATCAGGCTCAGCTCAACCTGCATCCGAGGTCATGGCTATTCGGCTGCTTAGTCGTTCTTCTCTTTGACAAACGGTATCTTCAAGGAGTAGACGCCCTCAACCAGCTTACTTTCGACTGAATAACCACACTTGTGAAACACGCGCAGCATCCCGTGGTTCGCCGCTAACACATCGGCCGTGAATCCTGCGAAGCCATGTGTCCTGGCTATCTCCGCGAGCGCCCGCAAGAGAGTGGTTCCGATGCCTCTGCCGTGCCAGTCATCGCGAACCAGAAAGGCGGCCTCGGCGAAGTTGGTGTGCGGATCATTCAGGTAATGAGCGATGGCGATCATTTCGGCCGTTTCGGAGCTGTCAGTCAGGACTACCATCGCCATGTCCAAGTCGTAATTGGTCTTGAGCAACTCCTGAAGCTTGTGGTGCGGCATTGCTTTGATCATTCTAAAGAAGCGATAGTGTACGGACTCGGGAGATAGTTTGTAGAAGAGCTCCCTGACCATCGATTCGTCGGTGAGCTTCAATGGGCGAAGGAATGCGCGAGACTCCTCCCGCAGCTCGATCCATCTCTCAAGTTCCTCTGGGTAGAGGGCCATCCGAACGGGGAGCTCAATCTGGTCCGCATAGACCAGATTGCGTACTTTCGCCTCTGACAGTAGCCACGGACGAAACTTTGGATGAGCGATCTGAATGAGTGCCAGCGCCCGCTCTCGCATCGTTTTCCCGTGGAGGAATGCCGCGCCGTACTCAGTGACCACATAATGCACGTCACCCCGGCTCGTGACCACGCCCGCACCCTGCTTCAGGCAGGGCACGATGCGTGAGATCGTCTCGTTCTTGGCGGTCGAGGGCAGTGCGATGATTGGTTTGCCACCCCGGGACCGAGCAGCGCCCCGCGTGAAATCGACCTGCCCGCCGATCCCGCTGTAGAACATCTCGCCCAGCGAATCGGCGCAGACTTGGCCAGTTAAGTCCACCTCGATCGCCGCGTTGATCGAGATCATCTTGTCATTCTGAGCAATGATGAAAGGGTCGTTCGTGTATTCGGTCGGATGAAACTCAACCAGTGGGTTGTTGTCAATGAAATCGTAAAGCTTCCTCGATCCCATGACGAAGCTTGCAACTATCTTGCCGCGGTGAAGTGTCTTCTCTGCATTTGTGATGACCCCCTTCTCGACCAACGCGATGAGGCCGTCACTGAACATCTCGGTGTGGATTCCGAGGTCCCTGGCGCCGTCAAGATACTTCAATACCGCGTCCGGGATGGTGCCGATGCCCAATTGGAGAGTAGCGCCATCCTCTACTAGATTGGCGATATGCCGAGCGATGCAGCTTGCCAACTCATCCGCCTCGCCCTGTGGTGCTTCGAGAATTGGCCGGTCACTTGGCACCATGAAATCGATGTCGCGGACGTGGATGAAACAATCCCCAAGTGCGCGCGGCATCTGGGTGTTGACTTCCGCCACGACCAACCGAGCGCTCTCGGCGGCTGCTTTGACAATGTCTGTAGAAACGCCGTAGCTGCAGTAACCATGCGAATCTGGAGGGCTGACCTCGATCAGGGCTATGTCGATCACTACACGCCCGCTCTGAAAGAGCGCAGGTATCTCGGATAAGAAGATCGGCGTATAGTCGGCCCGCCCCTCCGCCACGGCCCCGCGGACGTTCGGGCCAATGAAATAAGCGTTGTGACGGAAGCGTTCGCCGAATTTGGGCTCCGTGTATGTGGCAACGCCAAGGGTGAGGATGTGGACAACCTCGGTGTCGGTGATGTTTGGGCAAGCGGACAAAGCTTCTACCAGCGTCTGCGGCTCCGCTGCTCCAGAACCGATGAACACACGGTTCCCTGGCCCAGCCACAGCCACCGCCTGCTCGGGAGACTTGATCTTGTCACTATAGCGTTTCTTCCAATCATCCAGGGTCATGCTTGCCATGAAAATGTTCCTCTTTGCCGCCACCCATCAAGATCGAACCGACCCAATAATCCTGAGGCAAACTCCGACAGTATCCACTGCGATGTCCGTCAATATGCCCACATCGTTGTGGTAAGGCCTAACCGTCCAGAATAAGCCAACTCTCATCGCAGGCGATGCTCATCTTGCCGGCTTGACCCTGCGGCCTTGGCGCAGCACGATTTTCGGATCAGCGGGGGCAAGAACCCTGTCGCCAGCTTGAAGTCCTTCTATCACTTCTACCGAGTCTCCGCTCCGAAGGCCAATGGTGACAGGCCGCCAAGCTGCATACCCATTCTCTTCTACATAGACGCCGGGCATTTCCTCCCGCATCCGCAGGTAGCTGGCGGGCAACACGGTGACATCATCTTTGCGTGCGGTCTCGATATACACTTCGGCCCGCTGACCCACGGCCCAGTTTTCTGGAAGCTCCAACACCTGGACGTCGACCACGAATTCACGCGTCTCGCGGTCCGCCTCCCGACCTAGCCTTGAAACTTTCCCGCGATAGGCACGCTCGGGGTGTGAGCGGAACACCGCGCGGGCCAGTTGCCCTGGCCGTAAACCCATCATCACCGTCTCGTCCACCCATGCGCTGATCCAAAGCTCATCGGTTGAGATCAGGGACAGGACTGGGCTACCCGGTACGACAACATCTCCAGGATCACGATGCCTCCGGACTATAAGACCATCGAAAGGCGCGATGATCTGCGTATCAGCCAAGCGGGCTTGGTGGAAAGCGAGTGTTCGTTGGCTTGCAAGAACAGCTTCCTGGCCTTCGATGATCGACGCTTGAGCACGGGCGAGCTCTGCTTGCGCAATGTTGAGCGCCTCGGTGGCTCTTGCGACCTCGATACTCGTAGCTGTGTTCTCAGCAAAAAGCTCGCTGGTCCAATTGTGGTCGAATTCGGCCTGATGAAGCACGGCGAGAGCACGGTCCTTGCCGGCTTTGAGCCGATCAAGCCCAGCCTCAGTTACGGCAACCCCTGCGGCGGCGATTTCCACCTCCTGCAACAGTTCGGCATCGTCGAGCTTCACGAGCAATTGGCCAACTTTGACATGCTTCCCTTGATCGGTGAGCACTTGGGCAATGCGGCCGGAGATCTTCGGACTGATAGTCGCCTTGATGCGCGCCTCCAGCGTCCCTGTACCCATGACCTCCGACACAACTGGGCCGCGCCGAACTTCGTATATGGTGACTTGGACCGGCGCAAAGACGACCCAGTACAAGAGCAGGAAGGCAATCGGCACAGCCACGACAAAAATCGTCCGCCGGGCTGCCAAGCCTGCCCTCGCATGCCTGATCAATTGGGTGGTTCCGCCGCCTGCGTTGCTCTTCATCGTCTTGGTCGTCCCGTTGGCTCAGTCGCTGGTGCCCTGCACATAGTCTATGGCACGGATGACATCCGGCACATGGGTAAACGATGGCCCTCCCTGCATCATGACCGTTACACCAGCGGCCTCGATGATCTGCTCAGGCGTCGCGCCGGCTTCAAGACACTTCTTGACATACATGTTGATGCACGGCTTGCATCGGACTGCTAGACCTATCCCCAAGGCAATCAGCTCTTTCTCGCGCACAGAAAGGGCGCCCTCCTTCATGATGGCTTGAAACATACCGCCGAAACCTCGGGGGATGTTCGGAGCGACCTCCATCAACTTCTTCTGGTCTGTTTCCCACTGATCAAAAATTGCGCCTAACTGAACCAGACATTGTACTCTCCTTTGGTTTGATCTCGCCACCTTGCGGCCACTGAGAACCTCCTCAGCGCCCTGCGCCAGCGCCGTAACGACGCTCGACGCAATCAATGATGCCAGCTAGCCCCTGGTCCTCGATGCGGTAATAAGTCCGACGACCATCGCGCCGACTGCAAAGCAAACCGCGGTCTTTCATCATCCGCAGGTGTTCGGAAGCCATGTGACTTTGAATCCCGCACGCCTCAGCCAATTGACCGACGGTGTACTCTTCAGACAACAACATCTGAACCATCCGCAGCCGATGCGGATGCGCCAGGGTCCGTAGACACTCAGCAGCACCACCAAGGGCTTCCAGGTCGATCAACTTGAGTCGTCGCTTTGCCATCTACACTAGTATATATCGGGATATATAGATATGCCAATATTTTGCTGCTGTTCTTGTGCAAGACCCGACACTTCGTCAGATGATTCCCAATTGCATGTTCCAGGCACGGTTCGCCAGCCGATGCCCTGGCTGACCTTTGGATGACGGGAAGACCGATTTGTGGGTGCACATTCCCTCATGGCTGACTTAGGATAGATGACTGAATGGCTCGCTTCGGCGTGGGCCCTAAAGCCATAGAGGACTGCGAGAGGCATGCTCACAGCCCTCAGATTTATTCTCCTTCGACTCAACTCAGCCGCCTAGTTCCATCGTGCAGTCATGTCGGCGGCCTCCCCTTCGGCCCTATCCATTGCAGCAGCCCGCCTTCTCCGGGTTTCCTTTGCCCCTGCGATTGCCGCAGCAGGCACCCCTCCGTCCGCCGTTTCCGCGTTCACGCGGCTCGGAAGAGATCTGGTCGAAATCCTGCTGCGTCAAGTGTACAGCCTGGTATGTTTCCTCAGCTTCGGCGATCAGGCTGGCGAATGCCCGCAAGTGGTTCCGCGATGCACGCTTGAAGTTGCCGTAGACGTGCTTTAGATCGGCATGATCGGTCTGGGCCGACGCCTCGCGCAAATCCACAATGTCCAACTCCTCAATCAGTGCGCCGACTTTCAGGGCATCGACCATCGAAGCGGATCCTGCCTCGACCAGCTGGCTGTAGAGCTCGACGAAAACCGGATTCGTAAACACGCCCTCACTGGCATCGACCACGGGATCCTGGAGGCCGTATCGGTCGATCAGACGTCCCAGGGCATCCATGTGCCGCTGTTCGGCTTCACCAATCTGCTGAAACGTTGGCACCTCCCACTTCTTGTACATGGCTAAATACACGTCGCGAGCGAGTTTCTCCTCCTCGCGCATGAACAGGACATCTTGCTGCTCTTGTTCGCTGAGCGGTGTAACTTCGATTCCATCAAGAATGCATCCCCCGCCGCCCCGCATGCCAGCGCCACCTCTAGGGCCTTGGGCGTAGGCCGGGGATACCATCAGACCGACGGCAAGGCCGGCCAATGACATGATTACTGTTCTGGTCTTCATCGCTGTCCTCCTATGTCAGATTCCTTGGGTTGTGTCTCAACCACCGCAAAGGGGCGGCTAGCTGAGGTTCACTCAGAAGCCGCACCCACATTGAGCGGTGGCTTTAGCCACCACAGCTTCCGTCACGCAGCCGGTCTCCCCCACCGGCTTCCGTGGCGTAACCTCCACCGTTATCTCCATACCCGCCGGCGCCGTAGGGTCCCAAGCCGTCGCAACTGCCTGGATCCCCGGGGTTCGCGCAGTTCGCGCCACTGCCGTCCCGTAGGCGGTCCCGTATCTGAAATTGATCCATCATCGGGTCACCAGCTTCAAGTCCTGACGATTCGGTGAACATCTTGGCGGCCTCGGGGGCTACCTTGGCCAAAGCCAACGATTCCTCATCGCAGCCCACCAGGGGCGTCATCAACAATGCTCCGGTTCCAACAATCAGCAGCTTCTTGAACATCAGTCGTTCTCCTGTTAATGATCCATCTGCTGGGTATCAATCGCACCCGCTTGACTTTGCTGGTGCTTTGCCTGTTGAACGAGTGGCGCATGGGATACCCTGCGGTGCAGTTCAAACTTTTTTGGGAAGCACGGAACGGATCGTCGTTGAACGATAAACATGAGCCAACTGAGGATGCGCAACTGATGAAGCGGCTTGCCGATGGCGAGCGGGCAGCACTTGCAGCCCTCGTTCAGCGCCATCAACAGCGCGTTGTGGAATTGGCCTACCGCACAACCGGCGATTATGCATTGGCTGAGGACATCGGACAGGAGGCGTTCCTTCGCGTGTGGCGATCTGCAACGCGGTACAAGCCCACAGCGAAGTTTTCGACTTGGTTGTATCGCATCGTGGTGAACCTGTGTCTTGACGCATTCAAGAGGCGGAAGGCCGTGACGGTCAACATCCCCGACGCGGCCGCGAACGGAGAAGTTGGGCTAGCGGCCAAGATCGAGCAGCGAGAGCGAGCAGCCGCAGTACAACAGGCAGTTTCCGCCCTCGCTGACCGCCAAAGGGTCGCTGTCGTACTCCACCGCTTTTCGGGCCTGAACATCCGCTCGATCGCCGAGACGACGGGGTGGTCCGAATCCGCCGTCGAATCGCTGCTCGTGCGGGCATATTCAGCCCTGAGGCAATCACTCAAGGGGTTTGAAAAAAAATGAATATTCCGTGCAGGGTTCTAAGGAGCCCATCGTTCAAACGAAGGAGATGGGTATCATGTCTTGCCCACAAGGTCATTTGATCATCCGCTTGGTTGGCGGCGAACTGACACAAGCCGAGGCTGGGGCGCTCCGGCACCACTTGGCGACATGCCAGAGCTGTGCTGCTGCCTTTGAAGAGCTCACTGCCGCTTGGGACGATCTTGGCGCCTGGAATATTGGCCCAGCCCACATCGACCTGACAGACCGAGTGCTTGCCCAAGCGGCTGATCAGGAAACGACGTTCCTGGAACCGCTGCCGATCAACACGTTCAACGCCACTTTGTTCCGGGTGGCTGCGTCGGTTGCCCTGGCAGCTGGCCTCGGGATCTCAGCAGCGGCGCTGCTGTCCCACCAACAAGGCTCGCCGGGATCCGGAGCATCTAGTACTCCGACCGCCACTGAATTGGCCGAGAGCCTGGGCCTAGCTGAGCTGGCCACGCAATCTGCCACCGGGCTACCGTTGGGATTTGAGCCCGACGATCTCGACGAAGGGGAGGTTGAACTATGATGAAGCGAAGAACTCCCTACCTCTTGATTCTGTGTGTAATCGTCTTCGCCGTTAGCTTCGCGGGGACCATCCTGGCCCGGTCACAAACATCATCCGAAGCAAGGCCCCATGCCGGATCTCCCTTGGAGCGATGGCTTGATCTCGACAAGAAGACCACCGAAGGAATTGAGAGCCACGACCCCCAGTTCGCTGAGGATCTCAAGTCGTTGCAGCAAGAACTAGCCGCCACCCGTTCTTTACTGGCTGAAATGTTGGAAGACGATCAAGCGACCGGCGGGCAAATCCGAGAGCAAGTAGAGAACTGCATCACGAGAAACAATGCACTTGAGCGACGGGTCGCCCAATACCTTCTCACAGTGCGGGATCACCTTACAGCCTCACAACAAAAGAAGTTGTTCCGCCTCTGTGCCGAAGGGGTCCGCAAGGGGCGCGGAAGAGGCTGGGGACGCGGGGCGGGTCGTTCCAGCGGCGGTGGTGAGCGTTGCGAATGCTGCGGACGCGGTGGCGGGCGTGGCCGCGGCAAACCACAGGGCGATTAAGAGTCGCCGGTACTGTGCCCGAGCATCGCACGGGTGCAGACCGACGGCTGCATTCGCCATGACTAAGAATCTGCTTTGCTTGGCTTACTTCTTGCCCTTTTCAAAGTGTTCCAGGGCTTCACGCAAAGAGGCCTTGGCACCGGCGTTGTCGCATATCTTAAGGGCCTTAGTCTCAAGCTCGATTGCCTCCTCGACCTGTCCGTCCTTGAATTTGGCCAACGCCAGGGTGTCGATAAACATCCAATTCGCACCACCTGAGACTACATGGCAGCGTTCAGCTGCGGCCAACGCGAGCTTGTCGAACTTGCCCACGAATGGCTCCTCGGTCAGAAGCTCCCACGACAACGCGTTGAGCAGAGTGGCGTCATCGGCAGCTTTCTCAACCACGTAATAGCCCAACTTGGTGGCAGCTTTGATGTCCTGCTTGCAGGTCGCCAAGATGATGAACTTCGACCGCAAGTGGTCGGGGTTGTCAGGTTCCGCGGCGATAGCCATGTCGACTGCACTCAGTGCCAAGTCATTGCATCGATTCTTCGGGTCCGGCGTAGACAGGAGACGCGAGAAACGAGCCAAGGTGCTCGGATCACCCTTCATTAGATTGATGGCTCGCTCGGCAACGACCAAGGCCTCGGCCTCCTTACCCAGAGTGGCTAGGACCATGTACTTGCCAGCGTACACGTTTCCATCATCAGGAGACAGCTCCGCGGCCCTAACGATGGCTTGCTCGGCGGCCATGTTGAATTGCTTCACGATGACTCGACTGCCATAAGCCTCCACAGCCTCATCGGACTCCCCCACCACGAGCATAGTGGCCAGCTCAGCTAGCTCATTCGGCTTGTTGTCGAATGCTTTGATAGCCAGTTTGGCAGTGTGTAACGCATTTTCAGGCTGATTCAGCTGTGTGGTGTACACCCAGAGTTTCCCCTGCCAGGGTCTCAGCTCTGCCGGCTCCAGGGCGATAACCTCGTCGGCGACCTTTAGAAACTTCTCCCACTCTCCATACAACATCGCTTGGCGACCGCGCTGTTCTAGTTCGAACTTCTTGCCAGCCAACTCGATGTCATACTTATCGTCCAGGAGTTCTTCGATGGCTTCATCCATCCCGGATCTTGGATCGCCGATCCAAGCAATGCGTCCCTGCTTGTCCACCAGGTAGGCCGTGGGAATGCCCGTTTGCCCTGAGGCTTCCATGTATGCGCGGGAGGTTTTTTCGCCGTCGTCGAAGGCGACGGAATAGGCCATCTTGTCCCCTTGCTTCTTCACGAAGGCCTTGACAATCTTGAGCGTGTTATTGGGATCTTCGGAAGTGATGCTGACAACAGCCAAGCCTTTGCCGCGGTACTTATGCTGCAACTCGCTCAGGTGGGGCATAATTTCGATACACGGACCACACCATGTCGCCCAGAATTCAACAACTACGACTTGCTTGCCCTTGGATTTGTTAAGATCTACAGGCTCACCCTTCACCCAATCGGCGATGTCCAATGCTGGTGCCGGATCCCCAATACTCAACTCGCCTGCCACTGCTGGTGAAACGATCAGGCCTAAAAGCGCCAGAGTCGTGGGGAAAACAAAACGAATCATTCGGTACACTCCTTTTGGGACGCTTCAAAACCAGGCCGACCGGCGGCGGATCCACGCGTCGTTCCGCGGGTAGCCCCTAGGAACGATCAAGAGGCAAACCTCCTGA
Source organism: Phycisphaerae bacterium (assembly GCA_029260235.1). Classification (GTDB taxonomy): domain Bacteria; phylum Planctomycetota; class Phycisphaerae; order UBA1845; family UBA1845; genus OFTM209. The sequence goes on along the minus strand of JAJDDP010000022.1, from coordinate 23,578 downwards.
TCCGTCCGTCGGCGAACTCAGGCACATCGTGATCGGGAGGGAACTCGCCCACATCTACAACCATATGATGCTACGGCCATCATAGGTCACGAACAAAGTCTAGAATTGTAAGTAATCGTCAAGTCGGTCGGCGGCACTGCCAAAACAGCCAACCGATCCGCCCTGCGTCGCCCCATGAAACCCCGGAATGGGATTCGAAATTCCATGGAACACAGATTCAAGCGGCGAACTCAGCCGCCGTTCGACACGAGCGGCCTAGCCGAGAGCGGCGTCTCGAAACCGCGGTCATTGACTGCCCATGCGTGCGGCAGATTCAGGAGCGTCCGGCGCCGCCAGCTGAGTCTGAGCATGCCGAATCGCTTCGCGGAGGCGATCGCTGTCCATGGCTGCGTCGATTTGATCCAGTTGCTCTACGAATCGGTTCAACCGATCTGTGCTATTCTCAGATTGTAGGACATCGAAGTGGCTAACGAGTTGTTGCTCCACCGCGTCGATGGTGGATTGGGCTTTGCCGGCAACCAACGACTGGATCAGCTCTCCCAGCACCTCGTAATGTCCAACCACCAGGCAATCCCCGAGGTAGTCCAGGCCGGCTTGGGCAGCCTGTTCGGAATTCGACTCGGCCAGAGTTTGCCAGATTCGGCGGCGGACGGGCACCGCTTCGATCTGCCGACCTTGCCCCTCGAAGAGCGCAGCTAAGTGCTGCCTTGCTTGGAGGATTTCCGGCGGTTGAACACCGGCATCCTCGAATTCCGCGATGAGCAGGCCCAGCAGCTGTTCCTGGTGCTTGGGTTGGTCTACCAGTCTGATCGCCCAGTCTAGCCGAATGGCCGATGGTTGTGTTGTTACAAGAGCCTGAAACCCCAGCCAGGCTGCCTGCCGCACGCCCTCGTTGGGTTCAACCTCGGTGCGGAGACGGCTAGCCAGCGCTTCGATGTGGGCAACATCGCCTCCCAGGGCGGCGATCGCTTCGATGGCCCTTCTCCGGACGCGCGCATCGCTGCTGGAAATCAAGGCCAAGATACGCTCCATCCGGTCCGCCCTGCCGACGGCTTTGACGCCTGCCAGGGCGGGCAACAGCAACTCCGGATCGTCTTCATCGAGGTTGAGCAAGAATTCTTCTGGAAACTCCGAGGCGGCAATGCTAGCCATCGCGCCCAATAGCGCCGCTCGAAGTTGCACCTTCTCGCGGGGAGTACCCTCGAATCTGTTCCTGAGGGCTTCCACGGCAGGCGCGACTTCCGCTGATTCGGCCGCACCTCGGGCGCCCAGCAGGCCCAAGGAAACCGCCGCCTCGGTGACCTCACCTTCTGAAGACTCGGTATCGGCTAGCGTCGCAGCCAGGGGTTCAATCGCTGCACTGTTCCTCAGACGTCCCAATGCTCGAAGAATCGATGTTCGTACCTGGGGCTGCTTCTCTTCGCCAAGGCGCTTGACGACGAATTCATAATCACTCGGATCTGCTAGGGCAGCCACCACATCAAACACAAGCCGACGAACCACGGGGGAATCGTCGGTGAACCGATCATGCAACGCCGTTCGAACCTCTCCATCAGGAAGGTGGCCGTCGGCGATTTCACTGGCAATCAAAGCCACCGCAGCCATTCGATACTCAACCAAGTCATCTTTCAGCCACTTCAGTAGCAGATCTCTGTTCTCCGGCTCGCGCGTCAAGCGGTAACTCAGCTCGATTTGCTCCCTGAGTCGGCGGGAAAGAGCGTCAGCCTTTCGGGCGTAGTCAGTTCGAATCTGGGTCATCTCGTCCTGAAGCCAACGGTTCTCCCTGCGGAAGAGATCCACCCGATCCGTCAGCCACTGGGTGTCGCTCAGGGTTTCCTTTGATTTCCACCAATTCTTCCACGCTTCGGCGTCTGTGCCGTAGTCAGCCGATGAAGCGGATCGGAGGGCGGCTAGGACGCGCCCCCTCATGGGTTCGGACTCCAGATCCAGTAGGAGGATCAACTGGGCAATCACATGGCGCTGACTAACGTTCGGCGTCAACGAATCGACCGCAGCCATTCGGTGTTGCAGAGAACGCTCCGCATCGGCAGCCAACTGCCGCAGCTGATCGGAAACGTCGCTGCCCGGAAAACCGGCCAGTGCCATTGCCGCGGCAGCCCGAATTCCTGGATGGTCATGCCCGAGCAGGTCCAGAAGTGGTGAAACCAATTGCTCGTTAAGCAACTCAGGTTGACGGGCGCCCACGGCTGTGATTGCGCCGCAGACCGCCACGGCTCTGCCGGCATCGCCGTTTGCCCTGAGCATATCGATCATTAGGGCAAGCGCCTGCGGGGTCCGGTTTTCCAGCAGCTCTTCTGCGCCGATGCGGCGCACCTCGGGGCTTGCATTGCTGTCCATGATGATGGTCCGGGCGCGCTCCAAGGCCCGATCAGATGAAGGCACAGCCGGTTGGGTATCCTGAGCATGAGCAGTAACTGAAAAGACCGCAAGCAACGCAGCCAAGAGCCGAGAACGATGAACTCGAACAGGAAATCGGGGAAAGAAGATCACGTCGGCACCCGCATTCCGCAGCCAAGCCTCCCAAAACCCATATCCACGCACATCCCTTATGTGTCCCAGCATTGCCATAGGCGCCGCTCAAATGTCGTCAAATTCGAGCACACGCCAGATCGAAATGGTACAGTGTTTGGCCCCCTCTTGTATCGCCGACCTCGTTCAAATGCAACTGAGATGGCCCAATAAAGGCGTTTCTCAGTATTGGCGGAGCGATCTTGCGGCGTCAGCTTGTCAGTCTACGGTTCAGCAAATCGAGCGCCTCACTGACACGATTCAATCCCTCAGCCAAGTAATCCGGGGGATTGGCCAAGCCGACGCGAATGTGGTCCGGCAATCCAAAGAACCTGCATGAAACCACATTCGTCTCGAACTTGCGGTTGAGCAACTCAGCCAACTCGTCTGCCCCAATGCCCGGCGGCATACCGATGCAGGCGAAGAGTGCCCCGCACTGCGGGTAGCTTCTGATATCAGGCCTTGAAGCCAACCAATTGGATAGGACTGGAAGTACTGCTTGGTACTGCTGCTGGCAAATCTCGTTGAGCCGATCCAATTGCTCCATCGCTCGGACAGCCATTAGCGTGGATGTCGGCGGATTGTTGACATTCAGCACATCGAGGGCGTTGCCTGCCTGGTGAATAAATTTGGGTTGGGCGATAAGCCAACCCGCCCGAATAGGCCCCAGCCCGTACACCTTGGTCAGCGAGTCGGTGACCACCACATGCTGGCCCAAATCTGATCCCCGTAGTGGTGTACCTGCTACGTTCAGACGAGCATAGTCAAGATAGACCTCGTCCACAATCATGATCGCACCGGCCGATTCACTCAGTCCAGCCAAGCTCCGCAAGCAATCCTCCCTGCAGAGTTGACCCGTCGGATTATGCAGATTCGACAAGACCAAGGCGCGAGCACCATCCTCGAAGCCCATCCGCACCTGCTCAAGGTCGGGGCTGAACTCCTGAGAAGCAGGACGATCAAAAAAAACCGGCTTCATTCCCAAAAAATTAGCGGCTCGCAAAAGTGGGTCATAGATCGGGTGTTCGAAGAGAATGCTGTCGCCCGGACTTGCGGCGCATGCCAGCGCTACGACGTTGGCCATGCTAGTGCCAAGTACCGGCAGAACCTGTTCTTGTCCCACGCCGCGAAGCTGGGCGATCTGCGCAGTCAATTCCGGGTGGCCGTAATTGTCACAGTTTCTCAGACTGACAGCCACCGAATCGCCACCGAATGAGCCTAGATCAACCGGCGCCAATCCGCTGGAAGTCAGCTCAAAGCGGGCAGTCTGGTGAGTTTTGGACCACCGCATGTATCCGTCTGTTCGCCATTGCATGGCTTGAGTTGTACGACCGGGCAACACATCGAGCAAGCCTGCTGCCAGCGCCAGGCACTCCGATTAGTAGAGGGAAATCGTACCCGCGGGCAAGAGTATTGCTTGTCACTGCGGGCGATCCGAGTTACGGTAACAACCGCGTTGGTGCCGAGCTTCGTCCCCTCGGCGATGATAGACACTGGTCAGTTCGTGGTCGGCGGGAACTGGGTGCCATCGAGAGCAAGGTGGCCCATGAATTCGCGTCGCCGAGTGCATTAGTAACATGATCGCAGCGGGCAAACCCAGTGCCGTTTTCAGCCTAAAGAACGAGATGGAGAAAACATGGCCAAGACCGTGAAGAATCGAGCTGATTTCATGGAGAATTTTGCAGCGCATGCCGCACTCCGCCATGCCCTCAAGCAGAAGTTCTTCGCCAAGGATGCTCAACTCAAGCGGGCAGCCGAACGGCTAGTCGTTGAGTTGGAGGGCGACCGCACCACCTTTGGGCGCCAATTGAACATGCTCAAGCTGATGAGCAAGGGAGTGACTGTCCCGGAAATGCAAAAGAATCTCCGCTGTTCACGCCGCACGGTATTCCGCTATCTGAACTACTTGGAAGAGGCTGGTGTCGTCATCGAACTGACCGGGCAGCAGTACAAGACCAAGAGCGCATCCTTCAAGTAACCACGGATGTTGCAGCCCCAAAGCGCTAGGTGTCGGCGGCGTTCTGGGACGCTGCCGGGCCCTTGCTACGGATAGTCGAGCAGCATCGCTTTTTCGATGTCGTTGACTCTAAATATGCTCAAACTGCGTTCAGTACCCGTAATTGCCGAGGCATAGACGTATTCGATGTTCACTCCGTGCTTGGCCATTAACTGGGCTACTTCCGAAAACCCACCGGGGACATTCTTGACCGGAATGCACACCACAGGCGTTGCCACGTAAGACGCGCCAGCGCCTTGTAGGGCTTGCTTGGCTTTCTCGGGATCATCCACAATCATGCGCAGGGTGCCGATGTCAATGGTATCCAGCACGGTCAGCGCCCGAATGTTGATATGCTGTTCGGTCAGCGATGTGCATAGATCGCAGACCACACCCGGTCGGTTGTTCAGAAAAACAGAGATTTGGTCGATTTGTTCTGCCTTGACGCCCATGATCTGATTTGTCCCCGCTTAGGTTAGATTTGAATCTGAACTGGCCCCGCAAAGATGCGGCGCCGCTGAGCAACCTGTTGAAATCAACAGCTCTCCGGTGGCACCGTCATCTCGCCAATGAAGACACTAGCTAGAAGCTATCGCCACGTTCTTTCATTGGGCTGCTAGCGTACTCGATTCGACGTCGAGGAGAAATGCGTAAATCCTCCGGAAGCTAGGCCCGCGCCAATACGGCGTGGGCAGCGGCTTTATGCCGAGCAACTGGCAGCGATTGCTAACCCCATCACCATTCCCGTCACCAGCCGTGTCGGGTATCGCGATACCGCATGCCTAAGCAGGGATCGGGATAGGTTGCTGCCCTTCTACGACTTCCCAGCCGAACATTGGATGCATCTTCGCACCATGAATCCGATCGAATCGGTGTTCGCAGCCGTGCGATTGCGGTATCGCATGACCGAGGGTTCAGGCTCGCGTGCAGCCGGCCTAGCCATGGCCTTCAAGCTGATGGAGAGTGCATCGAAGAAATGGCGAAGTCTGAACGGCTTGGCAATCATCGCAGGTGTCATCGCCGGCGCCCAGTTCGTCGATGGGGTCAAGAAAACCGCTGCCTGACCAGATGGTCAACCCACGACTTTCGACCATAGATCGCGGGCCACCCCACCTACGCTTGCCGTGGCCTGGGATTTTGGTCTCATAATCGATATTCGGGAGGAACACTCCACGACTAATCCAACTAGCCCTGAGTCCATTAGAGCTGGCAGCGCCTGTGTTTGCCACCAGTTCGAGCGGCCGGTCAATCACCAACTCGCTCTATGCGGGGGATCTACTCCTGGTCGTAGCCGATTTAGTCATGAGGCCAGAAAACGAATTGGCGGGTCAGAAAGTGGGCCAATTGACAAAGAACCGGCATGTCGTGGTGATTTCGCATGGCTCAGATTTAGAGCGGGTACCGTTTCCGCCTGGCGATAGATTCACCATCCACACCGAAACGCTCAAAGAGGTTCATCGCTTGAGCGGCGATCCCGAGCCATATTGAGAACTTCCTGCCCCTCTCGTCAGGGTAGTGGCGATTCGGCGGCGTGCGCGCCGCCTGCGACGCCAGATATCACAACGCATCACGCCTTCGGTGATGCAATTGTCATGTCAAAGCTTGTTTTGATCTCAACGGTTCCAGTATGCTCGTTGCTGCGTTGGTTTTGCTCATCGATTCGGTGTACTTCCGATGGGCGGGCTCCACATTGATGATAGTGTTGAATGCGTGATGACGTTGCAGGTGCCGTCTCTCGCCCAGCGAGGATCGTTGTTGCGCTAGCCTTAGTTTCGTCCACAGTCTCATCTAGTAGTTGGCTAGGAACACTGGCCGATTTGTCGCCTGCGGTGTTGCGCGCGTCAACGGCCCGGATACAGAGGAGCGTCATACTATGCGATTGAAGGGGCAGATCATCAAGTGGATGTGCGTATGGGCGGCATTGCTCACGATTGCGGGCCAAGTGCCTGCCGCGATTGCTCAACGCCTGACCGAGGTACCGGAGATCGACACTGTTCAGTTGGAGGTTGATTGGGAGGCGGCGGATGCCAGCTTCGCAAGAGCCGGGGAGCAGGTGGAATACTCCGAAGCTCAGATCGCAGCTCAGATCGCCGACCACGAAATTGGTCGAGGGCTCGCCCAGGGAAGGATCAGCGTGCTGGTGTACATGGACTTCGGCAACGCACGCGCTGCGGACGTCAAGCACTCACTTGAGACTTTCGCCCAAGATCGCCAGGGCTTCCTCAAGTACGAATACGCCACCGTCCTACCGAATGTCTTCAACCTTCGGGATATCCCAGAGGACCAGGTCGATGGGCTTGCCCAGCTTCCCGGCGTGGTCAAAGTTGAAATTGATGAATATCACCCCAACGTGGTGCGTCTGCATGACAGCATTCCACTGATTCGAGGTCTGCAAAGCCAGATCACCGGGGCCGGGTACTCTGCCGACGGCACGGGTGTGCGGATCTGCATCGTTGATACGGGTATCGATTCGGATCACGTCATGTACTCGACCCGAATCGACACGGCCGCCGGTTACGACTTCTACAATGACGACTCGAATCCCGAAGATGACAACGGCCATGGTTCCCACGTTGCAGGCATTGCAGCGGGAGGAACAGGCCTTAGCTGGGATCCCTGTGGCACAGGATCCTTGCCCCTCCAGGGTGTAGCACCTAACGCCACATTGATCGGCGTGAAGGTTCTCAACTCAGGCGGTGGCGGATTCGACAGCGACATCATCGCCGGTATCAACTACGCAGCCGATCAATCCGGATCGGGCGCCCAGGGCGATGTCATTAACATGAGCATTGGGACGGGCAACTTCTCCAGCGGTGCTTGTACGCACAGCTGGGCGGTCGCCGCAAACAACGCTGCCTCCAACGGCGTCGTAGCTATCGCTGCCTCGGGCAATGAGAACAACTCAAACTCGATGGGTTCACCCGCATGTGGTGCCAACGTTATCGCCGTTGGCATGACCTGGAAGAATGACTATCCCACGTGCGAGGACCCCACGACAAACTGGAACTGGGGCATCTGCACCGACTTCGGGCCCCAGACAGACGAGGTGGGCTGCTTCAGCAATGAGAGCGATTTCCTGGATGTAACTGCACCTGGGGCTAACATCTGGTCGGCCAGCAACGCAGCGGGCGGCGGATCGATCGCCGGCAATTCGGGGACCAGCATGTCCTGCCCAACCGTGGTCGGCTTGGCTGCCCTTGTTCTGGATCTTGATCCTTCGCTAACGCCAGCGGAGGTTCGACAGATCATTCGTGATGGTGCGATTGACATGGGCCCTGCGGGGTTTGACCGGGCGTATGGCTATGGCCGTATTGATGTGTTGAATACATTGGCGCTAGTCGGAACGGGATGCACCGGCGATGGACAATGCGATGATGGCATCTACTGCAACGGCGCAGAAACCTGCGTAGCCGGTTCCTGCCAAGGCGGCACGGCCGTGGATTGCAACGACGGCGTCGGCTGTACGGATGACTCCTGCAACGAAGGGACCGACTCCTGCGACAATATCGCCAACAACGGTAACTGCGATAACGGTCAATGGTGCGATGGTGCTGAGACATGCGACGCGGTCAGCGATTGCCAAGCAGGCAGCGCTCCTAGCTGCAATGATGGCGTGGGATGCACGACTGATTCCTGCAACGAGGGTACAGATTCGTGCGACAATGTGCCCAGCGATGGACTTTGCAGCGACGGCCAGTATTGCAACGGTGATGAGACCTGCGACCCGGTGCTGGATTGCCAATCCGGCACAGCTCCCGACTGTGACGACAGTGTCGTGTGCACGACAGATTTGTGCAACGAGGGTACAGACACGTGCGACAACACTCCCGACGATGGTGGCTGTGACGACGGCCAGTTCTGCAACGGCGCAGAAACGTGCCACGCAACGCTCGGCTGCCAGGCCGGTGGCGATCCGTGTCCGGGCCAGCTTTGCGACGAAGGCTCAAACAGTTGCTTTGACTGCCAGATCAATGGGGATTGCTCGGATGGCATCTTCTGCAACGGCGAGGAGCAGTGCGTCGCAGGTAGCTGTCAAGCAGGATCTGCGGTGAATTGCGATGACGGTGTCGGCTGTACGGACGATTCGTGCAACGAAGCCACCGATTCCTGTGACAACACAGCCAACAACGCGAACTGCGACAACGGCTTGTGGTGCGACGGCGCAGAATCGTGTGATGCCGGGCTCGACTGTCAGGCAGGCACAGCTCCCAATTGCGATGATTCGGTCGGTTGTACCACCGATCAGTGCGATGAGGGCAGTGATTCCTGCACCCATACGCCCAACAACGTTGCATGTGACGACGGTGTATTCTGCAACGGCTCCGAATCGTGCGATGTTGCATCGGATTGCCAAGCTGGAACGGCACCGAGCTGCGACGACGGTGTCGGATGCACGGATGATTCGTGCAATACTGGAACCGATTCGTGCGATAATGTCGTGAATGATGGAAACTGCGACGACGGCCAGTTCTGCAACGGAGCTGAAACCTGCAGCGCGATACTGGATTGTCAAGCTGGCAGCGATCCATGTCCCGGCCAATCGTGCGATGAAGGAACGGATACCTGCCAGGCAGTTGAGTGTGTCGATGCAGGCGATTGCGATGACGGTAATGGATGTACGACTGACACCTGCGTTGGCAATTCATGCGTGAACGATTGTCCAGGCATGGTTTCTTCCTATCCGTACTCAGAAGACTTTGAGGCCGGCTTGGGCGGCTGGACAAACGCGAGCGGCGACGTCTTTGACTGGACGCGCGATGCCGGTGGTACACCTTCGTCCAACACCGGACCGTCCGTCGATCATACTACGGGGAGTGCTTCAGGCTTCTACATGTACATCGAGACCTCTAGCCCACGAGCAACCGGCGACACAGCCATCCTCGAAGGCCCGTGTCTCGATCTGACTTTGTCCAGCACGGTCGATCTATCGTTCTGGTACCACATGTACGGGGCCAACATCGGCACACTGGATGTCGAAGTCTCCAACGACTGCTCTGCCTGGACAAACGTGTGGACCTTATCGGGAGACCAAGGCAACACATGGTTTAATGCCAACGTCAGCCTCGATGCCTTCGCCGGATCGGTTGTCAAGGTCCGCTTCGTGGGTACCCGCGGGGCGAGCTGGAATAGCGACATCGCCATCGATGACGTCAGCATCGACGCGTCGGGTGTTGCCTGTTCGAGCAATCCCGAATGCGATGACGGCGACGCTTGTACGGTGGATTCATGCGTGACCAATCTCTGCCAGAATGCTCCGATCAACTGCGACGATGGCAATGGCTGCACTGATGATTCTTGCAGCGGCGGCGTCTGCTCCAGCACCTGCCCAGCCCTGGTTTCCTCATTCCCCGACAGCGAAGACTACGAAGCCGGGTTCGGCGACTGGTCCAACGTCGGCGGAGATAACATCGATTGGACCCGTAATAGCGGCGGCACGCCGTCGAACGGCACCGGGCCCTCGGGTGATCACACCACGGGCTCGGGTTGGTACATGTACATAGAATCCTCCAGTCCGAACTACCCGACGATGAGTGCGATCTTGGAGGGTCCATGTGTGGATCTGACCAGCTCGTCAACAGCTAGCCTCTCCTTCTGGTATCACATGCTTGGAAGCGACGTGGGCACCTTGTACATGGAAGTCTCCGACGACTGCTCAGCCTGGACGACCGAATGGAGCTTGTCCGGCACCCAAGGCAGTGCGTGGCAGCAGGCCACCGTCGATCTTTCAGCGTGGTCGGGCTCTATTGTCACGATTCGTTTCCGGGGCGTAACCGGCGCCAGCTGGCAGGGCGACATCTGTATCGACGACCTTCAGTTGGATGCCACCGGTGGCCCGGTTTGCACCGTTCCTGCCGACTGCGATGACGGCCTGTATTGCAACGGAGCCGAGGATTGCGTCGCGGGTAATTGCGTCGCGGGCACTGCGCCCAATTGCGATGATGGCGTGGGATGCACGGACGACTCTTGCAACGAGGGCACCGATTCGTGCGACAACACAACCAACAACTCAAATTGCGATAACGGCCTATTCTGTGATGGCAGTGAAACCTGTGATGCAGTGCTCGATTGCCAATCCGGGACAGCCATTGATTGCGATGATGGCGTTGGCTGCACGGTTGACGCGTGCAACGAAGGAACCGACGCGTGCGATAATTCGCCGAACAACGGCGCGTGCGACAACGGTTCGTTCTGCGACGGGGCAGAGACCTGCGATCCGGTCTTCGACTGCGTGGCTGGCTCCACGGTCGATTGCGATGATAACATCCCATGTACGGATGATTCCTGCAATGAAGGGACCGATCAGTGCGACAACACCACCAACGACGGCAACTGCGATGACGGCCTGTATTGCAACGGTGACGAGATGTGCGATGCAGTGCAGGGTTGTCTGGCCGGTTCCGATCCGTGTGACGACGGCGTCGGTTGCACCATCGATGATTGCGACGAAGGAGCAGATAGTTGCTCCAACACCGCCGACGACGCGAGTTGCGATAATGGGCTTTTCTGTGATGGTGCGGAAACCTGTGATCCCGTGCTCGATTGTCAGACGGGTAGTGATCCCTGCCCGGGTGAAAGTTGTGACGAAGCCAGTGACACCTGTTCTAGTGGACCTTCGGCACAGATGGAAACTGGAACTGTATCGATTGGAGCGGCAGGCGCGACCGTCAACCTGATCAATTCATACGTTAGCCCTGTTATCGTGTGCTCGATCAACTACAGCAACAACACGATCCCGGTAGTAACGCGGGTAGGGTCGATCACGTCGTCGAGCTTCGATGTTTGGCTGCAAAACGCCGGCACTGGGGGCGTGGCGACGGACACCGTTCATTACATTGTCGTGGAGGAGGGTTCCTGGACCATCGACGGTGTCAGCATCGATGCCCAGACCTACACCTCGACGTTGACCGATGAAAACAACAGTTGGGTTGGCGAAGCTCAGGCGTACGGCCAAGCGTTCACCAATCCGGTAGTCTTGGGTCAGGTCATGAGTGACAACGATGCGGATTGGTCCGTGTTCTGGGATATGGGCAGTTCCCGCACGGCACCGCCTTCATCTACTGCGTTCCGCACCGGAAAAAGCGTGGCAGAGGATCCCGTCGTTGCACGGGCCGATGAGACCGTTGGTTTCATCGTGATCGAGCAGGGGCATGGTTCGATCGGCGGAGTCGAATACGAGGCAGCACTAGGGGTTGACCTGGTACGCGGCGTTGGGAACTCGCCACCCTACACCTACTCGTTCAGCAGCGCATTTGGTGCTACTCCTTCCATCGCTATCGTTACAATGGCTGCGATGGACGGCAACAACGGCGGCTGGGCGTACACATACGGGGCGTCTCCGATGTCGGCAAGCCAGTTGGACTTGGTCATCGATGAAGACACCATCAACGATTCCGAGCGTGCCCACACACCGGAACAGGTGGGCTATGCCGTGTTCGGTTCGAGCCTCGTCTATCCGTAGCGGCTGCTCGTTACGAGCCTTAAGATCTTAGGAGCCGGGCCGGTGCGCGAAAGCATGCCGGTCCGGCCTTTTTGTCGCTACAACGCATGAACAAAGTTTGTGCACTGCCCTTATCACGCTTCCACTCAGAGGGGATCGCTTGATCGGAACCACGACCTTCTTTCATGGCCGACTGGCCGCGAAACTCGGGCTTTCGCTGCTGTCGTCGGGCTGTCCCTCCTGCTTATTTCGTACTACTTGTCATTACATCGTTGTTCTGCGAGGGTCTCTTGGGTACGCTGGTCGCAATTCTGTGACCATTGAGGATTGTCAAATGAGCGTGAACCGTGTCTTCTGCTCTCTGATTCGGAACATCCTGGCGGACCGCGCCGAATTGGTCACCGAGAACATCGCCCTGCACTAGCAACTGGCGATCCTCAAGCACAAGTCCAAACACCCGCAATTGCGCAAACGCGACCGCGTTTTCTGGGTCTGGCTTTCCAAGCTTTGGCCGAGCTGGCGAAGCGCGCTCCTCATTGTCCAGCCCGAAATAAATTGAGAGTTGCTGCACCAACACTTACGGCGCGCCGTCCGCGGTCCTGCAAAACGCAGGCAGCCCCGAATCGGCCGAAAACCGGTGTTCTTGGCCCTGTTTCGGCGGTTACAGGTTCTCGAGACGGCTGAATCGAGCATCCGACAATCGGGATTCTGTTGATTTCGAACGGGTAAGATGCGCGGCGTAAAACCCCTAAACCTCGTGCAGCCAGTCCACGATTGGCAGGCCCGGACCCGCAGCGGCCTGAGGTTGCACCACCGCTCACGGACTCGCGCCAAATGCCTAGTTCCCAACTCCGATGGCTGGACAATTCCTGGTCCATTCCGCTGATTGCCTACGACCGGCACAGGGCTCGGTTTCTGGGCGAATCGACTGGCTGAGGGCGTGATCAGCGTAACAAGGGCGGTAACGACGGTGTAACTCTGACTGCAGGCCCCTCCAATGATCTTGCTGCGACAGAATTGAGCCGATATACTTGATATAATGCAGCGAGTTCCGATCATCCTCTGCGGCCTATCAAGCTTTGTTTTCGCGAGTGGACTTCGCGTTGACATTGCTGGTTCGCACGCCCAGAGTGGCTCGGACCATAGGCACCACGAGCACAAGCATTACCACGACGGTAGTGAACACTCGCATTGGCACAGCCATAGCGGTCATACGGACCACTCTGAGTCGGACCCCAAGGACGACCACCACGATGAGATAGGTAGCCATGATCATGGCGACCTGCCGCTTTTTCCACCGCCAGTTCAGACTTCCCAGGGACGGCAAACGATCGGCAAGGTCTTGGTTCTTTGCCAAACGAGCATCCTTTGCCAGTACGAACCGCCCACACTCGTTCCACCTAAGCCTCCTCCGAAACATTCGCTTGACGAAGATAATCTTTTTCGACTCCGGACAGTGATCCTGTTGACCTGATAAGTGGGCTAATTGCTCGCTTGTTGCTGCGCCCGCGCAGCCTGGTCAACATAGGTCTACTCCGGAGTGCACATTTTGCTCCCTACAATTCCGCCCACGAGCGCTGGAGCGCGTTGGCTCCATCGCCGTTGCCACAACAACCGCGTCCGGTCGAGCCACTGCACAACAATTGGTGGCCGCCTGGTGTTGGTCATACTCGGCGTGTTCGTCATGTTCTTTGGCGGATGCGCATCACTCGACGCTCGCCCCGACATGCAGCGTGCCGCCGCATCCGTTCATCATGCGACGGGGATGTCGGAAGAACTACTGCTGCTCGATTCGCAGACGGCGAGTGCGAAAACCGCCGAACTTCTTCAAGGACGCCTGTCGTCAGACGAAGCGGTGCAGGTCGCTTTGCTGAACAACCCCATGGCGAGAGCTGCCATGTTGAGTGTCGGCGTTTCGCGTGCCGATTTCGTCCAGTCCAGGCTGTTCAGCAATCCAACCTTGGCCTTGTCTTTCCGATTCCCGGATGGCGGCGGGCTCGCGAATTTTGGAGCGGACTTATCTCAGAACATCGCGGAACTCTGGCTGATTCCTGCCCGAAAGGAAGTCGCGCAGCGTCAGCTTGATCGCACCATTTTGAATGCAGCCAATTTGGTAGCTGTCATTGCCTTCGATGCTCGCCGTGCCTACACACGGGCGATCAAAATCCGCGAGGCGGAATTGATCCTGGGCGATACGCTCGGCATCGCCGAGCGGCTGCTTCAGGTTGCTGAACTTCGCCGGAAGGCTGGTACGGGCAACGAGATTGACGTGAACGTGGCCCGCACCAAGAAGCTCGAAGCCGAAACAAGCTTCCGCAACGCCCGGTTGGAAACGCTTGAAGCTCATTCGGAGTTGGCAAGAGTCCTGGGAGTCTCTGATTCGCCCTTGTCGTTGCAACTGGACGAAGCACTTCCGGAACCTAACGACTGGAGCGTGTCACCGGAATCTCTACAACGAATCGCGACGGACAGTCGGCTTGATCTCCAAGCTGCCAGACAGTCCGTTGACGAGGCACAAGCAAGAGCCAAGGAAGAGCGTGTTCGGTTCTTGAAGTCAGTGGAATTCGGATTCGCTCTTGAGCGGGCGGAACGGCGCTCACGCGGCAATCGTAACTGGGCACAGGAGACCTTCTATGACTCGCTCCAGTCGGGGCAGCTCACGCCACCCAACCTGATGCCACGTGAAGACCAGGGAACGAATGTCATCGTCGGACCTACCCTAGGAATCGAACTTCCGCTGTGGGATCAGAACCAAGCGCAGATTGCCAAGGCTGACCGGCTACTCGAACAGGCCCTTCAGTTTCGAGACGCGCTGCTCATCAATGTCGTGCAGGACATCCATGCTCGGTTAGCGCGAGCAAAGACCTCTTCCGAAAACGCCTTCTTCTATCGTGACAAACAGCTTCCGGCGGCGGAGCGCAGCGTTGCGCTCTCCCGAGAGGCTTACAAGGCCGGACGGCTTCCATTCCTTTCCATACTCGAAGCTGAACGGTCGTACCTCTCCGCGAGAAGCGGCTATCTGGACGCCGTAGAGAGCGCGGCTCTTGCGACAGTAGAGCTGGAGCAAGTTACAGGCCGTCCAGCTTCCTTTCTGCTGGCCATTATTGAGTCTGACGATGAGGACCAAGATACCACCACCTCGGAGGTGCAACCATAATGAAAAAATACCTATACATCGCGCTCATCGCGCTGACGCCAATCGGCGGATGCCAAGAGAAGTCCGGCGACGAACCTGCTGCCGTGGAGTCGAGTGATCCAGCCGCCACCAACAGAGTGGATATCCCTGCGACCGTGCGCAGCAACATCGGGATTACGTTCGCCAAGGTCGAAGCACGGCACGTCGATCGGACCATTCGATCACCGGGCAGATTTGAACTTGCGCCGGAAGCACGCCGCGAATACCGCACTATGTTAGGTGGTCGGGTCGAACTTCATGTCTCGCAGTATGACGACGTCGAACCGGCGCAGTTGCTGTTCACGCTCGATTCACCCCAATGGCGCGAATTGCAGGAACGGCTTAACGAAACCGAGTCGAAACTGCTACAAGCGAAGGGACGTTCAGATACGATCGCCCCCCTGATGGCTGCCCACCAGCGACATCATGAAGAGCTGGAGAAAGCAGTTGCCATCTGGGCTGAACGTGTCGCGCAGCTCGAACGATCGAACGAGAGTGGCGTGATCACGGCGGAAGAGTTCGCCCAATCAAAGGCTGTTCTAGCTACGACCAGTGCTGAACTTGCAGAGGTCTTGGAGAAGGAAGCGGAGCTCCAAGCCCGAAAGGTCGAGATCGCAGCGCAGTTCCACGGGGCACGTGAACGGCTTGAAGTCCTGATAATGAACGCCGCTTCGATTCTTGGAATCCCTGCTGCAGAGCTAACCGCCATTGATCCAGATTCACCGGAACAACATCCCCGTTGGCGGGAAATCAATGTCGTGGAAGTTCGTGCTGTTGCACCGGGGGTAGTCGACAGCGTCCCGGTCACCAACGGGGCCTGGGTGAGTGAGACAAGCCTTGTCATGACGACCGTGCAGCCGGACAAGATCCGGTTTCGTGCGATGGGTTTGCAGACCGACCTTCCACGGTTCAACGAGGATGCTGTGGCACGCATCGCCCCCCCGGAGTCACCCAGAATAGATATCGGCGATTCGGTTGATGCAACGCTGACCATTGGTCTCGAAGCTCACCCCGACGAGCGAACCATCTCGTTGATTGCCGCACCGCACGAAAAACGGTCATGGATGCGTCCTGGCGTGTCGGCATTTCTAGAGGTTGTTGCTGAATCTTCAGGGGGCAAAGCACTTGCCATCCCACGTTCCGCCATCGTGAAGGACGGTATCACGCACGTGTTCTTCCGGCGCGACCCAAACGACGCCAACAAGGCCATTCGAGTTGAAGCGGATATGGGCGTAGACGACGGGCGCTGGGTCGTCATCAATAGCGGCTTGGCGTTGAGCGATGAGGTGGTCCTTGCAGGGGCGTATGAGCTCAAGCTGGCAACCGCCCAGAGTGGTACATCGCAAAAAGGCGGGCACTTTCACGCTGACGGTTCGTTCCACGGTAAACACTAAGCGAGGAGACCGACCATGCTTAAGAAACTAATTGGCTTCTCGCTCGACAATGCTTCGCTTGTGCTCGTCTTGGCAGGAGTGCTGCTTGTATTTGCGGGCTACCAGATTTCGCGCACGCCAGTAGATGTTTTCCCCGAACTCAACGCACCTACAGTTGTGGTCATGACCGAAGCACCGGGTCTTGCCGCCGATGAAGTCGAACAGTACGTGAGTTTCCGAATCGAAACCTCGGTCAACGGAATTCCTGGCGTGCGCCGCGTGCGGACGTCCAGTGCCATCGGATTGTCCATCGCCTACGTCGAGTTTGACTGGGGCATGGACATCTATCGAGCACGACAATTGGTATCTGAGCGGCTGGATTCAGTGCGAGAAGAACTTCCGCCTGACGCCCATGCCGAGATGACGCCCATTACGTCGATCACCGGCGAAATCATGCTGCTTGCGGTTTGCGCACCGAATGGAGAAATAAGTGATCTGGACTTGCGAGCATACGCCGAGTTCGACCTTCGCAACAAGCTGCTCGCGATTCCCGGCGTATCCCAAGTCTCAGTCATCGGCGGCGAACTGCCCGAGTACCAGGTTCTCGTCGAGCAAGAGCGATTGAGGTTGTATGACCTGACGGTCGAAGACGTTGTGGCTGCCGCTGGGAAAGCTCACAGTACCGTCAGTGCCGGATATCTACCGGATGTTGACTCACTGGAAATGCCCATTCGGCAAAGTGGGCGGGTACGGTCGGTCGCCGATATTTTCGGTACCGTCATCAAGTATCACGATGGCACGCCAGTCACGATCGGACAGGTGGCCGAAGTCAAGCTCGGCCCAGCTCGAAAACGCGGCACCGGCGCTGACGGCGGACGACCGGCCGTCGTCATGACGATACAGAAGGCACCCGGAACGAACACGCTGGTTATCACGGAGCAGATTGACGAAACGCTGAACGCGTTGGAGCCTTCCGTTCCGGCGGGCTTGAAAATCAACCGCGAAATCTTTCGTCAAGCTAACTTCATCCAATTGTCGGTGAACAACGTGATGCATGCGCTACGCGATGCAGCCATCATCGTTTCTGTGATCCTCATACTATTCCTATTGAATGCTCGAACGACGCTCATCACGCTAACCGCGATTCCACTCTCCTTGGCGGTTGGCTTGCTTGTGCTGAACTGGCTGGGCATGACCGTGAATGTGATGACCCTTGGCGGGTTCGCCATCGCTGTGGGCAGCCTGGTGGATGACGCCATTATTGACGTGGAAAACGTCTTCCGACGTTTGCGATTGAATGCCGCCAAACCTGAAGGAGATCGTCAGTCCAAAGTCACAGTCATCTTCGAGGCGAGCAACGAAATCCGACCAGCCATGGTCTTCGCGACCGTGATTATCGCCTTGGTCTTCGTCCCGCTGATGTTCCTCGAAGGGATTGAAGGCCGGTTCTTTCGTCCGTTGGGAATTGCGTTCGTGGTCTCGATCATGGCTTCGCTTGTCGTGGCCTTGACTGTAACGCCAGCTATGTGCCGTCATCTGCTGCACGCCAAACCAACAGAAAGTGAGTCGCACGACGGCTTCTTGGTTCGATGGCTGAAACGCATGTACGAGCCGATCGTCAAGCGTGCCATCGCGGCGCGTGCCGCGGTGCTTGGCGTCGCCGGAGTGGCAACAGTCTTGATGATCCTTCTCGCCTCCACGTTTGGAACGTCATTTCTACCGGAATTTAATGAGGGTACGTTCACGATTGGGCTCTTCGCGCCGCCTGGCACATCGTTGAAGGCCAGCGATCGAATGGCCGCCTCGATTGAAAGGCAGCTGCTCAACATCGAGGGCGTGAAGAGTGTGACGCGACGGACAGGGCGTGCCGAACGCGATGAACATGCCGAACCTGTCAGTAACTCGGAAATTGACGTGACCGTGCTGCCCGGTCACCGCAAAGAAGATGTCCGAAGCCAAGTAACAAAGATACTGGAACAAGTTCCGGGTATTACAACTAACATTGGCCAGCCAATCGAACACCGGCTTAGCCATATTCTCTCTGGAACTCCGGCGGCGATCGCAATCAGCGTCTATGGCGATGATCTTGAAGTCTTGCGAGCGATCGCCAAGGAAATCGAGGGTGTCCTCAAACCACTTCCTGGTGCACGTGACGTGGCCGCCAATCGCGAGGTCATGATACAGTCGCTGCCTGTGGAGTATCGTCCGCTAGATCTGGCTGCCTTCGGCCTGACACCTGCCGATGCGGCGATGCAGGTTCGCAATGCCATCTTCGGGGCTGAAGTCGTCGAAGTAAACGAAGGTGTTCGCCGCTATGCACTGACCGTGAGGTTGGCCGACCACGAACGCGAGAGCGTCCGGGACCTCCGTGAGTTAATCCTGCGTGGTCAAGGGGGAGCGCACGTCCGGCTTGACGAAGTTGCGGTCATCGGCCCGGAGATGGCCTCGAATCTTATTGCGAGAGAAAACGCCCAGCGTAAGGCAGTCGTTTCGCTCAACGTGGCGGAGGGGTCCAATCTCGGACACTTGGTCGCCCAAGTGGAGTCACTCGTTGATCCGATTGTTGCGAGGCACGGCTACACCGTTAAGTATGGCGGGCAGTTCGAGGCGCAGCAATCCGCCAGCCAGACGATTACGCTCTTTAGCGGTGTTGTTGTGCTGATCATGGTGGTGCTTCTCAACCTCGCGATTCGATCACTTCCGGTTGCGTTGCTGGTGCTGGTTAATCTGCCCTTGGCCTTAATCGGTGGCGTTATTGCGATATTCCTAACCGAGTCACCAAGTATATTGAGCAACACAATCGCTCTCTTTGGCTTGGGCGGAACCTATACGGCCCCGGTCATTTCGATTGCCAGCATGGTCGGGTTCATTACGTTGTTCGGGATTGCGGTGCGCAACGGCATCCTGCTTGTCAACCACTACAAGCACCTCGTGGATGAAGAAGGTGCGAGTTTGAACGAAGCGATCGTCCGTGGATCGCAGGAGCGCTTGGTTCCGATTCTTATGACGGCATTGACCGCTGCGCTCGCGTTGGTACCGATCGTGATCAAGGGAGACATGTCCGGCAACGAGATTCTCGCTCCGCTGTCCGTCGTCATTCTCGGCGGCTTGCTGACATCGACTTTTCTGAATCTCGTCGTTGTGCCAGCTGGGTACGCGGCGATCCATCGTTTGGATAGACGTAGTAAACCAATAACTGACGAAGCCGGTCCATCGGTGGCACCGGCAACGCCTTAGAAGGAGAACATTGATGAAGAATGCTTTGATGATGATGGTGCTCGGGTGTGCTTTGATTGCCTCCGCGCCTGGGTGCAAGAAGTCCGAAACCGAAAAGCCGAGCAGCACCGAAAACGCAACGACTGCCGCCAAGAAGGCGGCACCGGATACTCACGCCCACGCCGATGGGACCACCCATGAAGCTCATGGGAGCGCACCGGAGGAAGAGGAGAATCATGACCATGCGCACGATGAAGTTTCCTTGGGGACGGCGGCAATCGGAGAATTGAAAGTAGAGTTCGCTCAGGGACACGGAAAGATCGAAGCTGGCAAGGAGGGCCACCTCGTCGTCAAGCTCCCGTACAACGACAAGGGAGCGACGATCGTTCGAGCGTGGATCGGAGCCGATGATCGACTCAAGTCCGTTGTTGGCAAGGGTGAGTACGCGCCATCGCATGATGACTACGACGTACACGCCGTGGCACCTGACCCGCTCCCAAGCAACCCAATGTGGTGGGTGGAAATCCAGGAGGCAAACGGGAAGAAGTCGCTCGGCTCGGTGAAGCCGTTGATGTAGCGGCGACGCACGCATCGATGTAGACAAGTTTGTCGACCTACAGTAGATGGATTGACCGCAACGCGGACGAGCCCTGGCAGCTTGGACGAAGAGAAATGCGCCGACCTTGCGACGATGGACTCAACCGATTCAACTGGCCGAGCACTTCCACCGTCGTCTAAGGCACTGTGGCGGGGATGGCGATCTCTTCGCAGGTTCCTGGCAACGTCGCCACCGGCTTGGACAAATGGGGCCGGGTGCTGGCTGTCCCGTACAACTCGTTCCTCGGCACGCCGCTGGAGTTCGAGTACGGCTACGACAAACGAGGCAACCGGACGCATACGCGGTTCTTCTTGTCGTAGAAGGCGATGTGAGCGCCATCCGGTGACCACGTTGGCCAATCAGCTGCGCCATCACAAATGTTACGATGCGTGCCTTGCGCAACGTCGTATACATAAAGCCTCTTGTTGTACACTTCATCTCCTGCAACGAATGCGATTTGCTGGGCCGACGGATGCCAGCAATGCCTCCCGGCATCAAGCATGCCCACCGTAACGCACTTGGACTGCCGACAAGCGAGATGCATCAGCCACAGTTCACGGTTATCATCCCAATCCACTTTGCCATCCGCATTCGAGTCTCCGCGCCGGAGAAAAGCGACCCAGGCGTTGTCCGGGGAGAACGTGGGCATGCGATCCATGAGTGAATTGTCCGTGAGGTATTCTTTGGAGCCGTCTTTGAGTTCAATGTATATCTCGTCAGTCGATACATCGGAGGGATTGTCCCGGTAATCTGTCCGCACGGCGATAATCTCATGGCTTGCAGCATCGTTGCTTCTTGCAACGGGGAATTGCCTGTCAGTCCTGCTGCACGATGCGAACGCAAGAAAAACGGTCAATGGCAAGATGCCTGTCCTGTTCTTCATCGGTTATCATCCACCTCTTGCTACTTCTTTGTCGGGCTCGAAGACGCGGCAGTCTCCGGGTTGGGTTGCTTCCCGAGCAAGTATCGCCAATGGTCAGCTCCAGGTCCATTGCCCTGCACACGTGCAATCTACACCACGCCCCAGCACATAGACGCAAGACCGCCGGGAATCCGGACAGGTATTTGGGGGGGGCATGTGGGCGGCTCGTGCCTTGGTGTCGCTCAACAAAGGCACCAGTACCAAGCGATCCCAACCCTCCACACAGGAAGCCCTGCCTCACACCACCAAAACCGGCACGCCCCGGCAAGCCCCAGGCAAGCCCAAGCCCATTTGCCGAGGAATGTCTACAAGAAAAGCCAGCCGTAAGTGACTGGCCTGTCTCGGTTTACCGATTAGCGGGGACCCGCTTTGTACCTAACGGGTACGACCTCGTCGAGTCCGTCGAATTGGACTTCGATCGGTCTTAACCCGTTCTTCAACAAGCGGTTATGCATACGACGGCGAACATCTCAGACACCATCATTAGTTGCTGACCTAGCCAGCTGTCTGCTGGGTTCGCACCCAAATGGAGTTTTTCTGATGTCTGAGATTCAAATAATTGGAGCCGCCCATGCGCGCATGTCCAGCGACATGCAGAATGAGAGGAGCCCGGACGATCAGGTACGCGGTTGCCGAGATAGGGCTCGCGCCGACAACGTGTTCATTCCTGATGAGAACGTTTTCATCGAGCGGGCAGTATCCGGCACCAAGACTGACCGGATGGTGCTGCAGGAACTCAAAGCCGCGGCAAAGGCGAAGCGCTTCACGGTGTTGTATGTGGAGGACTTGAGCAGGCTCAGCCGTGAATCTACCCAGCTGATGTCGCTGCTCAAGGAGCTCGTCTCCGACGGCATCCGAATAATCAGCATTAACGAAGGCATCGACACGGATAATGAGTCCTGGCAAATCTTGGCCACGATTCTGGGCCTGCACCATGAGCAGTACATTACCGACTTGGGTAAGCGCGTCCACCGGGGCCAAGCCAGCGCCGTACTTGAGGGCCTATCAGCCGGTGATTTTCGCTTCGGCTATGCCTCGGAGCCAATCCCCGGTTCGGAGAGCCAGCGTCGTGGGCGTAATCGTAGGCCGCGAATGCGGATCACTATCAGCGAAGTCGCCCGTTGGGTCGTGCAGACATTTGAGTGGTTTGCTGTTGATCGCAAATCCATGTGCTGGATTGCCACCGAACTCACCCGCCTTGGCGTGTCCAAGGATCACAGGGCTACAACACCCGGATGGCATCATGACTATGTGAGGCGCATTCTGACCTGCCAGAAGTACATCGGCGTCTGGCGATGGGGTGAGCGAAGCAACAAGCGCAACCCAATCACCGGAAAGGTCGTGCAAGTTGTCGTTCCAAAATCTGACCAGGTTGTTGTCCAGCGGGAAGAGCTTCGAATCGTACCGCAGGATCTTTGGGAGCTTGCACAGAAGAGGCTAGCCGAGATCAAGAAGATCTATCCCGGCCCGAAGGGTGCATCCGGCGGTAATGGATCAAGCTACGTTCAGTTGTACCCAAAGAACAAACTCTCTGGCCTCCTCTTCTGTGCCAAGTGTGGTTCACGCTTCGTGCTAGCCGGTGCTTCCGGGAGGTGCATAACCTGCGGTGGCCGGCGCATGCATCGCTGTGATGTAAGGACGCATGCGCCTCGTGCGTTGCTTCGGTCCTTGCTAATCGAACAGATGCAGGCCCACCTCCTTAAGATGGATGGCTTCATCGATGAACTATCCGCTGCCCTGAATCGCATCATAGAAACGGCGGCGCGGTGCGGACCGAATGAACTTTCTGAGCGCCGTTCTGAACTGCAGAGGATCGACCAGAAGGTCAACAACCTGACCTTGATGGTTGAGGAGGCAGGCTGCGATTTACGATCGATAGCGTGTCGGCTTCGTGAGTTAGAAGCTCGGCAGGATGAACGTGCCGCCGAAATCAGGCGGTTGGAGAAACAGCAAGCTAGGCCCTCAACACTCCCAACTCAGGAGTGGTTGATTAGCCAGCTCGAGAATCTTGATCAGTGGCTAGCCGAGGATCCGGCTGGTTTGGCTGAAGTGTTCCGGTCCTTTGCCGGCGGTCGCATTGAAATGACGTCGATCATTCCGCCCGGCAAGAAAAGGGGCTACTTCGAGGCTCGTTTCAAGAGCAACGTCATGGCGATCGTGGCCGACCGGGCTAGAGGTTCCGCATCCTCCGACAAAGATCATGATTCGGCGTGCTTGCTTCAACGAGCATGCCGAATCGTAACTTCTCTGGAAACTGCCGTGGTTATCGATATGAGGCCGCTGTCCAGGGCAGAGCAGCAGGCCGACAAGGTTCGCCAACTTCGGGAGCGC
>JAJDDP010000210.1 GCA_029260235.1 Phycisphaerae bacterium | reverse complement strand
CTGGCCCATCCCCTTCCAACTGACGCCCAGCCAGGCGTGGAGATAGCCAGGATGTCGGAGTTGCTAGCCAGTCCCTTGATGGGCATGAGACGCGGCGCGAACCACCGGGAACCCAACCTGACCGCAAACGGCTTGCGCGTGCTGGAAGCACGTTATCTCAAGCGTGACGAGGAGGGGAACCTTCTCGAGACTCCAGCAGATATGTTCTTGCGCGTAGCTGACGCCATTGCAGACGCCGAAACACTTTATGGCGGCGGTCCTGATCAACGTAGCGAGTGGAAGAATCGCTTTTACGATCTGATGGCTTCGTGCCGCTTCATGCCCAATAGCCCAACCTTGATGAACGCTGGACGCGAAATGGGCATGCTTAGCGCATGCTTCGTGCTCCCCGTAGGCGACAGCATCAACGAGATTTTCGACAGCATCAAGAACACCGCCCTGATCCAAAAAGCAGGCGGCGGGACTGGCTTCGCCTTTGATGAACTCAGGCCAACCGGCGACTACATCAAGTCTTCTGGGGGCACGACTTCGGGCCCAATCAGCTTTTGGCGGGCGTTTAGTGAAGCCACCAATGCCATTCAGCAGGGGGCTTTCCGGCGCGGCGCCAACATGGGCATGATGAATATTCATCACCCTGACATCCTGAAGTTCTTGTTCGCCAAGCAGGATCTCGATCAGTTCCAAAACTACAACATCTCCGTCAAAGTGCCCGACACTTGGATGGAAGGCTTGCGGGCCAATCCCCAATCGCCACATATAGTCACCAACCCCAGGAACGGGGCCAATTTCGTGATCCCAAGAGATCTCGACATTTGGAAATACGACATCAAGACGCTCATACCTGTCGAATCCGAGGCGATTGGCGACGTTGGCTCAGCCGTGTACAGCAAAGCGGATATTTGGAAGATCATCATCGATCACGCCTGGGAGACTGGCGAACCCGGCGTTGTCTTCATTGACCGCGTCAACCAGGCCAACCCAACTCCACAGCTAGGCATCATGCGGGCGACCAATCCATGCGGCGAACAACCTCTTCTCCCCTTCGAGGCCTGCAATCTGGGCAGCATCAACCTGCGTATGTTCGTGCAGGATGAATGCACACCTGAGGCCAACATCGATTGGGAGGGCATGCGTCAGACCATCCATGATTCTGTTCGCTTCCTTGATAATGTGATTGACGTCAATCGTTATCCGCTTCCCGAAATTGCTCAGATTTGCAAGACCAACCGCAAGATCGGCTTGGGCCTCATGGGCTTTGCCGACGCTCTCTTTGGTTTGGGCGTTGCCTACAACAGCGAAGAAGGTGTTCGCTGGGGCGAGCGATTCATGAAGTTTGTCAATGACCAAGCCCACGAAGCAAGCGAGAAGTTAGCTAGCGAGCGAGGCTGTTTCGGCAACTGGTCGGGAAGCACCTGGGACCGGGTCCACAGCCGAAAAATGCGCAACGCCTGCTCTACTACGATTGCGCCGACCGGAACAATCAGCATCATCGCGGGATGCTCCTGCGGCATCGAGCCGCTGTTTGGTTTGGTTTTCTACCGCAACGTGCTCAAGGGACAGGATCAGGGCCGATCACAGATGATGGAGCTGAATCCCATTTTTGAGCAGGTTGCCAAGTCCAACGATGTTCTCAGCGAGGGCGTGACGGATCGCATAGCCACGGATGGCACCCTCGCGAACATTGAGGGCATTCCCAATGAGATGCGTCGTGTCTTTGTCTGCGCCCACGACGTCGCCCCTGAATCTCATGTGAAGATGCAGGCCGCTTTCCAGAAACACTGCGACGCCTCCATCTCAAAGACGATCAACTTCCCCCATAAGGCTACGCCCGAGGATGTAGCCACGATTTACGAAATGAGTTACGACGCTGGATGTAAGGGCGTGACTGTGTATCGGGACGGCTGTCGTGAAAGTCAGCCCATGGCCCGCGAACGCAGCGGTGACAAGAGCAGCTCGTCGAACACGCAAGAAGATGTACCCCAGAAGGCGGCTGAGCCGATTCGGTTGATTCCCGTTGAGCTGGGTGAAATTTCCAGCGGAATTCGAATGCGGCAGATGACGCCTTTTGGCAACATGCACGTTCAAGTCACCGTGGACCCCAAATCAGAGCGAGAGCTTGAGGTCTTCGCTCAATTGGGCAAAGGTGGCGACTTGGCCAACAGCGATCTGGAAGCGATTTGCCGCATGGTAAGCCTATGGCTTCGGGCCGGGGGCGAGTTGCACTATGTGGTGCGTCAACTCAAAGGCATTGGCTCAACGCTGCAGGTCTCGACGAAGGAAGGCAAGATCATGAGCCTGGGGGACGGCTTGGCCCGCTCGCTCCAAAAGTACCAGCGAGCCAAAAGTCGCTTCGGGCTGCAGGCTCTCTTGCTAGGCGACTTCGATCCGCTCGATCTTGACCGGGACGTGATCGCCACCATGCGGAATGGCGACCAATCCCGGACAAATGGTTCAAACGGCAAGACCGGCACAAACGGTAACGACCACAACAAGCTGCGCCACGGCGGAAACGGGAACTCGTCTACGGCATTAGCCGCCGTAGACGAGCATCCTCGACAGCAAAATCAGTTCAAAATCGTCTGCCCAGAATGTAAAGCTGTGCTTATATTTACCGAGGGTTGCAAGAAATGCGAGGCTTGCGGCTACGCTGCGTGCTAAAAACCAGCATAGACCGATAAGAATTAGGTAAATTACCCAGAGACTTCGGTGCAGAAACGCATATAATTATGCTGGAAAGAGATAAGTTTCTGTCTCCATTGAGCCGATTATAAAGTCGCGTGGCGGCGGATCATGCAGTACGCTATCGCGAGGCCCTGCAAGGGCCGATGGAATCATCTGAGGAGGGCCCCAACTGGGGTGACGTAGTCGTACTAGAACCAGGCTTCTTTCCCCTCCGGAAAGCACCGTCGATGCCTAACGGCTCGCGGTGCTTTCTTTTTGCTTATTCACTGGCATTGAAGCCCAAGCAAGGCAGCGAGCCATCCCCCATCTCGCGGTGGCAGGTCGGACCATTGCTAGACCAGAGTCATGCTGATGTGAGGCTGGGTTGGGAGGCTTCCCCACTTTGCCAGTGGGCTTTGATCGGCCGAAATCCCGACCGGCGGCGTACAACAAAGCGCTTGCTCCTGGAAGGCGATTTGCTATACTGGCTAGGCTCTGGGTCTCGCGGCAGTGGCGGCGAGACTGGGTTGGCAGGATTGATTTGCGCTCAAGATACTCACGGAGGTTGCTGTGGCCGTCAGGCTTAGACTCAAACGCATGGGGAGACGACATCGCCCCTTTTATCGAATTGCGGCTATGGACATCCGAACCCAGCGCGATGGTCGCGTGCTCGAATTACTCGGGCACTTCGATCCGCTTGAGCGAGATGACGCTAAGCAGATCGTCATGAAGCAAGATCGCGTGGACTATTGGCTTGGTGTTGGGGCTCAGCCCACCGACACGGTCAAGCGTCTGATTGAGAGGGTCCGCGAGGTACCAGCCACATAGTTTCGGCTGGTGGTGATCCGATGCGCATCGACGTTCTGACTTTGTTTCCAGAGCTGTTCGATACGTTTGCCGGCACGAGTATTGTTGGTCGTGCGGTTTCAGCAGGCTCGGTGGAGATCACCTGCACGAATCCTCGGGATTTTGCGCAAGACAACCATCGCAGTGTTGATGACCGCCCGTTTGGCGGTGGGCCTGGCATGGTTCTTTCGTGCGGGCCGATATTTGAAGCTGTAGAGCATGTGCGGTCAGGGCGCGAAGTTGCTCCGACGCTGATCATGCTGACGCCGCAGGGTGAGCGGTTCGATCAACAGTTGGCCCGGGAGTTGTCGGGCGAATCGGACTTGGCTTTGCTGTGCGGGCACTATGAGGGTTTCGACGAGCGCATTCGCCTGGGGCTAAACCCTCGGGAGGTCTCTATCGGAGACTATGTGCTCTCGGGTGGCGAGACAGCTGCATTTGTGTTGATTGATGCGATTGTTCGCTTGCTCCCCGGTGTGCTGGGTGACCCGGAATCGGCATTGGACGAGTCGTTCTCACATGGGTTGTTGGAGTATCCGCAATACACCCGCCCCAGGGACTTTCGAGGGATGGCGGTACCTGACATCCTGCTATCGGGCGACCACGCCAAGATGGAAGCATGGCGAAGAGAGCAGGCCCGGGAAAGAACGCAGCTGCGACGGCCTGACTTGCTCAAAGAAGATGACGAAGCAGGGGCGAGTGGCGAGTAAGAAGCTGCAGTACGACGGAATGCAACCCAAGTGCTCTGTGCTTGGCGTTTTAGGGATAGCCGGTTGACGGCACGTTATATGGGTGTATGGACAATTGGGCGGCAGACGGTCGCCGGAGAGTTAGGATCATGAGCCAGGAATTGATTGCGATCGTCGAGAAGAATTGCCTGAGATCGAAGGTGCCCGCTTTCCATGTCGGCGACACCGTCGATGTCCATACGCGTATTCGAGAAGGGGCTAAGACACGTACCCAAATCTTCAACGGCGTGGTTATTGCTCGCAGCGGTGGCGGCATCAATGAATCGCTCACTGTTCGTCGGATCGTCAACAACGAAGGCGTAGAACGCATCTTCATGCTGCACTCCCCGCTGGTTCTTGACATCAAAGTCAATCGCCGCGGCAAAGTCCGTCGGGCCAAGCTGTACTTCCTGCGGGATCGTATTGGTAAGGCTAGGCGACTACGCGAAATTCGCGTCACCAAGACCAAGACCAGCAAGGCTGCGCAGGCAAAGGCCGGCAGCAAGTCGAATCCTGAATTGGTAGGCGCTTCGTCGTGAGCCTCGGGGCGGCCGGGGAAAAGGCCGCCGCCAAAGCACTGAAGCACAGCGGGTATCGAATCGTCGCCCGCAATTATCGATGTGCCCTGGGCGAGATCGACCTGATTGCCGTCGATTCAGAGACGATTGTCTTCGTCGAGGTGAAGACCCGCAGCACCGACTCAGCCGCTGATCCTGAAAACAATGTCACCTATCAGAAGCAGAGGCGTTTGACTCGGGCGGCACGATGCTACCTGATCGAGAAGTCGGCGCAGGATCGTCCATGCCGATTTGACGTCGTCGCTGTGGTCATGCCCGAGAGGGGCAAGCCGCAGATCGAACACTTCATCGACGCTTTCGCGCCGATTCCAAAGTAGATGCGACATGGGCCTCATCGACTCCCACGCACACTTGACCGACAAGCACCTCTGCGACGACATCGACGGTATTCTGGAACGGGCGAATGCAGCCAGCGTCGATGAGATTATCTCCATCGCTTCGGATGTGGCCGACACCGCCCGAGCTATTGAGCTAGCTGAGCGCTACGCGAGCATCCACGCCACGGCTGGCATCCACCCCCACGAAGCTGCCAAGGTAGAGAAAGGCGATTGGCCAAGACTGGCTGAGTTGCTCAAGGATCCAAGTGTGGTTGCCTGCGGCGAGTTGGGGTTGGACTATCATTACGACTTCGCTGACCGGGCGACGCAGC
Organism: Phycisphaerae bacterium; assembly: GCA_029260235.1. Lineage (GTDB taxonomy): Bacteria > Planctomycetota > Phycisphaerae > UBA1845 > UBA1845 > OFTM209. The sequence continues at coordinate 1,507 of JAJDDP010000210.1, read as the reverse complement.
ACGATGTCTTCACCCGGCAGTTGGTCCTAAACCAAGAGGCCAAGCTACCGCTGGTGATTCATTGCCGCGAAGCCTTCGACGACGTGATCGGCCTGTTGGTTGAGCACGGATACCAGGACAAGCCGGTCGTAGTCCACTGTTTCTCAGGCACAGAGGCTGAGGCGGAGAGCGTAGCGAAGCACGGCTGGCGACTCTCCTTCACCGGGCTGGTCACCTTCAAGTCAGCCACCACAGTGCAAGAGGTAGCCCGCACTTACCCAGCCGACAAGATCATAGTAGAGACGGATTCACCCTACTTATCGCCAATCCCGGTCCGAAAGCAATTCCCCAACGAACCAGCCAACGTAGCCCACACAGCCAAGTTCTTGGCAGAACTACGGGGTGAGGATTATCAGGAGTTTGTCGATCAAACGGCAGCGAACACGCGGGAATTCTTCGAACTGCCGGGCTAGGCTTGCTGATCAGCTGTTTGCGCCGCGGGCTTCTCCATCCTTGAACTCTGTCGTCCGTTGACGCAGCAAAAGTTCCCAAGAATATTATGCTTCCTGATCTGGGTGTCCACGAGTCGTGGGGAAGGTCAGAAACGTGGGAAACGTCAGGAGCTACCCGCAAAGAAAGCTCGCCGCTCGGGCAGTCGTCTACTTCTTAGCGCAGCATTGCTTGTATTTCTTTCCGCTGCCGCAGGGGCAGGGCTCGTTTCGCTTTGGTTTTGCTCCGGCACGGATGGTATCTACTGGGGGCGGCAGAGGGGCTTCCTCGTCTCCGGGGAGTTGCTTCTGGTAGTCCTCATCCTTCTTGCGCCGCTCATTGAAGCGATCTGAATTCTCGGCTCCGGGGGGCATGGGCTGGTCCTTTCCAGGGTCACATGTTTCGTTTGCAGACGGCGGCTTCTGTTCTGCGGATCCGTTCCCCACCCTTCCGCTGCTATCAAGGGCGAGGCGTCCGCGGTTTCTGTGCGGCGAGCTGATTATACCCGCCGATGCCTCCGAGGGGTATGTGCAGGGAGGCGTTGAACACGGACGGCGGAGGGCTTGGTCAAGATTGGTGGCTACGCCGCTGCTGCCGGAAGGATGCCGCCCGATTTCTTTGGGGGTATCGTGCGGCTGGTGGTTCGCGCCTATACTGCCCGGCTGGACCTACTTTGACGAACAGGATGCGACCTAAAGGTGGATGCCCGTCTTCGATTCAGGATTTGCATAACCGCCCTAGCGGCGGTGTTCATCATTGGCACTGTTGGTTACATGTTGGTGTCGGACGCATCTATGGGTGATGCTGCCTTCATGACCGTGATCACCCTATCGACCGTCGGGTATGGCGAGACCATTCCCTTGGACCCTTCGGGTCGTATTTGGACGGTGGTGGTCATCGTGCTCGGCGTCGGCGTGGTCTCTCTTGCGTATGCTTCGATGTTGACTCTGTTTGTCGGCGGTGAGATTCGTACCGCGTTGGGGAGGAGTAAGGTGCAAGCCAAGATCGATCAACTCCACGGGCACATCATCTTGTGTGG
>JAJDDP010000209.1 GCA_029260235.1 Phycisphaerae bacterium | reverse complement strand
GGTTTTGGGCTTCATGAATCCGTTCACATATTGCAAGGTTTTGAAGGGGCATCCGTGATTACCTTGCAATTATCCGCCCACGCCGGAGGCCGTTCAACCCCTATCGCAAAAGAACTTATGGGATTCTTCAGGGACGACTATTTCCATAATGCCGGACATGTCGTGCGCGGTATTGACAGACAGTCGAATAGCGCTCGGCTCCTCCACCAGACAGTGCATCCTGCCAGCCCAAGTGTGGCTTGGTTGTCCGGAGGGGATATGCACCAATTCTTCGAGGGAAGTATAGCTCGGCGAGCAACTCAAGGCTGGTTTGTGCGGGCAGGGATGCCGAGCATGACCGCGCCCAGCATTGCCTCGGCTGCGGCTGTCTCGTCGATGGTGACGTGATCGGCGCCGATCTCCATAAGGGCGGCCTGCTTGCTGATGACTCTGGTTCTTGCCGCGATGAAAATTCCCGGCGCTCGCCTCCGGGCCAGGACGCACGCACGCAAGGTGGCTTCTTCGTCTGGAATGGTCAAGACGAGTGCATCAGCGCTGTCAATTCCGGCTGACTCGAGTACATGCAGGTTGCCCACGTCGCCAAAGATGAAGGTCATGCCCTGGCTAGATTGTTCTTGAACCGTGGCTGGATTCAGCTCAACGATGGTGACGGGGATGCCCACCTCGCCAAGTTTGTCGGTAATGCCGCGCCCGATCGGGCCGTAGCCGGCAACGATCACATGGTTTGAATGATCTAGCCGCTGCTGGCCATGTTGACGCCCGCCCAAAGATAGCGATGGCGCGGTCCAGGGGGCAGGTCCGAATCTAGACACGGCTTGCCCGAGTCGACTTCCAAGGCTTACCATCCCCGGCGTCAGAATTAGGGAAATCACCACGACGGCGATGACGATGGCCAATACGTCGTCGGTGATGATCCCCTGGCCGTGCGCTGCTCCGAGAAGAATGAGGCTGAACTCACCCGCTTGGGAAAGAGACAATCCCACCGCGACGGCGATGCTCGCGGCGGCCCCCGACACCCAGCAGACTCCGGAAATCAGCGTAGCCTTGAGTGCCACCAAGACCACGACACCCCCCAGGATGACCGGCCAACAGTCGACCACTGTACCCAGGTTGAGCCTCATGCCGAGGGTCGCGAAGAACACGGCAATGAATAGATCCCGCAGTGGGCCAATCTGACCACTCAGTTGGTGCCGGAAGGGCGTCCCCGCGAGAAGAAACCCAGCTAGAAACGCACCCATCTCAAGGCTAAAGCCGACCTTCTGCGTGATAACTGCTGCTCCCAGTGCCGCCGCTACGCCGATGGCCAGCATTACTTCCAGAGAACGCCCTCTGAGGGACTCACGGAGCAGCCGCGGAAGGACAAGCCTGCTGGCGACAAAGAGTGCTACCACGCTTCCAACCCGCACGCTGGCATCGGTGAGGAACCACAGCCAGCTGTGGGCAGGCCGCTCGCTGACTTGGCCCAGAGGCGATTCTCCTGATGTTCCGATCCAGGTGGCGAGCGCGGGGAGCGATGCCAGCATGACCAGGACAACCATGTCTTGGATTACTAGGATCGAAAGGGCCAATCGACCGCTGGTCCGTTGAAGATCGCGCCGATCAGCCAGTATCCGCAACACGACCGCCGTCGATGAAAGCGACAGGCCCATGGAGACCGCCAGGGCAGCAGGTGGAGATAACCCGAACCACATCGCCACCGGCCAGCCGAAGAGCACCGAAAGGCCGCACGAGCCAAAGCCCGCGGCGACGAGGCGGGTCAGGCCGGGCCTGAGCATAGCGAGGTGTAGTTCGAGACCGATACCAAAGAGAAGCAGGATGATGGCTAGGTGTGCGATGACGCCGAGGCCCTCAGGCGACGGAACCAGTCCCAAGGCGTGCGGGCCGATCACGGCTCCGGTTATCAGGTAAGCCGGGATCACGGCCAGTCGAAGGCGTTGCATGACAATGGCGACAACAGCTGCGCTGGCCAAGATCACTAGCAGATCGGAGATCAACGCAATCTCGGTTACCTCAGCCAACGCCAGTGTGCAGGAAGACATGATCGCGCTTAGCCTCCACTTAGTCGAAGAGCCTTTCGCGGGCCGCATCAGCAATTGCGACGACCGCGGGGTGTTTCACTTTCCTCTCGACGGAAATAGCATAGAACCTTTCCCGCACTGAATCTACACGACCGATGACCCGCACGCCGTACTGCCGCCGGACTTCCTTCTCGATGACGTCGGGCGCGGCGAACATGCCGGCGCCGGCTTGGCCAAACACCTTGAGGAGGGCGCTATCGTCGAACTCGCCGACGATCGCAGGGCGGATGTCTTCGGCGTCAAACCAGTGGTCAAGTTCTCGGCGCAACGCCGTGGTGCTTGTGGGCAATAGGAAGGGTGCGCTATCGAGCGATGCTGGGAATCGTCGCCGATGTGAATCGGCCAAGTTCTTCGTGCCGAAGATCGAAACGCCGCACTCACCCAGGAGGTGGTTGAACGCGCGTACTTGGACGTCCGGACCGATTGGGCTGTCCGAGAGGATGAGGTCCAACTCATGGATCGCTAGCTTCGCCAACAACTCCTGCTGGGTGCTTTCGTGGCAGATCAACCGAACAGTTTCCGGCATTTTGAGGGCGGGTTTAAGCAGTTGGTGGGCGACGAGCTTGGGCAACACGTCAGCCACGCCAACGTGGAACCGCACGGGGCTGCCGGTCGGCCGGCCTCTTAACGTATCCAGCATTTCACGGCCGAGTGAGAAAATCTCATCGGCGTATTGATAGACCACACGCCCGGTATCGGTCAACACAAGATACCGCCCTCTGCGACGAAACAATTTTTCTCCGATGGCATTCTCTAATGCCCGGATCTGGGCCGAGATCGTAGGCTGGGCGAGCATCAATTTTTCGCAAGCAGCCGCGATAGTCCCCTCCTTCGCGACCACCCAAAAGTACAGCAAGTGGTGGTAGTTGAACCATTCCATTCACGGATGATACATCGAAAATATCTATCTATCAACGACAAAGAGTCTATTTTCCGATGGGCCGGCTGTAGCGTATGCTTAGGTGAAGATCCCAGGAAACTATGCAAGGAAGGCAACCATGAAGATTCAGATCGTCGCAAGAAACCTGGAACTGACCTCCTCCCAGCGAGAGCTCATAGAGAGGCGAATCGGGTTCGCCCTGGGCAGATTCGGGCGTCGTATTGATCGTGTCGCGGTTCGGTTCGCCGACGTAAACGGGCCACGCGGCGGTGTCGACACAAGGTGCCAGATCATGGCTGGGATAGTGCCCAAAGGGCAGGTCCGCGTCGAGGTCACGGATGTCGGCATTGAGGTGGCCATTAGCCGGGCGGCGGATCGACTTTCCAGGAGAGTATCGAGCGAATTGGAGCGACGGCGAGCAACCAAAGGAACCGAAGCGGCGCGATATGCGGACGGCACTGACGCCGCTGCGGTATAGGCATGTGAATGCGCTGAAGCGCATCCATTGTCGTCAAGTACCTGAGGAGGCACGAACAATGCAAACTGATTCCCAACCCGTCCTCGAAACGCGAGCCGCCAAGGGCAGTAGTGGCTTGGCCTTATTGGGCAGACTGATGTGGATGATGTGGGGGCCTATGTTGTTGCTCTTCATAAGCTACACGATCATCACCAATGGAGGCTGGATCACGGCATGGGATGCTGCGTTCGTCGTTGTCGTTGCCCTGATGGTGGGCGGCCGGTGGTTGGAGCAGCGATCTGGCTCAGCCATGACAGCGACCGGCGCGGTGGCTAGCATAGATAACTTCAGGAAATATGTCCGAGTCCTCCTACTGCTGGCCGCAGTAGCCTGGATCACAGTGAACATCCTGGGGAACCACTTCTTGGCCTGATTTTGCGAATTTCTGGTTCGCTGCGCGTCGCTCTCCCATGTTGGTGAGCCAGCCGGGGACTCGCAATTGAGACTTGCAAAGCCCCATCGCGCGCATCGGTTGTTTCGGGCCTGTCGCACTGCGGTGGGCTGTGACCTTGGTGATCCTACGGCGAAGTACCTGCGCCGAAACTAAGAGGCTGCGCTTACTGGGTTAATCAAACGCCTTCTTCCTACCAACATAAGCAGGTACTGGGTCTTCGCCACCATGTACCCAAGGAGCATGGCAGGCTTCTTCGAGTGCCACGACTTGGCGATACCCTTCCTCATCATGTCATCGCATGTTCAGCCGACCATCATCGGAAGTGGCTACCTGGTTGCTCCGCGTTATCGGGTGTGGACTGACCGCTCGCAGCTCATGGGCGGCTCCGGCTGATCCTATCAGACCTGCAAGCAATCTGTGCCCCAAGGGCCATCGCAGACTCCAGGCGCCTCATAATCGTGTCGATGAGACGCTGGGGAGCTCTGAGTTGTACCGGTTTGGGCGTCGGAAGAGTATCGCATGCAGACATGCGCATTCTGCGAGCGGCGCGCCAATTTGATCATGAGTCGGGAATCGTGAGAGCGGGTCGGCGATCGTGAAACTCAAGACCAAACTTCTGCTGATCATCGTCCCGGCGTTCCTGGTTGCGTTCTGTATTCAGGTAACAGTTAGCTATCGAGCGGCGAAAGAGCAAGCTCGGCAGGACATGCAGCGAGAGGCCAGCAATGTGCGGGGCGTACTCATGGCTACGCGTCGCGTCTACCACCACCAGTTTCTCGACAGCGGTATACCGCTCAACAGCAAGACGGTCGGCTTCTTGCCCGCCCACTCGATGAACCGGATTTCCGGGGATTTCCAAAACTGGTCCAATAGCGGGCTGACCTTCAACAATGTCTCGGACCGCCCGCGAAATCCGGACAACGCCGCAGACGACCTGGAATTGGAGGCGATGGCTTATTATCGTGCCAATCCGCTTGTTTCCGAGCGGCTCGTGCCGTTCGCGACGGAAGATGGAGAGCCATACTACCACTACTCAAACCCTATCTGGATCGAGCAGTACTGCCTAGAGTGCCACGGCAAGCAGGAGGATGCACCCCTCGCCATTCAGACCGCTTACGATAGTTCCTACGACTACCAGCTAGGCGATCTCCGCGGAATCATGAGCATCAAGCTTCCGGCGGGCCTGGCGTTCGAGCGCGCCGCCGCGGCGGGCTGGCACAGTCTGTGGGTCGACTTGGCAGTCTATGCCGGCATGTTCTTTCTGATCTATTCCTTGTTAGTGCGCTATGTGGCACGACGGCTCAAGAAACTTGGAAATTGTTGTCGTGATCTGGCCTGCGGAGACTATAGCCGGCGTTCGGGCATCACCGGGAGTGATGAGATTGGCCAAGCAGCTGCGGTCTTCGACCGCATGGCCGGCAGAATCGAAGAGCGCGACGCAGCGCTGCAGGCGAGTGAAGAGCGGAAACACAGAATCGTAGAAACGGCCCACGATGCCTTCATTTCCGTCGACTCCAGTGGATTCGTCACGGCGTGGAACGCACAATCCGAGCAAATCTTCGGTTGGTCGCGCGAGGAAATCCTTGGCCAGGACTTGACCCAGACGATCGTTCCACCGCAGTACCGCGAAGAACATGTCAGGGCGATGGCGAAACTGGCTGCAAATGAAGAAGCCCCTGCGATTGATCGGCGGGTCCAGTTTACTGCCCTGCGTCGCAACGGTCAGGAGTTCCCTATCGAACTGGCCATTACGCACGATCGTTCTGGTGAGACCGTGTCTTTCAACGCCTTCGCACGCGACATCACCGACCGAGAGCGGGCGGCAGAGCAGCTGCGTACCGCGAAGGTAATCGCCGAGTCTGCAAATGTCGCCAAGACCGAGTTCCTGGCCAACATGAGCCACGAGATTCGTACGCCCATGACGGCCATCCTTGGATTCGCCGAGAACTTGCTTGATGTCGAGCAGTCGGATTCGGAGAGGATGAACTGTGTCCACACCATCCGACGCAACGGCGAGTTCCTATTGGATCTAATCAACGACATCCTCGACCTCAGCAAGATCGAGGCAGGCAAGATGGTTGTCGAACACAGAGACTGCCAGCCGTGTCATGTCATTGCAGAGGTTGCATCGCTGATGCGCGTGCGGGCCGACGAGAAGGGACTGCCGCTCAATATCGAATACAACGGCGTGATACCCGAAACTATCCAAAGCGACTCCACACGCCTGCAGCAGATTCTAATCAACCTGATTGGCAATGCGATCAAGTTCACCGAATCCGGAGCCGTTCGCCTCGTCACTCGGCTCACGGATGGCGCTGTGGGGGAGCCAGGGGGGCGCCCGAGCGAACCGTGCCTGCAATTCGATGTCATGGACACAGGACGGGGCATGTCGCAGAACCAAGTCGGCAAGCTGTTCCAGCCGTTCATGCAAGCCGACACGTCCACCACGAGGAAGTACGGCGGAACGGGACTTGGCCTGACCATCAGCCAGCGCTTCGCGGAGTTGCTCGGCGGCGATATCACCGTGGCAGCGACGGAGGTAGGCGTTGGGAGCACCTTCCGGATCACGGTGGCAACCGGTTCGCTCGATGGCGTGAAGATGCTCGACGACCCCTTGTCGGCCACCGCCGTGGCTGACACCGCCCAGCCAGCAGTTCAGCCGTCAGGATCAGATTTCCAAGGTGTCCGCGTGCTGCTGGCCGAGGATAACACCACCAATCAAGTTCTCGTTGCCGGCATGCTGAAGAAGTGCGGAGCAGCAGTTACCGCCGTCAAGGACGGCAAGCTCGCCCTGGACAGGGCGCTGGGGGCAAGCGACAAGGGCGAACCGTTCGATGTCATCCTGATGGATATGCAGATGCCGGTGATGGACGGATACGAAGCCACGGGACGGCTCCGGCAAAAGGGCTACACCGGCCCGATCATCGCCCTGACGGCTCATGCCATGGGAAGCGACCGAGAGAAGTGCATACAGGCCGGGTGCGACGACTACGCAACCAAGCCCATCGACCGCAGAGGGCTGATCCTCATGATTCAGCGCCAACTCCATCGCGCAGAAATTTCAGCCTGCACATCATAGCCACAGCGTGGGCCCGCATGGGTCGGCAGCGCTGACAGCGGACTTCCTTCTCGATGACATCGGGCGCTGCGAACATGGCGGCATCGGCTAGGCCTAACAATTTTCGTCCTCTGGAGGACACGCTTTCGGC
>JAJDDP010000208.1 GCA_029260235.1 Phycisphaerae bacterium | reverse complement strand
CAAGAATGCTTCAGGGCTTCAAACAAATCTTCCTGACACCTTTGAATTTCGGCAAGGAATATTATGCGCCACCGCCTCCGTCGTAGGCGTTTGAAGCTTGGTCTCTGCCCGAGATGCGGTTACGATCTTCGCGGCTCGCCCGCGCGGCGTCCGGAGTGGGGCGACAACTCACCTGACTTGCTCGGAGAGTGATGCAGAACCGGCTGCAGAAATCCCGGGGCTGTGAGAATCCGCCAAGAGGTTGTCAAGAAGATTCTAGCCCCCAAGTACTTCCGGGCGAATCTTGCTACCCGGGAGCGCTGTGACGGTGCTTGCTGACCTCCAGGCTAACTCAACTGAGGTGGTGGTTGTCACGATCCTTGTGATGACGCGTAAATCCACCGCGACGAGTCGGCACCCAACTTTGGCATCCTCTTTAGTGGCGGTTCGGCCAGCGCTCCGCCATGAAGTTGCGGAGCAGTTGGGGGCCATGCTCGGTTAGGAAGCTTTCTGGATGGAACTGCAAGCCCTCCAGCGGAAGCTCTTTGTGGCGGATGCCCATCATTTCATCCTGATCCGTCCAGGCGGAGACTTCAAACTCGGCTGGCAGCGTGTTGCGATCAACGACCAGCGAGTGGTAGCGGGTCGCGGTGAACGGGTTAGGTAAGCCCGAGTAGCTGCCTTGGCCGTCGTGGAAGATGGCGGACGTCTTGCCGTGCATCAGGCGATCCGCACGAACGATCTTGCCACCGTAGGCTTGGGCGATTGACTGATGCCCCAGACAGACACCTAGAATGGGTATTTCGCCCGCGAAGCGACGAACCAACTCGACGCTGATGCCAGCTTCGTTGGGGGTACAAGGCCCCGGCGATATGATGATCTTCTTGGGGGACAACGCCTCAATCTCTTCGAGGGTGATGGCGTCGTTTCGCACCACGCGCACAGTCCACTCTGTGTTCTGCTCGCCGAGACGCTGCACGAGGTTGTAGGTGAACGAATCATAGTTGTCGATCAACAGCACCATAGCCCGTTAGACTACCGGGACTTGATCTAGCGAGCAATCCGGCCCGCCAACTATCGGTTTTGGCTACGACCGCTATACTGGCTGCCGGGGGTTGGCTGATGCTCGATTAGAGGAGGAGACTATGTCCACACCCGGGCTGACATTTGCCCTGGCGTTCGTCGCCGTGTTGACGTGCATCGCACCCCATGCCTGGGGTGGTGATCGCGTGATCGGCCGCCAGTTTGCGACGCGATCTGCGGTCATAGCGCAGCACGGGATGGCTGCCACTTCTCATCCCTTGGCGACCCAGATAGCGCTGGATGTTCTCAAGCAAGGCGGATCAGCCGTCGATGCCGCCATCGCTGCCAACGCTGCATTGGGCCTCATGGAGCCGACCGGCAGCGGCGTGGGTGGCGATCTCTTCGCTATCGTGTGGGATTCCAAGACGCGACGTCTGTATGGGTTGAATGCCAGCGGGAGGTCGCCGTTGGGCTTGACCCGAGACTATTTCAGCGACAACGGGCTTGATCGCATTCCCAGTCATGGCCCACTTCCAATCACGGTGCCAGGCTGTGTCGATGGGTGGTTTGAGCTGCACAAGAAATTCGGCCACCTGCCCATGAAGCAGGTGCTAGCCCCTGCTATCCGTTATGCGAATGACGGTTTCCCGGTGACCGAATTGATTGGATACTATTGGCAGCGGAGCGAGCGTCTTGCCAAGTACGAAGGATTCGCCGACACGTTCCTGCCCGCTGGGCGAGCGCCGCGCCCGGGAGAGGTGTTCAAGAACCCCAAGTTAGCCAACACGCTTCAGATCATCGCGGAGAAGGGCAGAGATGCTTTCTATGGGGGCGAATTGGCCGACGTCATGGATTCGTTCTTTCGCCGTGTGGGCTGCTTCTTGCGAAGAGAGGATTTGGCCAAGCACACTTCGACCTGGGTTGAACCCGTCTCGACAAATTACCGAGGCTATGACGTCTGGGAGCTGCCGCCCAACGGCCAAGGCATCGCTGCCCTTCAAATGCTCAACATACTTGAGGGGTTCGACTTGGCGAGCATGGGGCACAACAGTGCCATGTACTTGCACCATTTGGTCGAAGCCAAGAAGCTCGCCTTTGAAGATCGGGCACGCTTCTATGCTGATCCCGACTTCTTTGATATCCCACTGAAGACGTTGCTCAGCAAAGAATATGCAAAGGAACGCCGGAACCTGTTCGATCCTGACCGGGCAGCCCGGGCGTATCCGTTTGGACGAATTGAGTTGAAATCGGGCCAGTCGTCCTCCTCGCAAGTGACGCAAGCGACGAACGCCAACCGACTCGCCCGGGCAGACGATGCCCTTCGGCAGGGTGACACCATCTACCTGACCACCGCGGACGCGAACGGTAACATGGTCTCGCTGATCCAGAGCAACTATCGCGGTTTTGGTTCCGGGCTATGTCCTGATGGATTGGGTTTCTGTCTTCAAGACCGCGGGGAGCTGTTTAGCCTGGAAGAAGGCCATCCCAATGTGTACGAACCGCACAAACGCCCGTTCCATACCATCATCCCTGCGTTCGTCACCCGCGAGGGCCAACCGTTCATGAGCTTCGGCGTCATGGGTGGCGACATGCAACCGCAGGGCCATGTGCAGGTGTTGTGCAACCTCATCGACTTTGGCATGAATCTTCAAGAGGCTGGCGACGCCGCTCGATTCTACCATACAGGCTCATCGGAGCCGACAGGAGAAATTCTCGCAGGTGGGCGAGGTGTAATGACAAGTGGTGGCACCCTGTCGCTCGAATCGGGCATTGATCAAGAGACCCGCCGCGATCTATCGCGACGGGGACACAACATCCAGACGATAATCGGCCCTTTTGGTGGATACCAGGCCATCCTGTACGACGCCAAGAACAAAACCTATCACGGGGCCAGCGAGTCGCGTAAAGACGGTCACGCGGGTGGGTACTAATCCCCGCGCCGTTCGCATAGACTCGCGGCTATCGCGAAGAAATTGCACGAAGAGTCAAACATGGTCAACTATTCGGAGTTGCTGATGCTTCCTAGATTGCTACCTGTTTTATTCCTTGCCCAAATCGTCCCGCCAGCCCCTGTTTCGGGGCAAGACAAATTCGATGACGTCCAATTCGAAGCTACGCATGTGGCTGGAAGGGTTTACATGCTCGGGGGAAGCAGTGGCAACATCGGCGTATCGGTGGGGGCCGACGGCATCTTGATCATCGACGATCAAATTGCCCCATTGGCAGAGAAGATCAGGGCAGCCGTGAAGTCATTGAGCGATGGCAAGATCAAGTTCGTGCTCAACACGCACTGGCATGGCGACCACACGGGAGGGAACGTCAAGTTTGGAGCAGATGCGCCAATTATTGCCCACGAGAATGTGCGGAAACGGCTCTCTGTCACGCAGTCGGTGCGTGGTCGAACTGTGGAGGCACTGCCGCCTGGTGGGTTACCCGTGATCACCTTCGCCGACTCGCTTTCCATCCACTTTAACGGCGAGGAGCTTCGTGTGATCCATACGCCTCACAGCCACACCGATGGGGACAGCGTTATCTTGTTCTCTGAATCAAACGTAGCCCACCTCGGCGATCTCTTCTTTTCGGGTCGTTTTCCGTTCGTTGATTTACAAAGCGGTGGGAGTATTGACGGCTTGACAACCAGCATTCAACTGATGATCGAACAGCTACAACCCGACGTCAAAATTATTCCGGGGCATGGGCCGATTTCAACGCTCGATGATCTCAAGGCCTATCACAAGATGCTCGTCGAGACCAGCCGGATCGTGCAGGCACAAATGGGCAAGGGACGGAGTGTCGAAGACATCAAGAAGAAGGGCTTTCCTGCGATATACGAGGAATGGGGTTCTGGTTTCATCTCAACAGATTTCTGGATCGAGACCCTCTTCGAAAGCCTCTCGGGATCTTCGATAGCTCCTGAGTAGTCGGTCGCTAGTCGCAGGGTTGGTTCAGCCAGAGTTGGATTACTCGCGGAAGAAGTCCCGTGAAATTCGCTTGCCGACGCTGCCCGCTGCTTCGTCGCGGTTGCAAAGGATGATGATGACCGCATTTTCCTTGGGGTAGCGAGCGAACAGCGCGTTGAACCCCGGCAATCCTCCATCGTGGTAGTGCAACGGAGTGCTGCGCGTCGTGCGGGATAGTCGCCACCCGAGTCCCCAAGGTTGGTTGGGCTTGTATGGCTTGGTGGCACGTCGATACTGCTTGGCGTTGAGCACAGTTTTGTCGCGTAGTGCCTGTTCCCACTTCAGCAGATCGCGGGCGGTGCTAACGATTCCACCAGGTCCGATTCTGAGCCAGGATCCGCCGTACGACTCTGGTCTGCCATCCAGCTTGTACTTGGCCACTTGCGATCCTGAACCTACGGCGACCCGTTCGACGTGCGGCCCGATTTCGTCGAGAAAGAACGTATTCTTCATTCCCGCAGGTTCAAAAACCCGTCGCCGCACCGAGTCTTGAAACGACCCACCGTCAGCGCGCTCGATAATCGCGGCGAGCAGGGAATAACCTACGTTGGAATACTGATGCTGCTCGCCTGGCTCGTGATCGGGCGGAGTGGCCAGGAACCACTCGACAAAAGCTTCTCGATCGAGTTTCGAAAAGGGATCTGGGTGGTTTGAGACCGCACCGGATGTGTGGGAGAGAAGATGCTTGATGGTAATCTTCGCTTTGTCCTTCGGCACATTGTCCAGGTAACGCCCGAGTTTGCCTGAGAGCTTCAGCTTGCCTTCGGCCTCCAGTTGCAGGACGACTGCGGAGGTAAACATCTTTGCGAGCGAGCCGATGTAGTAGAGCGTCTCGGTACTGGCTGGGGCCCCTGAGGCCTCATCGGCGACACCATAGGCGCGATCTAGGGCCACCACGCCGTTATGCTCCAAAAGCACTTGGCCACGGAACCCTGTTGGAACTCTCGTCTCAAGCCAACGGTCAAGCGAATTGGCGTTCTCCTTGGGGCCTAGGGCAAACGAGCTGCTCGCCACGCAGAGAACAAGTGTGCAAGGCCCAAGGCGTGTGAATCGGTGCTGCTTCAACATGAATATCCTCCGCTGAGACGAGAGCATTGTTCGGTCAGTCCGTCTATTCGCGAGCGAAGCCCAAGTATTGCCGAAGGATTCCCCCCCATTTTGATGAGATTGGGCCCGGTCGAACGTTAGCTTCGACCTGGTAGCGGATATTGCCACAACAAAAGCCCCCGGGCCTGAACACGGGGGCTTTTGAACTCGACTTTTACGATGTGCTGGGCGCCTACTTGATCTCGAAGGGCCCGCCGATCTTCTCGTGAACCTCGATCGAGTTGCGGATGATGAGCGTGTTGTTGAAAGGAACAATAGTTCCGTTGCCGCTATTGGTCAGCCAGCTGGTTGGCTCGATGGTTTGTTCGATGAGGTTGATTAGGTCGAACAGGCGATCATCTGCCGCTCCAGCATCACTGTCGTCACCACCACCGCCGCCGGAGAAAATGGGTTGGCCGCCACCGCCTCCTCCACCACCACCGCCACCGCCTCCACCGCCGCCGGACGCGGTCAAATCGACCGTGGGGGCATTGGTGAACGCCGGGACGTTCAGGAGCAGGTCTTCGATTTGGTAGGCCCGAGTGTATAGCTTGCTGTTGAAATCGGTCTTGGTGGATATCTTGATGATTTCGCCAATGCCGCGGTACATCACCGGATCGATGTCCGAAACCTGCTCCAAGGCTTCAGCCAATGCCCGTCCGACGGTGGTGTTCTTCAACTTGAGGGTGACGGACGTGTCTTGGTCGATGCCCTCGTCTTCGAGCGCTGCCCACTTGACGAGCACGGAGGCTTTGCCTTGTTCGTTGACCCACTCGACGATCTCTTCGAGGGTCGTCTCATCCCAATCAATAGATTCAACCCGTTTCCTCAGTACTTCTTGGCTGGCAGAAACGCGTTTGTTCTTGCGGGTCTTCTTGCTGATTTGCCCGGATCGACTCGGTGATCCACTTGCGTTGGGCACTTGGGCTGTGGCCATCGTGGAGACGATGAATCCAAAGCCAGCGACTAGTGAGCAAATCCGTTTCGTTCTCATCGGGGGGAGCCTCCGTTTTTGGGTCTGAGACGCTACGGTGGGACGCGCGTCGTGTCTAACGGATAACGAGGAGCAGCTGTCCAGCCTGTAAACTGCCTTCTCTGTATATCGTAGATTGCAGGCCGGATCGAGTCTAGCGCCAAATGTCGAAACTGGTCCGTATTATTGCCCTACCTGCATTCAGATTATCGACCTGCCAAGCGGCAAGGTTTGCTTAGGCCTTTACTTTCCAGGAGTGTCTGATACCCGGGTATTTTGGGCCAGTTCGAGCAAGCTATCAGCGGCGATGTCAGCACAAAAAACGTAGGCGGCACAGCCCTCGCTCCAGGATACGACTGCCAATTTATCCTGCTGATCGACTGAATAGTCTATGTTTTCCAGCTTGGTCTGCTCTCCAAAAATCATGGAACGGCAATCAGCCACTGCCACGGAAAAGACTGACAAAATCTGTCCAGACTGGTTCGTATACAAGACGTGGGCACCATTGCGATCCATGACGCCGCACTGATCCGCCCCAACCAAGGAAAAGCCGCTAGCGCTCAAGTCAGGGGCCAGGACTGTCAGCTTCAGCCGATTGGTCAGTTTGGAGGCAATCCCTAGCAGATCCCGGCCCAACGATGCGTCGTGATGCTTGTAGCCATGGTGGGCGCACTGGGTGTGCTGATTGCGAACTTCGGCTGGAAAGCGGGTTCTGATGGCCGAGGTAATGCCGGTTACGGGAGTGGTGCCCGGTGCTTGTTGCCACTGCCAGATCATAGCGGTCACCAGCAATGCCGCAGCAATGCCAGCGGGTACCAACAGGCGATAGATCAAAGGGCCTCTATGGTGATGCCCCGGGGCTGGGGTTAGCGCCTCACATCGAATCGCGTTCTTGATCTTGTCAGCCAATTCTGCCGGAGCAACCTCAGTCTCCATAGTTCGGCGAAGCGACGTTTTTAGCTGGTGGACGCGCTCGACTTTCTGGGCACAGGCTGGGCACATGTTGAGGTGTTCGAGCGATTCAACATTTAGCGGCGTATCCAGTTCGCCGTCAGCGAAGGCACCCACATATTTTCGAAAACTCTGGCAATTCATGATTCGAACCTTTCCATGCTCAGGTTCTGTTCCTGGGCATAGTCTTTGAGCCGCTCTCCCAGCAGTTGCCGGGCACGATAGAGTCGGCTCATCACCGTACCTACCGGGCAGGTACACACTTCGGCGATTTCTTTGTAGCTAAGATCCTCCAAGGCCCAGAGGAGGAGAACTTCTGAATACTCTGGTTGCAACGCCTCGACGGCGTGTTTTAATTCTTGGTCAAAGCGATCCCAGTTGATGCCGCTCGATCCGGAGTCGCCGTCCAGCTGGGCGGAGTCCAGCTCAGCCGAAAAATGGTCGAAGTCTACGTCGTCCAGCAAAGTTGGCTGTCGTCGATCGCGCCCCACATGTGTGTAGAAAACGTTGTGCAAGATCTTGAATAACCAGGGTTTTGGGCCGAACTGCCTCAGCTCGAATTGGTGAAACGCCCGGAAGGCACGGGTGAAGGTTTCCTGGGTCAGGTCGTCGGCGACCGCATCGCTGCCCGAGAGTTTCCGGGCCATGCGGTACACCGCATCCAGGTGCGGCACTGCCACAGCTTCAAATCTGGCGGCGACGTCTTCAGCCATACAGTAACCCTTTAGTTCGGTTTCCTAGTCCACGGCCAGGTCTCGTCCACCCGACACAACTTCCGACGGTCGTGCTGAATTCCCCAAATACGGGCAGGCTTTGAATAGGCCGCACATTCTAGCTGATCCTGGGGGATAGACCACGCCGCCTGGCCGTTTTGCTGACGAGCTGAGGCACGGTGGACCGATAATTGGGATGGAAAGCGCGGACTTCCCCCCCGAGATGCCTTGGGCACTCGGGCCAACTCATACATTTGGACACTGCGCGGTGCTTGAGCAGCCATTGGGTCGCCAAGTCCGCGAGGAGCAATTGGGCATGCTGTACGCTGCATTGACGTTCTGGCTCTTGGTTTCGGTGCTGGCTGCTTGGGGAGTGCATCAACTCTGGAGCGGCATGCTCAAACCTCGAACGGTCAACTCCATCCTTCTCCCGGGGACGCTTGTTGCCCAGCTGGGACATGTGGCTGGGCTTCTGGTGACCGGAGCGACGGTCACCAACACCACGCTTTATAAAGACGACGAATCCGGCGAGCCGGAGATGACTCAGGATCCCAAGCCTCGAATCCCGGTGTTAGGGCCTATCATCATCGGGATGTTGCCGCTGGTTTCCTGCGTGGTAGGCATTTTCTTGGTCACCCAATACCTGGGACACAGCATCACCGGCCAAACAGTCGCCCAGCCCGTCGCCGAGACGTTGCCCACCACACTGGCGGGCGGTTGGCAACTAATTCGCGATCAGGTGACCTTGGTCGAGTCTGTAGTCGATGCAACGCTTCAAGCAGACTGGAACCAGTGGCAGGTTTGGCTCTTTGTCTACTTGGTGATTTGTTTGACGGTTCGGATGGCTCCGTTCCCCGGAACGCTTCGTGGCAGCTTGGGGGCGACGATTGTCCTTGGCTTGCTAGCGGCGCTGGTAGCCTCGATGTCTCGAGCCGGAGATGACGCATTGCAGTGGCTTTGGAGCGTTCTGACGCTTTCGGTTGCCAGTTTGCTCTTCCTCCTGATCGCTAGTCTAGCCGTTCGCGGCACGATCAGTTTGGGAAAATTGTTGGTCGATAACAAGTAGGCCTGCATTATTCCGCGTCGCGTATTCCCCATCCACCCTCGCCCGGGGTTCATCCATGTCCGTCGAAACGCACGAGTTTCAAATCGATACCGAGGGCCACGCCCATGTCTTGAACATCAGCGACCAAGTCCAACGCTGCCTCGGCTCGGGGGCTATTGGCAACGGGACAGTAACCGTATTTGTCATTGGATCAACGGCTGGCATCACCACGACCGAATTTGAACCGGGCTTGGTGAATCGCGACCTGAAGGTTGCCTTTGAAGGCATCGCTGCAGAGGACGGCCAATACCTCCACGAGGAAACCTGGCACGACGACAACGGCCACAGTCATGTACGGGCGTCGCTGTTGGGGCCTAGCCTGACCGTGCCGGTGGTGGAAGGCAGCCTGACGCTGGGAACCTGGCAGCAGATCATCCTGATCGACTTCGACACTAGAGCTCGCCAGCGACGCATCGTGGTTCAGGTTGTGGGCGAATAACGCTGGATGGCCGAAGCACTGGGGAATAAGACCTGATCGGGTCTGGTTTCTCCACTGGACCGATGAACCCGCACTAGCCGGCGTCGCCTCGAACAGTTGCAGGGACGCCCGCTGGACCCTATGTATGGGGGTGAGGGCGGGTCGTTTTCCCTATTTCTGAGGCGCCGGTGATTCTTCAACAGGCTGAGAACAGATTCGATTTGCGCATTTCGCAGTGCCTGGACCAGCCGGGACTCTCGGCAGCGGCTGCGATTCGTACTTTTCAGGTGAATGTAGGCCTGAAATGCGACTTGGCCTGTAGCCATTGCCATGTCGTGGCTTCGCCCAGACGCACCGAAGCCATGGATTGGCAGACGATGGAGCAGGTGCTGGATGCTGCTCGGCGGATTCGTCCTCAGACTGTTGATATTACCGGTGGGGCGCCGGAACTGAATCCCAACTTCAGACGCTTCATCTCTAGCTTACGCAACGATGGTATTGAGGTTCTGGTCCGTACCAATTTGACCGTCTTCTACGAGACAGGGATGGATGGCATTCCCGAGTTCTATAGTGAACACGGGATTCACCTGGTGGCATCATTGCCCTGCTACTTGGAGGACAATGTTGACGCCCAGCGGGGCGATAATGTGTTCAAGCGCAGCATCGCGGCGCTGGGGCTGCTCAACGCCTTGGGCTACGGCATCGAGCCTAGCCTGCCGTTGGATTTGGTGTACAACCCGACGGGGCCGTACTTGCCGCCTGATCAACAAGAGCTTGAATCCCAGTACCGCCAAGAGCTGTTTTATCGTTATGGGATTCGTTTCACACGATTGTTGACCATAGCCAACATGCCCATCGGGCGCTACCTAGCCGACCTGCGAAAGGCTGATCAGGCGGATGGTTACGAACAGCTCTTAGAGGGCGCCTTCAACCCCGAAACGATTGACGGCTTGATGTGCCGCAATCAGATCAGCATCCGATGGGACGGTATGTTGTTCGATTGCGATTTCAACTTGGCTATCAAGAAGCCGATCGGTGGGGGGACGCCTTTGCATATCAAAGACGTCGATCTCGTCACGTTGGCCGGCCGGAGAATTGTGACCGGCGATCACTGCTTTGGATGTACTGCGGGTCGCGGTTCGTCCTGTGGCGGATCTTTGGTCTCGGTCGATGTGAAGAATGAAGGAACTAGTCAGACAACTGGACTACTGCAACAAGGCGAGTAACTAGGTAACAGGAGGATTTGTACCCCAATGGTTGATCCGCAAACTACACTTGAGCAAGTCAAAGAGTACTACGGCAAGACGCTGGAGAGTTCATCCGATTTGAAGACCGGCGCCTGTTGTACCGCCGATGCGCTGCCTCAGCGCGTCCGCGAAGTTCTGCGTTTGGTTGGCGACGAGATCAAACAGAAGTTCTACGGTTGCGGATCGCCCATTCCTCCGGATCTTGAAGGCCGAACCGTGTTGGATTTGGGCTGCGGCAGCGGGCGCGATGTCTACGTGGTGTCCAAGTTGGTCGGGCCAACCGGGCGGTCGATTGGAATCGACATGACCAAGGAGCAACTCGAAGTTGCCTCCAGGCATGTTGATGACCAGATGCGGGCCTTTGGCTTCGATAAACCGAATGTCGAATTCCGCCAGGGGTACATCGAAGACCTGACCTCGGCGGGCATCGCAGATGCGTCGGTCGATGTAGTTATCTCCAACTGCGTACTGAACCTCTCACCGGATAAGCAGCGGGTCTTTTCCGAGATTTTCCGGGTACTCAAGCCCGGCGGAGAGCTGTACTTCTCCGATGTCTTTGCGGGTTGTCGTGTTCCTGCGGCGTTGGCAGGAGATCCCGTGCTCCTTGGTGAATGCCTGGGTGGAGCCATGTACATCGAGGACTTCCGAAGGCTGATGCACGACTTGGGCTGTAACGATCACCGGGTCGTTTCCCAGCGGCCGATCCCGTTGCGCGATGCCCAGATTCAAGAGAAAGTCGGGATGATTCCCTTTTATTCGATGACCATCCGGGCCTTCAAGCTGGATACCTTGGAGGACATCTGTGAGGACTACGGGCAGGTAGCCATCTATCGAGGCTCGGTTCCCGAAATGCCCCACGCCTTCATGCTTGATGACCATCATCTCTTCATCACCAACAAGCCTATGCTGGTGTGTGGAAACACAGCCAGCATGTTGGGCGAGACCCTGTACGCCCGCCACTTCACCATTTTGGGCGATCGTTCGACGCATTTTGGCGCGTTTAACTGTTCGCCCGCAACAGCCAGGCCGCCCGAGGAGACGGGTATGGGTGGGGCCTGCTGTTGATCTGATCGTAGGTCGCGATCAATAATTGCCGATAGGTGAACGTATTGGGCTGACATGGCCAAAGAAGATGTCAGCCTGTGGGTGTGCGCTTCAGTCGACGAGGATGATGCGGGGTGAACTCGATGATCGATGAGACGTCAAAGGTGATAGCGATTCGTGTGCGGATGCCGATCTTCCTGCTGGCTCTGTCGGGGTTGTTGCTATTAACGGGCGTGGCTGCGGCGGAAGACGTGCCGGACGCTTCTGGCCTTGCCCGGAGTGGTGCCGGTGTATTTGTCAAAGTCACCCGTGGTGGCAGGACCGACCCGGAAATTCTCAAGCATGCCCTACAGAGTCCGTTGGTGGCTGGTGTACAGGTTTCAGTCTCTTGGTCTGAGTTGGAGCCTCGTAAGGACGGGTTCGATTGGCGTGAGCTGGATCAGCTGTTGGCTGAGTGCGATGCTGCTCACAAACGGGTCGCACTGCTCTTCACCGCCGCCGATGGTAAGGTGCCCACGCCCAGCCAACTCAAGAAAGGCAAGGGGAGGTCTGGACCAGATGTCATCTTTAACAACAAGGCTACGCCAGTCTGGTTGTTCGATGATCACGACGTTCATAGGCTTGGTGGTATCCAGAGCGAAGTGGGCCGGCTCCCGCTCTATCCGGTTTTTTGGGACACCGCTTACCAACAGCACTTCGGCGAATTCCTCGCCGCGTTTTCGAAGCGTTATGACGGCGATCCGCGCATCGAGTTCATCCGCATGGGCGGCTGGCAGATTGGTACAAGCGAGCCGAGTTTTTATGGCGGAGCGGTGCGGTTTATTCGTGGCCAGCTATCCACCGAAGGCGAAGCTGTCGAGGAGGGGCGTAAACCCAAGCTATCATCGACCAGTCAATATGCCCGGGCGGTCAAGGATTTGATTGATCTTTGGCACCAGAGTTTTCGAGAGACACGATTGGCCGCCACCATCCATTTAGACCGCGGCAAAGCCGACAGCTTCGAGCGAGCGATGAATGATCACTGTGCATCGAAGGGTTGTCTCTTGCTTAACACCGGTTTAAACGAACGCGATCACACGCCGACGAGGCAGTTCTTCCGCAAAATGCGCAAGGAGCACGGCTGCGAGACCGGGTGGGGGGGGATCACCCATCTGGGAGGCAAGCGCGAGAAAGGCCGTAAAAAGAAAAAGGTGTCTGCCCAAATTCTGCTCGAAGCCTTCAAGCAAGGTATCGGGTCTGATGAGCAACCAAGATATGCACCCGCTTCAAAGGTGAGCTATGTGGTGATAGGACCGGGCAGCCTCGAGCGGACCGAGGCGGTGCAGTGGTTGGCTCAGCATCTCAAGCCCTAGCCGAGGAGCCGCTTGTGCTTGTTGGTAACGGGCGGTCCGCCTCATCAGCCCTGCTTGACTTGTCAGCGGCGATGACTAGGCTTCGCTTCGTCTGTTGATCTCCTGTCCTGGTCGATATTATGGGACGTGGTCGGGAGTGAATCCCTCCTGAGGGTAGAAAAACTGGGGTGCCTGGGCTAGGAATCTGGCTTAGCTGGTCATCGTGGCCGATAATGAGATTGGTACATCCGATCAGTGGCCCGCTCGTTCTTGGCAACAGCCGAATCGAGGGTGGCCTGCGCGGCCGGAGTTGTACTCTATTGGATTGTTGCCAGTAACCAAGGAGAGGCTGGATGGCTTCGGCGCGGAGCATAATTCGATTCACGGTGTACACCGGCTTGGGGATGGCGATGGCGGCCATCATCTTTGCCAGGTTCGAAGCCCATAAGGCCAAGGCGCTGGCTATTCCTGCCCGGGCACGGAGAAACAACAACCCCTTGCCGATTCGGACAGCCTTGGTCAGCCAGCAACTCGCGAAGGTTCCGGTGGGCGCTCCAGGATTGACCGCGGCCAACCGCAGTGTGTTGCTGAAGGTGGGATCCAACCAGCTCACGCAGCATGATCCGCTGGTCAAAGAAGTTCATGTTCAAAATGGCGACTATGTCGAAGCAGGTGAGATTGTCATCTCACTAGACCCCGAGCCGTTCGAGAACAATGCGGCTGAAAAGCAAGCGGTGTTTGCCGCGACGCAAGCATCGTTGACTCATGCGCAAGCTGTCGTCGAACAAGGTGCTCTGACCCGGCAGGTAGAACTTACCGCCGCAGCCTCTGAGCTCGACTTCCGCAAGACCGACGTCGAGTTTCGCCTTGGCGACTTTGATCGGTTGAAGAAGTTGTTCGACGACGGGAACGCAGCCTTTACTGAGTTTCTTGAGGCTGCTTCTGCCAAGGCGGAGGCTCAGTACCGCTATACGCTGGCATTGGGTCGTGATCAGGCGGCTAAGTCGGAGATGGTGCTCGGCCCGCTGAAGGATTTCAGTGATATGGAACTCGCTGAAGCAGCCGTCAAGCGGGCAGCTTCTGAACTCGCTCTGGCTGAGCAAGCCTTGGGGCGATGCTCGCTAAGTAGTCCCATGGCTGGCTTTGTCGATTCGTTGATTGTCAGTGCAGGTCAGTCCGTAAATGTTGGCCAGAATCTGATCGAGGTACTGGCCGTCGATCCGATCCATGTCATCGTGGATTTCCCCCAAGAGCGAATCGGCGACGTAACTGCGGGGCAGTTGGCTGATGTGGTGCTGGACTCATTCCCCAAAGAGACATTCAAAGGGAAAGTGGTCCGGGTCGAGGCTGCTATTGAAGTCGAAGGGCGCGTCTTGCCAGTCGTGGTCGAAATACCCAATGCAGATCACCGCATTAAGGTGGGCGTTAGCGGTTACGTGAGGATCGACGTGTCCCGCCAAGCCAATGTGGTCCCGGCTGTGGCGGTCATTGGGATCGACAAGCGGGCGATGGCTTTTGTCGTTCGAGACGGGCATGCCAAATTGGTCGCAACCAGCGTGGGTGCCGTCACGGAGACGGGCTTTCGCGAAGTCACAGACGGCTTGACCGCCGGCGATGAGGTGGTGGTCTATGGCCAACAGTACCTCAACGACGGTGAGGCTGTAAACGCCAATTGGAGGCAGTGGACGCGACGTGAGTGAGCCGCTTGAGGTTTCTACGTCGATGGAATCCGACTGGTATCCGGCTCGCTGGCTCAACGCAATTCTGGATCGGGTTTCCTGGTGGGTGGGCTTGGCGGTTTCCCGAAGAGGGTTGAGCCTGGCTTACTTTACCTGCATGGCCATCTTTACGCTGACTGGCTGGGTCCGGCCCCCGATAGGCCGAGACATCGGCGGGCTGCACATTCCACTATTAGCTGACGACTCTGGATCAGCGACCGCGGCTATCTACGGACCTCGAAGTATCGCTCCCTTGGGCGTTGGTACGCTGATGCTGGGCACCATTGCCATAGGGGTAATTCTTGTCTCCATTTCACCCAAGCGGGTGGATGTCGCGGCTGGGTTGATACTGTGTGCGACATTGATCAGCACAGCCGCGGTCTGGTTTAATCACGCGGATTGGGTGGGTGAACTAGATAGGCAAGACTTGCAGCGGCGGGCGATCGTAACGTTGCTCGAAGAATCAGCCGTACCTCCCATTCCAATCACTTCGTACCCACGCGTGGATGGGCTGCCGGTCGATGATGCTCATGGTTTGTGGCTGAACATGGGCACCTATGTGCCTCGTCACCGCTCGTTGTTCTACCTGGCTACTTTCGTCGCGGTTGCCCTGGCTGTTGCCGGTCCGTTGCAGCGTCGTCTTGGCTATGTCTTGGTCTGGACTTCTCTGGGATTGGTCCTAGGCGGGGTTGTCTCGCACAAGAGGCTTCTTGCTGAACGGCTATGGGTGCGGGCGGTGGATTCAGACGCCTCTGGCCGGCTGGACGAGGCCGAGGACTTGGCGTGGGCTGCCCTGACTGGATTCCCGCAGATGACCAGCGGCAGACAGGCCTGGGAATTCCTCGGGCGGCTTGACTACCGAAGAGGGAGGGACACGAGCGAAGCGCGGTACTTCCTGGCCATCCAGCAGGGTCGAAACGGTGATGAACGTGGAGCACTGGGGGAGCTGAATCTCTTGCTTGGTGATAAACGACTGGGCAAAGAAATCGCCAAATCGTTTGCCGACATCCTTGTTCTCCGCGCGGTCCGACAAGCCCGCGGCTACGAACGTGATGTGGCTATGCAGAGTATTGAACGCGCCATCGAGCTTGACCCCAGCCAGGAGTATCTGCCGCTGTTCACTGCGGCTTTGCGGGCACCGATCGAGAGGGAGGATCCCACTGCCGTCGCAACGCTTGTCGATGGGCGCACGCCCGCCATGGCGGATCGGGCGCTGGCAGCGGCTTTGGAGGCGATGCTGGGAGACTGCTACTTTGAGTGTGGCTACTTCAGCGATGCCCGCCTGCGATATGACAAGTCAATGGCTTTGTACAGCCTGCCTAAGCAGATTAACTACCGCGGGATGCGCGGTAAGTTGGGGATGTAAATGCCGCGTCGATGGGTACATTTTCTTGTCTTGATCTCCTTTGGATCCGTGTTTGGGCACTACACGATGCAGACGCTCGGGCCCATCGATGTTTCTGACCATCAAGTTGGCGGTGACGTGGTCTGTCTGTGTGCGGCTGAACCGCCTGAAAGAAACCTCTTCCTTCGGCGTGAACTATTCTTGCCCAAAACACCCCGCTCGGGTTGGCTCCAGATCATAGGGACGGACTCCCTGGAGTTATTCATCAACGGGCAACGCATTGATCAAAAAGACGAGCAGGGCTACCCGGTTGCCATCGTCACCAATTTGTCGGGCGTACTGAAGAAGGGCAAGAATGTCATCGCGATAGTCGCTCGGCAGGGGACGTTGGATTTGCCCCCGGCGGTGGCTGTGGATGGCGCGTACAGCCTAGGCGACGGTGAGCTTGCCATTACTGCAGAGGGGCCTTGGCGGTACGGTTCTTTTTTTGAGCGAGGAAGGGACTATTGGTTTAGCGCAGATTTTGATGCCAGTCACTGGCCTTTGGCTGAGAAGCAGGAGCGCCGCCTGGTTGCGAATATTGCAGTGCCCCCCCGAGCGATTACGGCTACGGGTTTGGGCAAGTGGATCTCCCCAGGCCCAAAACTCAGAGGGACGGTCGCACTGCGGCGTCAATTTCATGTTCCCGAAAGAATAGCCGGCGCATGGCT
Source organism: Phycisphaerae bacterium (assembly GCA_029260235.1). Classification (GTDB taxonomy): domain Bacteria; phylum Planctomycetota; class Phycisphaerae; order UBA1845; family UBA1845; genus OFTM209. Next base: position 23,707 of record JAJDDP010000208.1, on the reverse strand, counting down.
TGGAATTTTTTGTTCGACGCCGCACCGCCTCGCTGTCAATGGAACCATTATCGCGATCAAGGAGGAAGCACTAGGAACTCGGGCAACCATGGTGCCGACCGAGTGGGTTTATGATCTCAAGCAATTCGTTCGTCGCGGGGACAACTTCGTAACGCTGCTGGCGACAGAAGAGAATTCGAGTGCCCGCTTGCTTGCGGAGATCGAAATTGTGGGTGTGTCCGGTGCCCGATACATTCTCGACAGCGACGATCGATGGCAGTGGCAGGTTCCCGCTAGAGATGACTGGCTGCGCGGATCCACAGACATCTCCGCGTGGCAAGCATGCCTCGAGGAGACGGGTGTAGCAGTATTAGATCGGTCGAGTTTGCCCCGCAAGCTGGTGAAGAGACAGGGTATCCCGCCATCGGTCCGCAACCAACAATACGGTATCCAAGGCCTGCTCAGTGCGCTGCTGCTGATGCTGGCATGGATCGCTGTCCGCGTAATGGGAAGCGCACGCAGTGCAGGTGAGCATGGCATACATCAGAAGTATATCTCGCCGGCCGTTCTTGCGTTGGTGCCAGGCACAATCCTCTTGGGCGGCTTGATGATTGTTGCCCATGATCCGCGGGTAGCAAATCAATCAGTCTACCGCTTGGGCTGGTTGGCAGTTGCTGTAGGCTCAATCATCCTTCAGTGGATGGTCTTGCCTTGGTTGACCAAATCCAAGTCGATTGCAGCGGCCAGCTTGGAAAATGACTCTGGTGATGATTGGCTCAGGCGATTGGTGGTTCCAGCCGTCTTGGTTTTGCTACTCGTTGGTGGCGCTTTGCGGGTGAGAGACCTGACTACCCGCCCGTTATCTCCGGATGAGGTGAGCATGTATCGGGCGACCACGGGCTTTCTTGAGCGGGGTTTTCCCAGCATCGAGATTCACCCGGACATTCCCATCGTTTACGCGGCTACCTCCGAACTGGTTTATTGCTTCAGCGCTGCTACCGGGCTCTTCACCGACGACGAACGCCTGATGGTTCGAGCGCCCGTAATGGTTTGGGGTACACTCACTATCTTCCTCTTCTTTTGGTGCGGCAAGAACTTGTTCGGCCCAGCCGTGGGATTGACGGCGGCGGCGTTGTTTGCTCTGTCACCCTACTGCATCGGTATGGCTAACCTTGGGCGGTATTACTCACAGCTGCAGGCGTTGACGCTGCTGACCGTCTATTTCTTCTACAAGACAATTGCCCCGGCAGAACGGTTGGACCGTCGCGCGTTGTGGCTTACTGTGGTCTGCTTCATCTGCATGTTCTATAGCTGGGAAGGGTCAGCCTTGCTGGCTGTCCCGCTTATGATCGCCGCGATCATCCATCGGCGGGCAAGCATCGCTTCGATCCTCTGCGAGCCAGAGGTGTGGAAGGGCATTTTCATCGTTGGCTTGGCTATCGCCCTGCAGAACGCCCATCGAAGTTTGATGCAGATAGCACGACCGCTATTTGGAAGTGGCGCCTCTGATGTTTCCTTGACGGCTATGTGGCGTTTTCCCAGTTTCGATGTCTGGTACTACGTGCGAGCAGCGACCTGGAATGGCGACACGTTGCTCCCGGTGCTTGGATTGTGGGCGGCGGGGGTTATGGCGATTCGGCACCGTTACCGTCATCAAATCCGCGTGCTTTTGATCGTGTTTCTCGGCGCAGCCATTTTTCAGGCGATGGTCCTGCCGGTCACCGGAAAGCGTTACAGCTATCACTTGGTTCCCATGTGGTTACTGCTCGCGTCTGTGGCCATCGTTTCGGTGGGGCGCAGATTGGCGATGGTTGACGTCGCATCGGCCAACAAGAAGTTTCGGGGCTATGCCAAGGCAGTCGCCACCGCACTGGTCTTGGCCTATGCAGGACTGGGCTGTGGTTACTGGGTGGATCTGTCGGAAATGACCACCTGGCGAACCGCGACAGCCAGCTTGGGTGCCTTGAAGCAACCGGGCCAGCAGCCGTCGGTGGGCTTTGTGCTTGAACATCTTGAACCTGACGACATCGTGATCGTCAACGGCCCGCACGTCATCGATCACTACCTGGGGCGGCCCAGTGATTATTGGATTCAGACCGAGATGCGCCTGCAGGCCACCATGGATGATCATCGGGCTATCCCGCTCCACCGGCTCAAGGGAACGGTGATGCTTAGAGATGCAGCCCACGTCAAGGATGTTTTCGCAAGGCATCGGAGGGTATGGTTCATCACCGAGCCGGCATTCAACGCCCGAACAAATACCGATTTAGTCAATCGATTTATCCGCACCAACATGGACGTCGTGTATGAAGATTATTCTTCGCTGGTGCTCTTTCGGGGCAGCAATCATCTACCGGTCAGCTTGCAGATGAAGACCGAAGAAACGCTGGAACAGAGCAAGGCGGACTACCTGCCCTAGCCCTGGCCGATCGAGTCCCATCTTTCGCTATCAAGTCTCATGCCGGTTTAAGCGTCGCCCAGTCCGTCTTGGCATAAGTGCTCATTAGCAAGGCAGCCGCCAACCGCACAAAGGCAGCAATCACGGTTGATAGTGCGAAGTTGCTTACCGTGATTGTCGAACTATAATGTCGGCGGACAGCCTCCTGGATTGGGCGCGGATCGGCTGTCGCTCATGACGTGCAGGTAGCAGCTGACCAAACATCTGCTTTGGCGTTAGTGGCTTGGACTTGCCTGATTGCGGTTCATGTTGGATCGTGTTTGCAGTCAAGAAGGGAATCTACTGACCTTCAAGGAATCTCAACGATGGCTGAGACGCCTCCCAAAGTGACGATGAGCTGGCTGGAAGCAAGCGGCTGCACGCATCTGTTTCGTTCATTTCGTTTAGCGATCCACCACACAAATATCCTGCTGGCCTTGATGGCTGTCGTGTCGGCTTGGATATGGGGCAGCTTGCTCGATGCGGCTTGGCCTGGTGCCGAATCAGCCGATGTATGGAAGCACATCGCCGCGATTGAAACGACGGTCGAACCTGAGGCTGAGGAAAGTACTCCGGTCGAGGGCATCTTCAAGCAGTGGACCATGCAGCAGAGATGGTGCTTGGAGTCTGCCATGGTCTCGGTTCGCCATGGCAGCCCGTGGGGCATCGGCGCAGACATGACCTGGCAAGCCGCCGTTGGCCAAATCGCCTCGAAGAACGTGACTGACCGGGGGTCGATGGTTGCAGCACCGATCGGCGTTCTTCCGTGCGGCATCTTGCTGTTCAAGGGCACGGCTTGGATGGTCCGCCAGCATTTCTGGTTCGCGATGATGTTCTTTGGGGGCGGGCTAGCGATCTGGTCGTTGTTTGGTGGGGCTATTTGCCGCATGACCGCGGTACAACTTACGCGCGACGAGAAGCTGAGCATTCCTGTGGCGCTTGGCTACGCCCGAACGCATTACTGGAGCGGGTTCTTCTCAGCCCCACTGCTTACCGTGGTGATGTTTTTTGCTTTGGGTAGTTTGCTCATCATGGCGGGTGCCTTCTTAAGGGTGCCGCTGCTCGGTGATGTTCTGGGCAGCCTGTTTTTAGGGTTGTCGTTGATTCTCGGGCTAGGCGCTGCCCTGGTCTTAATCGGCGTGATCTTCGGCGGGCCATTGTTTTGGCCGAATGTGGCGATTGAGGGATGTGAAAGCCTGGATGCGGTGTCACGGAGCTTCCATTACGTGGGGGCAAATCCGTGGCGGACTCTTTTCTGCTGGGTGGTTGCGGTTGTCTATGGCAGCCTGTGCTTGGTCTTCGTGCGGTTCGTAGTGTTCCTTGCTTTGAAGGTGACCCACACGTTTCTAGGTCTGGGCACATCCCCATTTGGTTGGTGGCAGTATGGTGCGGAGGCAGGAAACAAGATCGACGTGATCTGGCCTGCCCCAACTTTCGAGCAGTTTCAACCTGCTTTTGAATCGCCTGACGGGCTGGCGGGCTTTGCTCACTTTGTAATCTGGCTGTGGATCGCCCTTGCTGGTAAGCTGGTTTGGGCTTTTACGGCATCGTTCTTCTTTTCTGCGGCTACGGCGACCTGCCTGTTGCTTCGGCGCCAGACCGATGGTGTGGATATGGAGGACATCTATATCGACACCTATGAGGCAGGCGAGTTTGATGCGACGGCCGCCGCGCCGGCAATGACTGTTGAGCCGCCACCACCTGCCTCCGTGGGTGTGCAGCTGACCTTGAAGGGCAAAGCCGTAGAGGTACCTGCCGACAAGGCCAACGGCGAGCCCTAGTTTCCCTATTGAGTTCGGACCCGAGGGCCACCGGACCTGACGACTGCTGAATTCCCAATGCCTCTGGTTTTCTACATCTGGTTTGGCCTTCTCTGCTTGGTCGGCATCGTTTGGGTGTCAAGGCACTTGCAGATCAATCGGGCGCAGGGGGATCGCAAGCTCAGCCCGGACAACTATACCGGAGACATGTCGGGAGCTCCGAAGCTCTCGGTGTTGGTGGCTGCCAAGGATGAAGAGGACAACATCGAGGCATGTGTCCGCACCTTAATGGACCAGGATTACCCGAACTACGAGATGATCGTCATCGACGACCGCAGCAGCGATAAGACCCCGGTGATTCTGGCACAGTTGCAGACAGAATTCGCGGACAAGCTGACCGTGATGACCATCGAGCATCTCGCCCACGGATGGTTTGGCAAGAACAACGCCATGCGCCGTGGAATGGAAGCAGCCTCGGGAAACTGGTTCTGTTTTTCAGACGCAGATTGCCGCCAAACGTCACGCCGCACGCTTTCGGTAGCCATGGGAGAAGTTCTGACCAATAAGGTCGATTTCCTGTCCGTATTACCGAACCTTGAAACCAAGAGTTTCTGGGAGCACTTGATTCAGCCGGTTTGCTCGGCGGTGTTGATCTTCTGGTTCCATCCTGACCGGGTCAACAACCCCAAGCAGCCTGCAGCCTATGCGAACGGCGCCTTCATGCTGATGAACCGGAAGACCTATGACGCCATCGGCGGTCACGAGCGGGTCAAGACCGAAGTCAACGAAGACATCCACATGGCCCGACTCGCCAAAGAGGCGGGTCAGCGCTTGTTCGTCATTCCCAACGACGACTTGTACGTTACCAGGATGTATTCATCGCTGGGCGAATGCTGGCGCGGCTGGAGCCGAATATTCTATGGCTGCCTCGGTTCATTCCACCGGTTGGCGATTGCCATACTGGTGCTTTCGACCTTCAGCCTCATGCCGTGGTGCAGTCTGCTGGCGACGGCAGTTTGGCGGTCTACAACCGCAGGGTCGCAGTGGCTACAATGGATCATGGCGGCTTCTGCCGTCGTCATTGTGCTTCAGGAATCGGTGATGATTCGGTTCTACCGACTGACCGGCGCGGGCTGGCAGTGGGCACTGGGCTATTTCCCGGGAGGCGTGATTTGCCTGGGCATGTTGTGTAATGCGATTTGCAAGCTTGGGGGTTCATCGCGCGTCGTGTGGCGCGGTACCGCATATCGCGGCCATCAAGTGGAATCTGAAGAAGGATACAGGCCATCGACGGATGTGGGCGGTGTTCCGCCCGCAACAAAGTCCGCCACGGCCAAAGATCATGTGGTTCGGGTCCCTTGATTACACAACCGTTCTGATTGCCGCGGCGGCGCTCTTTGCCCCCTTGTGGGTAGTCTTGAGATTGCGCCGATTTCTTCGAGCACGGCGACCCGCCAAACTTAACCCCAAGTTGGCCAAGTATGGCAGCCCGGAAGATCACGCCCAGCATCGAAGTATCGAAGCGTCAAAAATTGTAGCTACATCGAGTACGGACCGCATCGTCGGTTATCATATTCAGCAGCAAGTTGAAGCCGTCTACGTAGATGGCTTCCGTCGCCCGGAAGAGGCCCTAGAAGGGCTTAAGGCGAGTGCTGCGATGAAGGGCGCCAATGCATTGTCTAACGTGCGAACCGAGCGGACTTCGGCAGGGAAGTGCGCCGCCCATGGCGACGCGGTGATTGTCAAAAGGGTCAACGATGAAGGTTAACAACCGACTAGCCGTGGGGTGTGTGATTCTCATTGCCCTATTGCAAGGCGATACCCGCGAGAGTTGGGCTGCAGCGCCGCCCAAGAAGCCGGTTCAAGCAGAGGCGTCAAACCCAAAGCAGGTTATCCAGGGCGGGCTATCATTTCTAAAGAGCACCCAGCAACCTGACGGGGGTTGGATGGGTTTTGGAGAGAAAACCGACCCAGCTATCACAGCACTGGTCGTCAAGTGCTTTATTCAAAGTTCGCAGTACGGGCCTGAACATCCCCTCGTAGCCCGGGCTATCGATTTCATGCTGGGATTTGCGCACCCCGATGGCGGTATCTATGTGGAAGGGCAGGGACTGATGAATTACCAGACCAGTGTCTGCCTTATGGCGCTGGCTGCCTTGAGCAATCCTGATTACCGCCATGAAGTGAAGTTGGCCCAGGAGTTCTTGATCCACTTGCAGTGGGATGAGGCTGAAGGGTACGAAGCTGACAGCCCTTGGTATGGCGGTTCTGGGTACGGAAGACACAAGAGGCCCGATCTTTCCAATACCCAAATGATGATCGAAGCGCTGCATGAGAGCGGGCTAGCTGCTGACCATCCTGTCTATGAGAAGGCGACGAAGTTCATCCAGCGGTGCCAGATGCGGGCACAGTCCAACGATCAGCCGTTTGCCTCGGGCACTAGCGATGGCGGGTTCATCTATACGCCGGTGAATGGCGGAGAGAGCAAGGCAGGTTTGGGCGAGAGCGGTGGCCAAGCGCGCCTGCGTACCTACGGTTCGATGACCTACTCAGGTTTCAAGAGCTTGTTGTACGCCAACGTGAGGCGCGATGATCCGCGCATCAAGTCAGCCTACGGTTGGATTTGTGACCACTATACGTTGGACCACAATCCCAACATGCCCGGCGCTGATTCAGAACAGGGCCTGTACTATTACTACCATGTCTTCGCCAAATCCATGAAGGCCTGGGGAGGGGCTGGGATCACTGACAGCGAGGGTAAGACGCATGATTGGCGGGCTGACCTGACCTCAGCTCTTGCCAAGCGGCAGCGACCCGATGGCAGTTTCGTCAACCAGGCAGATCGCTGGATGGAAGGAAATCCCTACCTGGTTACGTCATACGCCGTCTTGGCCCTGCAGGAAACGCCGCAGGGCCGATAAAGTCGCCGGATCGCGGCCCGCATTTTAGGTGGACGATCCGACCCAATTGAGGCTAGAATCGTCGCAGGTTTACGAGGCAATTCGCAACTCTTGACGCGAGGAACACTCAAGTGGCAAAGGGTGGCATACGCAGATTCGACGTACAGGCCAAGTGGTCGTTGATCTTTTCAGCGGCCGCGGCCTTGGGCTGCATCGCCTTGGCTGGGGGGATGAGCATGAGATGGCAGAACGATCTGCACCAGTTCGTTTTTGGGGCGCAAAGCCTCTACCAACCGGTCATCATCTGCACCTCCGGATTGACCATCGTGCTCGCTCTGTTTGGTACCGCCTTGGGATTCAGTAGTGCAGGCCAGCGGCGCAACGACAAGCAGAAAATGAGCTGGCTGGGCTTCTTCATCGGAGCGGGATCGCTCTCGATCTCGTTTGTCCTGTTCGCTGGATTCTATCTGTTGCGCTTACCCATCCAACAAGGCTAGAGCGATTCCATCGTGTCCTGCTGCCCCCATTGTTCTCAAGATGTGGTAATGGACGCAAGAGTTTGCTCGCATTGCGATCAACCTCTTGCTGAGGTTGTTGGATCGCGCGCAGGCTCGGAAGTCCAGGTTGCATGTGAACCGTCATCACCTATTGGTAGACGCGGCCTGATTCCCTTCTTTGGGCAGTTCCTGACTAATCCAGGGGTGGTGGGGGCAGTTGCTCCCAGTTCATCGCTCCTGGCCAATTGCATGGTCGATTGGATCGAGTGGGACAAAATTGAAGCAGTCGTCGAGTTTGGTCCTGGCACCGGGCCCTTTACGGTTGAAATCCTGACCCGCATCGACCCCGAGACGCGGTTCTTCGCCATAGAACTGAACGAAGCATTGGCCGATATTCTGGCGCAGCGATTTCCACAACTCAGCATTCATCGCGGCGATGTCAGGAATGTCGAGCGTCTATGCGAACATGAGGGGATCGATCAGGTTGACGCCGTTGTCAGCGGTTTGCCATGGGCAGCGTTTGGCAAGAACGATCAGATCGAATGCATGCAAGCGCTAACCTCGATTCTGCGTCCTGGCGGCCAGTTCGTCACCTTCGCTTACTTGCAAGGGCTGGTCTTGCCAGCCGGGCAGCGGTTCCGCAAACTGCTGGGGCGCTACTTCAGCCAAGTTCAGCGAAGTCCGATCGTTTGGCGAAATTTTCCTCCAGCTTTCGTGTACCGCTGCCGCCTCTGATTGCGGCTAGTCGAGGAACTAAACTCCGAGAGGGCTACACCTTTAGCCGCGACCATTTGCCGCCAGCGAACCGCCAGAAAGAGAGGATCGCCTTGATCACAAAATCAACACACATGGCGATCCACACCCCCCAGAGACCCATGCCCAGCATCATACCCAACGCATAGCCCAGGGGCAGACGGAATACCACTAGGGTGAAGGTTGTGATCAGCAGTGGAAAACGCGTATCACCTGCACCACGCAGCGCGCCCATGTAGACGATTGAACAGGCTAAGAGCGGTTGGAAGCAGGCGATTAAGCGAAAGGGTCCAATCCCCGCGTCGCGCACGATTTGATCGCGGTGCATCACTTCAAAGAGTTCAGTTGCAAACAACCAGAAGCCCGCTCCGACTAGGGCGGTGAGCAGACCGCATTGCAGGGCTGCCTCATGTCCGGCCTGCTTGGCCCTCGTTGCATCTCCGGCCCCGAGGTTTTGACCAATCATCGTCGCCGCTGCCGCTGCCCACGCTGTGGCGGGAAGATAAGTCAGGGCCTCTAATCGGACGCCGATGATGTGGGCTGCATAGTATGCCCGCCCTAATTCCCCCTCGGCAAGACGAGCTACGATCATTAAGAAGAGGAAGTGTCCACTCCACAAGATGGCTCCATCCGTGGCGGCCGGTCCACCAATGGCGAGGAGGCGACGAACGGGTTCCCGTTGAAGCCGAAGTTGAGCGCGACTGAACCTCAAGCCGCTGCGTCCTTTCCAGAGAACCGCAGTCATCAGCAAGCCGCCACCGACTCGACCGATCACGGTCCCAGCAACGATGCCGTCAACTCCCAGGTTGGGAAACGGTCCCCAGCCGTGGACGAAGGCGAAAGAGGTGCCCGCGTTGAGCACGTTCACAGCGCCTAGCACCAGCATCGGGGTTCGCATATCGCCGCTACCCCGCAGACCGGCTGCACCAACTAGGGTGAGGCTGGTGAAGGTGAGGGCTAGGGCATCAAGCCGGAGATAGCGGACAGCGATCTCGTAAGCCTCGCCGTCCATGTTCTGCAGACGCGCAAAGGCCGGTGCCAGCATGAACAGCAAGAGTGACACAGCCACCCCGGTGATCACCGAGAGTGTGATGGACTGATTGGCGAATCGGTTCGCTTCCTTTGGTTTCTTGGACCCGATGGATCGGGCAACCAATGCAGTTGTCCCCGTTCCAACCAGGGCAAACAGCATTGAAGCGAGCCAATCGACGTAGGCGGCTAGGCCAATTGCGGATGTCGCATCAGCGCTGATTCTGCCGGCCAAGTAGGTGTCCACAAAGGCGACGCCGGAGTTGAGCAGCTGCTCCCCAAAGACAGGTAATGCCAACCAAAAGAGAGTTTGGCGCAACTTGCCTGTTAAGATCTGGGAGTGTTGTTGCTTGTCGCCCAAAGTCAGCTATCCGTGTCCAACCCACATGAATAAGCGCTGCGGCTTGCATCTGATGGAGTACTTGGAGGCACGCGGCCAGTGTCATTGGGTGTCCAACGACTCCTTGGCCGCCTAGGCGACGATCAATCGCAGCGCTTCGTCAACTTAGCCAATGTGCATCGACTGGTCAATTTGGTTCATAACCGAGCAAGAAGCGGTTCAGTGGATTGGGCAGTTGATGAACCCGCACACATGGATATACTTTTTCGAGGCGGTTGTACTAGCCGGGCGACGATGCCCTGAAATTGTTCTATTCATCCCACGTACGCGCATTCGACCTGATCATTAGCCCGGCAAGGTCGGCCCGGCGCGAAGGAGATCATTCATGCTGCTTCATGTACTTAGGGGGTTGTTCATCCTTGCCCTGGTGGGTGTGACTATGGTCTTCCTCTCTCAGGAGCAAGCCCAGATTGGTGGCATTCGGTTGTTCAGTGAGCACAAAGACCTGGTGCTGCTTTTCTGCATCGGCATCTCGCTGGTCATTATCGCCGTGGATATCTTCATCCCTCGAAAGACGCTCTCAGCCATCTCGGGTTTGTTTTTTGGCTTGATTGTGGGCATGGTTGTCGCATTTGGCCTGTCGCTAATCGTTGACCTGATGGTTGAAGCATTCTTCCCGTCGTTCAGTGAGATTCCAACTAGGGAAGGAGCTGCAACGGTGGGGCTTAGTTTGGTCAAGGGCGTGCCTATCGTCAGTGCCATCAAGCTGAGCATCGGCGTGATTTGCTGTTATGTGTCCTGCAGCTTCATCTTGCAAACCAAGGATGATGTCCGATTTGTGATCCCTTATGTCGAATTCTCCAAGCAGGCCAAGGGGAGCAGGCCGCTGATTCTGGACACCTCAGTGGTCATCGACGGACGGATCGCTGACATCACCGAGACGGGCATTATTGAGGCTGAGATCATCATTCCTCGGTTCGTTTTGCAGGAGCTCCAGGCCATCGCTGACAGCCAGGACAAGCTCAAGCGTAATCGAGGGCGCCGCGGATTGGACGTCTTGAACAAACTTCAAGCTACCACGATGGCTGACATCCGAATCTTGGAAACGCAGGAGTACAAGGGCAAGGGGATGAACGTCGATGAACGCTTGGTCGACCTAGCCAAGGAGATCAACGGCCGATTAGTGACCAACGATTATAACCTGAACAAAGTAGCCCAGGTTCGCAAGGTGCGGGTCATCAATATCAATGATTTATCGGGTGCCCTGCGCCCTGTCTACCTTCAGGGAGAACGGTTCACCATCAAGATCATCAAAGCGGGCGAAGGGGCTGGGCAGGGCGTTGGCTATCTGGATGATGGCACCATGGTGGTCGTCGAAGGAGCCCGCGACCATGTCGGAAAATTGCTCGGCGTCCATGTGACCAACGTATTGCAGAATTCAGCCGGGCGGATGATCTTTGGGCGTTTTGAAACCGGTGCCGAGCAATCAGACTAAGAAGCCCAGGGGTACGCTGGCCGGCACGACAAATCGCCCTGTGCAAGTTGCTGCTTAGAGGCGTGTGGTCTTAGAACAATTAGGTCCCAGCAAGTCAGGGGAATCACATCATGGCCAAGACCGCGGTGATCATAGTGGGCGCCGGAAAGAGCGAGCGTTTCGGCGTCTCAGAGAGCAAGATATTCGCCAAGATTGATAGCCGTCCGGTTTTCTTGAGAACGGTGGAACTGTTCATCAATCGAAAAGACGTCTGTCAAACGATCCTGGTGGTTGGCCAGTCTGACATGGATCAGGTCAAACAGAAGTATGGGCCAAACCTCGGCTTCATGGGCGTGCAAGTTGTCCAGGGCGGCGACCATCGTCACGAGTCCGTTGCGCTGGCCATCAAAGCGCTCAAGGACGAGGCGGAGTACGTGGCCGTCCACGACGCCGTTAGGCCCTGCACGACGCAGCAAATGATCGATGATGTGATCGCCGACGCGCAGAAAACTGGGGCAGCCATTTTGGCCAACCCGATCACCGCTACCGTCAAGCGCGTGACCAGTGAGATGGTGATCGAACAAACCATCCCGCGGGCAGAACTCTTTGAAGCCCAGACGCCCCAGGTCTTTCGCCGCGACGTGATTGAAGAAGCATACGCAGCCATGGCTGATTCAACGGATATTCAGCTTACCGACGATGCCCAGGTTGCGGAATTGGCTGGGCATGCTGTATCTGTAGTGCCATCTGATTCCACCAATATCAAGATTACGACCAAGGCAGACATTTCTTTGGCCAAGGCCATTCTCAAGTCCAGGCCGACAACCAAGCCGAGTTCGAAGCTGGGCGCTTTCGAGGAAGCCGAATGGTAGCGTGCGCATGCGGCCTCATCCGCTAAACGCGCGGTTGCCCAGCCGGTCGAATCTCCATCATCTGGAGCCTTCGTCCCAGACGGGAAGGTGCCATTGATTGGCTCCTACAGCCCTAAATCCGTTGACCCAGGCTGAATCTGCTCTTACGCTCCACGGCATGGACCTTCTACGATTTGATGCCGTCCATACGACGACTGCCTTGCATGAACGCCGCGAGCGGGTCTTTCTTGTGCTGGCCGGCGTCTTCTTGGGGGCAATGACGATGCTCAATATTTTGGGCATCACCCGTTTTATCTACGTCGGTCCGCTGGCGTTGGCCGTTGGTGTGCTACCCTATCCGTTGACCTTCCTGTGTACTGATTTCATCAGCGAATTCTACGGCCGACGCCGGGCGAACTTCGTCGTTTGGGTCGGTTTATTGCTGAACGTGCTGCTGCTGGGATTCTTGTGGCTTGGTCACTTCTTGCCTGGAATATCAGAGGATGCCAGGCCAGGGTGGTTGCCAGAGGGATCGTGGGGCGCTCCACCTTGGCAAACGCTCCAGTTTTCAGCTCCTCTGATCCTGCCGTTCGGCGATCAGGCTGAGAGAATTGACCTCTTTGAGATCATTTTCCGGTGTACGCGGGGGGCGGTCCTCGCGTCGATGGTTGCCTACATGGCCGCCCAATTCTGCGATGTGTTTCTCTTCCATTTCTGGAAGAAGTTGACCAAGGGAAAGCATCTCTGGCTACGCAACAATGGGTCTACCATGATCAGCCAGTTGGTGGATTCGACGGCTGTCATCTTCATTACTTTCTGGGCGGCATTCAGGGTTGGCGACAAGAGCCTCAAGGGTATGCTGGTGCTGATAGGTAGCAGCTACCTCTTCAAGATGGTTGTCGCAGCCCTGGATACCATACCGTTCTACATTGGCGTTCACTACTTGGGCCGATTTCTTCGCATCGATCCGACGGCGGATCTGGATGATGAGCAGTGACCCACAATAATCTTGAGCGGCTTGCGAGACCATTGACAGGCAAGCTGGTGACGACATACTCGCGGAACCTGCCCGAACGGGGGCAGTTTGCTTGAACCCCAAAAACTTCACTACGAAGGAGTCTCAAATGAATCGGACGATTCGCCTACTGGCAGTGCTAGCCGTCGCAGGGATGATCAGCGGTTGCAGTTTGACCGGAACCTGGAATACAGTCAAAACCGATCCGCCCGAGTTGATGGAACACGCACCATTCAAGATGGTCACCTTCAACGATCAGGGCGAATACTCATCCACCATGGAACGCAATGGTGAGATGAGCACGTCAACAGGGGCGTTCACTTGGAATGGTTTCAAGCTCGCGATTACGCCCACCGGCGGCGAGATGCGGGAGTACGATGGCCAGATGAACGTCTTCACCGGGCAGTTGATTTTGAAGCACGAGCATGAGGGCAAGAAATCCACTGCTTGGCTTGAGGCTGTGCCAGAGGACGGAGAGTAGAGGGGCAGCTCGAATTCGCGCATCTACCAGAACGGGCTTGGAATTGTCGATCAGCCCGACTGGTACAGCCCCAGCGCCCGCTCGATTGAACTCAATGCCCCAGCCCAGTTGGTTGGGGCATTGGCGTTCAGCGTCTTGGGTTCGGGCAACTATTCGTTGCAGCGAGCGGACCGTATGTGTGCTTTAGTAGCCAGCGGTGGACCTCCCATGGAAGCTATTGACGGTCTGATCAACTTCTACAAGCCGGTTGGCATCACCTCGGCAAAGGCGCTCTATGCGGTGAGGAAGCTCACCGGGCAGCGCAAGAGCGGGCACACCGGCACCCTCGATCCAGCCGCTGAAGGTGTCTTGGTATTGGGTCTTGGCAAGGGGACCAAACTGACCGAACTGCTGATGGATCAATCCAAAGTCTATCGGGCTAAGGCGCGGCTGGATGTGACTAGCGAGAGCTTCGATAGTGATCGACCTCTCATTGTTGTTCCCGTGTCTGATCCCCCTGATCGAGATTCTGTCCTAGCCGCGTTGAATGGTTTCGTGGGTGAGATTGAACAAATTCCCCCGGCCATCAGCGCGATTAAGGTAGGTGGACAACGGGCTTACAAGTTGAATCGCCAGGGTGAGGCGGTGGAACTGAAGCCGCGACCGGCCCGCATCTACTGGGTTCACCTCCACGAGTACGAGTGGCCCAACGTCGAATTTGAGATGGCCTGTGGACGGGGAACGTATGTCCGGGCGCTGATTCGAGACCTGGGTACCGCGCTGAACACAGGCGGCTGCCTGACGGGACTCGTTCGGACAAGAGTAGGCCCATTCTCCATCGGAGATGCGCTGTCGCTTGACGCGCTCGCTGAATTCGATGCAGACTCACATGTCGTTCCAACAGAACAAGCCCGCAGCCTTCTGCAGATTCGTCCCGTTCCAATTCCAACGAAGCCCTCCGCGTGAAGGCCCATGCTCGGGCTATTCTCGGCAAGACTGAGGGGATTGTAGTCTGTAAAAGCGGACTTATTGTGCGGTTCAGTGTTTGGGAAGGACATGGTAATCCGATATGATGTACTGCCGTTGATGGCTTTCGGAATGCGGAAGGCGACGGAATGCCAGGAGGTGGGAAAATGGCACCAGATCAAACGAACAATCTAACACATGATAGATCGAAAGCACCGCTGCTTGGCCGCAAACTTGCTTGCGTATTGGCGACCGGATTCTTTCTTGCTTTGACCACATTTGGGCAGGCGGCTGCGGCGGATCAGGTTCAACTCGTTGCCGTCGATTGGGGCGGAAAGTTCATACACCTCGACCCGGTAGGCGGCGAACTGCCTCCGGCACGCTTCGACTTGCCTGATCGCATCAACGCGATAGGCGAGGCGCCCTCGGGTGCGATCTACATGGCCGATTTTGATGGCAACGTCTACACGCTGGATGGCACCACGGGCGACTGGGCATTGGTCTTGGCCAACAGCCAACTCGCGGGCATTCGGTGTATGGCCTTTGCGTCTTCTGGGTTGATGTACTACGTCACGGGGGCTGGGATAAGCACTACTCTTCATACCTTGAACCTCTCCGACGGCATGGTTACTACCATCGGCCTGGTCATCCCCGGCTCGATCAGCGTTCAGGGCCTGGACTTTTCGCTCGGACAAGTACTTCACGGCATTTCTCCCTCCGGCTTGACCGGATATGTCCTCTTCACTTTGGACCTGGATGATGCCGAGACGCATGTGATCGGTGATTTTCCAGGGATCGGAGTCAAGGTGGCCCAGTCTCTGTCTTTCACGCCGAGCGGTTCACTATACGCCGTTGGTTTGGACTCCTTGGCCCAATTGGATCCTGGCGATGGATCGGTGATCGGGCCGGTGACCTCGCTTTCCGGGGATTACCGGGCGCTGGCCGTCGCGCCACAGGAACCTGGAGCAGTCCCTGTGCTATCATCTTGGGGGTTCGTTTCGATGATGCTCTTGCTTGTTGCAGCCGGGGCAGTCCTTGTTCGCCGCGGTCATTCGATCTAGCCAGGCCATCATCACCGCAAGGCCCGGCGCTTGTGAAGGTGCGCGCGTTGCGCGGCGGCGGCCTTAAGAATCGCTACTGAAGTCGCCTCGGCCATTCTTAGGCGAGGCTTCTGGCGTCTGTTGTTGGCGCACGGTAGACTGCTGCACCATATTGGGCGGCGGGGATACCGCCCCGCCTGATTGGACGGATCCCTTTCATCAAGACCTTGCAGCCGCCTTATGAGGCTGCACGAACCTGATAGCGGCTCAATGACCAAGAAGTCCATCGCCGATCGATTCTTAGGAACGCTTGCCCGGGCACACGCACGCGGCGTGTTGGGGCGGACTCTGCGCCAAGCGGAAGACTCCATAGCCGTGCAGAATCGAGTCTTGCTGGAAAAGATCCGCCGCAACCAAGATAGCGACTTTGGGCGCGATTTTGGTTTCGCACAGATTCAATCCTACGAGGATTTTACTGAGCGGATCCCAGTGACTACATACGAGGGTCTCGCCCCCTATGTCGAGCGGGTCATGAAGGGCGAAGTCGGGGCTATGTTCGGCAATAAGCAACGAGTCCACATGTTTGCGATGACCAGTGGCACGACTGACGAACCGAAATATGTGCCGGTGACGGGTGCCTTCTTAGCCGAGTATCGGCGAGGCTGGAACGCGTTTGGCGTGAAAGCCATCCTGGATCACCCCAATGCATTCCTGAAACCCATCCTCCAGGTCACAAGCCCTATGGATGAGCACTTGGCTCCTTCGGGCGTGCCTTGTGGGGCGATCAGCGGGTTGATGGCTGCTACCCAGAAGCGGATTGTTCGACGATTCTATGTAACGCCCGCGTGTGTTGGCTACATCGCCGACGCCGATGCCAGGTACTACACGATCGCCCGGCTGGGTCTTGCTAGAGATGTCGGTTTCATGGTCAGTGCGAATCCAGCCACCATGCTGCGAGTGGCCCGCATGGGCGATGAGCACGCTGAACGCATTGTGCGCGACGTCAGGGATGGCACACTGACGCCGCCTGGCGACGTGCCAGCTGCAATCCGCGAACAGTTGTTGCCACGGCTAAAGCCAGACTCAAAGCGAGCCGCCTTCCTAGCGCAGGTCATCAGCCGCACAGGGCGGCTGCTTCCAAAGGATGTGTGGAATCTGGGGTTCATTTCCAACTGGACGGGCGGAACTTTGGGACTGTACTTGCAGGACTTCCCTGAATACTTCGGCGATACGCCCATTCGTGATCCGGGATTGCTAGCCAGTGAAGGGCGGATGTCGATTCCTCTGGAAGATGGCAGCTCTGCCGGAATCATTGATAGCGCCAGCCACTTCTTCGAGTTCCTGCCCGCTGAGGCTGCAACTGACCGAATCCCATTGCGGTCCCACGAAGTTGAGGTTGGCCAGCAGTACTCGATTCTCTTGACGACGTCGGCGGGCTTCTACCGTTACGACATCGGGGATCGGGTCCGCGTAGTGGATTTCCATGGACAGGCTCCTGTAATCGAGTTTTTGCATAAGGGCCAGCACGTTAGTTCACTGACCGGAGAAAAGCTGACAGAGCAACACGTTGTCCTCGCGTTCGGCCGGGCCTGCAGAGGTGCCGGTATCGCTGCCCGACGCTTCGTGGTGGCGCCTCAGTGGGCGACGCCGCCGTTCTACCGACTCCATGTGGAGTGTGATGCCATAGAGGCCAACTGCAATCCGTCAGAGTTTGTCACCGAGATGGACCGCCAGCTCCGCGAGGGCAACATCGAGTACGCTTCAAAGCGGGACTCAGGTCGGCTGGGCAAATTGGAACTGAATCTTCTGCCGACGCATTTTCTCCAGCAGATTGAGGCTGAAGAGACGGAAAAACGCAAAGGGCGCTACGAGCAGTACAAACACCGATATCTTTACAATACACCAGGACAGGATTCGCTGTTCCCGATTCATCCGACCAAGAGCAAGACCGTTCGGGCCACGGGATAGCGAATCTCGTGCTGTGGACATGCCCCAGCCCGTCGCCTTGATTCACGTTTTGCCCTGGCGAGGCACTGCAAGTGGCAATAGAAAGAGCCACCCTCGAATGAAGATCGAAGATGGCTCTTGCATGCCCAGAAGTGTGTGCGCCGGAACCAAACCGCCGAGTGCTTGACTCAGGCCTTGGCCGCTCGGATCGCTGGCTGCTAGAACTCTGCCAAACCATCCTCATTTAGCGGCATGAATTTCTCATCCGTGTAGTTGCTACCTGCTGCGACGGCTTGAGGGTTTGGCGGATGAATTGCCGAGGATCGCTTGGCTACCGGCGCTCTCTGAGTTTGTCTGGCCGCGTTGTTCTGCCGGGTGCTGGCAGACTCTTCACCGACATCGAAGCGGCCCACCATATCCTGCAGCGAGCTAACCTGGGCAGTCATTTCTTCGGCTGCCGCTGATAATTCTTCAGCACCCGAAGCCGTCTGCTGGGTAACCTTGTCCATCTGGCCAACGGCAGAGTTGATTTGATCTACGCCCTGAGCCTGCTCGTCCGATGCCTTGGAAATTCCCTCGACAAGCGTCGAAACCTTGTTGATTTGATCAACAATTGCGGTGAGGGCTGTGCCGACACCCTTTGCGACTTCCGTTCCTTCGCGAGCCTTGCCGACAGAGGTCTCAATTAGGTCGGTGGTTTCTCGGGCTGCCTGGGCAGCACGCTGTGCCAGACTGCGAACTTCATCGGCGACCACCGCGAAGCCCTTCCCGTGCTCTCCCGCCCGGGCTGCTTCGACTGCTGCGTTCAGGGCCAGGAGATTCGTCTGGAAAGCAATCTCCTCAATTACCTTGATGATCTTGCTGATCTTCCCGGATGAATCATTGATGGCCGACATTGCGGCGTTTAGTTCACCCATGGTCTGATCGCCCTCGTTGGCCGCTTCCCGTGCTTGGCCGGCCAGCTCATTTGCTTCCTTGGCGTTGCCCGCGTTTGTGCGGGTCATGGCAGCCATCTCTTCCAAGGAGCTCGATGTTTCCTCAAGCGAGGAGGCCTGCTCGCTCGCCCCTTCGGCCAACTGCTGACTGGATGTACTGACTTGGCCTGCTCCTTCGTTAATCTGGCTAACCGCCTGCAGCATGCTCCCGATCAGGTCCTTGAGGTTGATGATCATTACCTCGAGGCCACTGCCAAGTCGCCCAATCGCGTCCTCGCCCTTGACGAGAACAGGCTTGGTGAGATCGCCGTCCGAAGCTGCAGAGACGGTTTCGAGCAACGATTCAACCTTACGCTGCAGTTCTGCTTCTGCCTGCTGAGCCTGCTCCATCATCTGCTCGGTCTTGGCTTCTAGGTGGAGCTTCTCGGTGATGTTTGTCCAGGTGACCATCGGGCCCATGTAGTCGCCGTCAGGGTCGTATATCCCGCTCACCAGCAGCTCCAGCTTCTGGTCCCCGAGTTCAATAACGGCTTGATGGGGTAGGTTCGCCGGGTTGGACAGGATCGACCGCTGATGGGCTGGGTTCTTGTGGAAGATGTCCACATTGCTGCCGACGATCTTGTCGATCGGTATGGGCAGCAAATGGGCCAACGGTTGCAGGTTCTTGACCGTGGCTGGATTCACGAAGGTTATGTTCAGATCCTTGTCAGCCAAGATGATGTTGATGGGTGCATTCTCGACCATAGCGGTGTTCTTAGCCGCTACCGCCTCAAACCTGGTCTTCTCGGTGACGTCCTGCCACTCGAGGCTTGCACCGATATGATTCCCCGCCCGGTCTGTCATGGCTGAGATGTTTAGTGCGAACTTCAAGTCGCCCACGCTGATCTCAGCCTGGTACGGAAGGTTCCTGGGGTCGCAGAGGATGCCCCGCTGATGAGTTGGGTTCTGGTGAAAGATGTCGATACACATGCCGATTAAGTTGTCGAAGTCGACGCTGGGGAATGCCTTTTGGAACACTGGAAGGTTGGCCCTCACTAGATTGATCGTGGCCGGATTCGCCCCGGTAATGATCAGGTCGCGATCAACCTGCATCGAAGCGGTCGCCGAACCTTTCATGGCGCTAGTGAGTCGCGATGCTGCCTCGGCGCCTGCGCGCACCTCGGTGATGTCGGTGGCGTACTTGACGACCTTGAAGGGCTTGCCGCTGAGATCCGGAATTGGGTTGTACGACGCCTGAATCCAGACCTCCTTGCCTCCCTTGCCGATTCGTTTGAATTCAGCCGCTTCGTGCTCTCCCCGGTTGAGGCATTCCCAAAATGTCTTGTACTCGGCACTTGCGGCAAAGGACGCATCGACAAACATGCTGTGATGCTTACCCTCGATCTCCTCCAGCGTGTAGCCTAGCACGGCAAGGAAGTTGTCGTTCGCAGTAATGATGGTGCCGTCCATGTTGAATTCGATGACCGCCTGGACCTTGTCTATGGCAGCGACGGTGGCAGCGGCAGCAGCTTGTGCTGCCTCAGCCGCGCGCCGTTCAGTTACATCTTCCCAGGTGATGACTTGGCCGATAAACTCACCCTCGGAATCGAAGATACCGCTGATCCATGCACACAGGGTGCAGTCGCCGAGTTCGATCTTGAACTCGCACGGCTCAGCATTGGGGCGTTTGGTCTTCTTGCGGATGGCGCCGGCCTGGTCGCCATAGAAGTCTGCCATGTCCGAGCCGATAAGCTCGTCCGCAGCGGATCCCCAGCAGTTTGAGATCGCCTCTTCCATTCCTTCGAGGGTTTGCTGAGCCTGCCGGTTGAGGTAGGCGAGTTCGCCGTCGGCATCGACCAGGAACACGTTGGCGCCGAGGTTGTCGACTGCACTCTCCAGGCTGCCTAGTCGGTCGGCGAAGATCCTCCCGTCAGTCTTGATTTGGTCGAAGTTGGTGCGAAACCTGGACATGAATAGACTCCCGCTTAAGTGTGGTCAGAACGCCAATTCTTGAACACAGAGACTTTGGTAGTAATGCACGCTAGCCCATCGATTCGAAGTGTGAACCACCGACTTCTTGATGCGTGCGACACCAGGACTTTTCGGCATACGATGAGAAGTGATGCAGCTACTGCCGCTAAAAACCATGCCCCATTGTCGAGCGCAGCGACCCGGCATAAGCGTGCCGAACCGGGCAGTGTCCGAGCATGGCACAGGAACACAGGAGCTCAGCGTCGATTGATGCTCCAAAGAGGCCGAGGGCCGTCCGTGTACCAAGACCGAGCACCGAGTGTTCCTGTGTACTGTCAGTCGAACCACCGATCTTGTGCGCGGCATACCGAGGCACTACTTTCATTCCGCCGTCCGTCCGACGAAGAGAAAGACCATGCGCGCCACTGCGTAGATCGCCTGGTCATGTGGGTGGGTCCACGCGCTCGACTTGATTCATGTACCGGCAAGACTCCCACTCGAGGCGTACGAAGATTCTCAAGCAACCCTAGTTGATTATCTCAGTCGCCAGGCTGACCGCGCCGCGGCCCGAATCCGCCTGATTATGGTCCTATTTGGCGCGACTTGTTTCAGGGCTGCGGGCCAAGTTCAAGGGTAGGTTTAGCTTTGATCTCCCAAAGTGTACCGATGTACGGACAAAAATGTGGCGAGTTGAGTCGAACTTTGACGATGAGCCTCGTGGTTGAGCTAGCTGGCCTGGGCAGGTTCACGTGAACCGGGTAGGGCAGTATCAGCAATACCGATGACCGCACTTTCTGGCGTCGCCATTCCCTTTTGTCGAGCGGGTTGCGACGTTGTCGGTCTTCTTGCATGACTGGCCAATGGCGGCATGTCCGGTTCGCCATGATTGCACTGGGCAGAGTCGCGTTGACATAAATGGATAATTAGCTATGGTTGTCCGCAATAGTTCAGCAACTTCTGGCCGGTGATTCTGTGTGTGCTTGGCGCGCACCGCGAGACGTATCCTGCCGGTAAACGGTGTTGGCGCACATTGACCGAAGGCTGACCTTCAAAATCGGACTGCTCTAAGAGGTGGAGGCTGTATCGGGACGCCGCGGCTGCGGCTCTCCGAGGCGTGCTGTGTCTTGTTGGGCTCGCTGTGTGTGGATCGCTCGGTGGGACGCCCAATGCCAAGTCCTCAGGGGCTCACGGAGGAGTATCATGCCTATTAAGAGATCGTGTTCGTGCCTATTGATCTTGGGTGCTATCTGGAACTCCCAAGTATCTGCACAGCAAACGGCACCTCCCGCGGAGGAACAAGCTCAGGAGCAACCTCAGGAACAGGTCACCAAAGAAGTCACTACTACGGAGACAGACACCAAGCCGCTGCCGGGACCGAAGTACTTTAACCTCCGGTACCTGGATGACTTTAGCTATCTCGAGGGCGAACCCGGCTCTTACAAGGAGGATTTCTTCGATCCCATCAAATTCATCCGCCTGGGTGATGATCTGACTTTGAGTATCGGTGGTGAGCTGCGCTCTCGATTCGAGTCCGAAACCAACAGGGGCTTTGATTCTAGTTCTCGGACTCAAGATGCCTTCATTTTGTACAGCGCGTTTATGCACTTTGACTTCAAATACCAGGACTGGCTCCGCGTATTTGTTCAGGGCGTATCTTCCTGGGATGATAATCGCGAGTTGCCCGACCGTGGCGGCGACGAGAATCGATACGATGTCCATCAATTGTTCATTGATGTGAAGCCCTTGGGTGGCGACAGCCCGTTCACCGTGCGCGTAGGACGTCAGGAGCTGCAGTATGGCGCTCAGCGTTTCGTTTCGCCGTTGGGCTGGGCCTTCGTCCGCCGCCGATTCGATGCGGTCAAGCTGATGTGGACTGAGAAGGATTGGAGTATGGACGTCTGGTACGCCAAGCCCGTGGTGGTCAAGCGAGAACAGCTTGACGATTGGGACGAGCGTCATGATTTTTATGGCGGCTACTTTACTTACAATGGGATTCCCAATCATGGCATTGATCTCTTCTTTTTCGCCACGGACAACACCAACAACAGGGCCAACCCCAACGGCAACGTGGGCGACGAGTCTCGCTTCACGCTAGGCTCGCGGTTTTGGGGCAAGACCGGCCCATGGGATTATGAGGCTGAAATCGCCGGGCAATGGGGCCGCTGGGCCGGTGATACGATTCAGGCGTGGAGTTGGAGCGTAGTCAGCGGTTACACCTTCAAGAACGTAGCCTGGAAGCCCCGCATCGGCGTCGGGTTTGATTGGGCCAGTGGCGATGAGGATAGTCGTGACGGCAAGGTCGGCACCTTCAACCAGCTATTCCCCCTGGGCCACGCGTACTTGGGCTATCTGGACCTGATCGGTCGCCAGAACATTACCACCGCCAACGTTCAGCTATCGGCTTGGCCTATTGAGAAGAAGGTCAAGGCATCGATCGGTTACCTTGCGTTTTGGCTTAATGCAGACGAAGACGCTCTGTACAACGCGGGAGGTAAGCCTGGACGTCGAGATCCGACGGGCAGTGCCGGCGTTGAAGTCGGGCACGAAGTCGATGTGACCGTGGTCTGGAAGATCAATGTTCACCAGTCGCTTCTACTTGGCTACTCACATTTTTGGGACGACAATTTCATCATCAATTCAGGAAAGAGTGAAGATCCGGATCTGTTCTACGTGCAATACAAGTTCCAGTTCTAATCACCCTCCATGCACCTCAAGAAGGAGTGTTTCGGTATGAAGCTTGAAGTATTCAGAAAGACGAAGATGGCAGTGATCGGTTTGATGGCTGGTGCGTCGATGTTTGCGGTAGGCAGTTGCACCTCCGACGCGGTCAAGACCCAGTTCTCCAAGGGCCTGACGACGGCGTTGAACGGCGTCTTCAACATCAGTTCAAGTAACTTGGCCAATCAGGTTTTTGACGTTGACGATTAGTCTTGCGTAGAGCTTGTCATTCAGGATTCGCCCCGCGGCATGCCTGCGGCGCCCCATGGCACCGCCGGCATGCCGTGTTGTGCGCGCCGAAAGGAGCCATGCGTGAGCGTAACTGCTGCTGCGGGATGGACTTAACCTCGGGTTTGAAACCATCGCCTCTCGAGCTCGCCCGACCCAGCTCGTTTTGTCCTTGCTGGGGCTTCTGGGCATGACTTTCGCCCCTCCCGACGATACAACATGCTTATGATGGCCCAAGGGTGTTCCGATAGGACATCCGGTTGTTCGTCATGGACCGGGCGGGCATCTTGAATTCCCCCCTTAGTTGTTGCTGGTAGCAAATGAGTATGACCTCAGACAATTCCTTCAGCTTAGACATGATGGACACAGGGCTGGCGCAAGATTCAGCACCCTATCCCAAGTGGGCTATTTGCAGGGTGGGTCTGGCT
>JAJDDP010000207.1 GCA_029260235.1 Phycisphaerae bacterium | reverse complement strand
CATGAGGGCCTTGTCGGCATGGCAGTGGCCGCAAGTGTCGGGGACACGCAGAGGATGGGTCAAGCTGTTGGGATTGCTGGCCGGAAGAATATGGTGCGGCAAGCCGTGACAATCGACGCAAACGGCGACCTTTGTATCTTGATTGGCAAATAGCGCTTTTCCGTGTCCGCTAGTCTTGTAGCGAGCCAATTGATCGGTGTGAAGCCCGTACGGATTCATACGCTCGATATCCGCATGGCAATCGCCGCAGAGATTGGGGATCGCTGCCCGGTCGGGCTTGCCTGAGAAAGCGGCTCCGTGTTCGAAGGGTGGCCTGCTCCCATCGGTCGAGCTGAACTGAGCCAAGGCATCTGGGGTTAGCTGGTATTCCTTCTCGCCCCCATGACACTCTTGGCAGCCGAGTTGCTGATGGATCGATTCGCCCAACAGCGCAGATTCCTCGGTATGGCAATCGGCGCAGAAAACTTTCTTGACGGATGCGTCTTGTGCCCATGCCTCAGAAAAACCGCCCAGCGCCACGGCGGATAGACAAGCCCAAGCCACACTGCAAAGCAGCAACCTCTGAGCCCTGGAGCGCTTGTCGCCGGTCACCGCGCTGAGACGTTCGCCAGAACGAGACAGCAGATCGACTGCCATTTGATCCATCTTGTTATCCTTGTTGCATTGAATCGCTGCCGAACGGATATCTCCATCCGTTATCAACCAGAATCTTATAACCACAACCAGCACCAACTGAAAGACCATCTTTCGGCCCTTCATTTGAGCGAGGCAGGCCCAGGCCCTTCAGGGAGAACTCGCGGCGACTCCGCATTGTTAAGCTGGGTGAACTGCCAAGTGTTCAATAGACCGAGCTTCGCCTCACCGATTCAGCTCCGACCCCAGGCCGCCACACCGCGCATGGCCCGCCCCCAAACTGCGCGCGGCGGCTCAGAGCAGATACGGCAAGCAATGTCTGTGCCACTGAAATACCCATTCGCGGGCCTCGTCGTTGCGGCACAATCCGGCTGGAGAGTTCCGTGAACGTTCACCCGACAAAACCGAATGTGCTTTGAGGGTGGACTTTGTTCCGGGGCAACATTTCCTGGCTGGATGAAGACGGGAACCTAGCGCCAACCAAGGTCAGTCCAGAGAGTTTGGGAATTCTCGCTGAGAGGCTGGTATCATATTCCCGCTGCTGGTCTGCCCCCATTCTGGCGGGCACGGAGTTATACGTTCGCGACCGGCAGGACATCATAGCCTTCGATCTGGGTTAGGGGCGCCAGCGCCCCAGCACCACTTGGTAGTACCCTGCACCAGGCAAGGCCGTGGCGCAGTACACGATCGACCCCCGGGTACGCCCCGACGAGCGCAGACGCACTGCAATCGGGGCGTGGGTCAGTTTTGCCGTTGTCTCCATTGCAATAACAGTCGCAGCGGGTTACCATCCTGGTGCTGCCATAGCGGATTTGTCGCTGTAGATGTCGATAGCTACCTCGCGCCTGACTTTCTTGAGCAGGAGCACGGCACAATGTCCATTTCATTTCGGCGTCAGCCCATGATTTCAATGTTCTTGGCAATCACGCTCAGCGCTGGGTGTTCGGCAGGTGCAGGGGGCGGCGGTGGAGGTGGCAACGTCGCAGGTAGCGGGGGCGACGATGGCGCTTTGATGACGTTCCCCGATGCGCCCGGCATCCTCATGACCATCGATGAGGATGATGGAACCAGATCATTCATCCTTCACGGAAGCGGCAGTAGCGATGGTGCTGAGATAGTCGTAACCGGGTACGACTTCGACGCTGGCGAGGGGATGGGCACCGTCTTGGTGGACGGCGACGGCTGGCCGACGAGCCTGGTTCTTGGATCAACCAAGCTGGAAACAGAACGCCATTCCAACGGCACGTTCGACTATCAAGTCTACGAAGACGGACTCCTCCTCTCTAGCGGGACCGCTATTGCCATTGACGGTGTGGCCGCGAAAATCAACATTGGCCTAGCAGCCCGGGTCACGCCAGCCGGTGTCTTGGATTGCGTCCAAAACCGGGTGGATGGCTGGGCCGCCGATACGATCTTAGCCCACGAAGGAATAGTGAGCACTGGAGGCATGCTAGGCAGCCATCCTTTCAGGCAATGTATCGAAGACCAAGCGCCACTTTGGGATCTGGCATTCAGCTATTGCATAGCTGTATACAACTTTTCGGAGCGCATCGCCGAAACACAGAGCAGTGAGAACTCTGGGCTCCGGGCTTCAGTAGTGAGGTGGGGGTTTGTCTTTTTGGTACACTTGGATCAAGCCGTTTCCAATGCCGCGCAAGACATCAACGAGAAACTTTGGAACGAAGAGAATTGCCGTGATGCTAATCAAGAGGATGGAACCAATGACCAAGTCGGTTCACTCCAATGGTGCACTCTAACCGATAAGATCACCCTCGATTACGGAGAGCTGATTACGCAGGACAACGGGAGTTGCGGGCAGAGCAGCTTTGCCCAATACGACTTCCAGGGATCACCCCAAGCCACGCTGCTGGCGCGCATACATTCGACTTTCTACAACGGCTCCTCCGAAGAAGTCTGGACCGCAAGGTGTGTCGGCATCAATTGCGATGGCGCGACGGTGAGCGCTTCTGGCTTCACGAATGACAGAAACATCAATAGCGATGGGCAGGTATCAACTCGAATGACGCTCGAAATAGGAGCGATCAGGAGCGGAACAAGTTGCGAGTGGATCGCCGACGACCCCGTGGCAGCCAACCTTCCGACGATAGAGGTGGTTAGCGCGTGCCAATGATCTCTCGATTGCAACGGAAGGCTAGGTGATTTGCAGTAGAACACTCCTGCCACAGAGAAAGCGACACGCCTGACCTGGAGCTGCTGAACGTCATGACCAGCGGCCCGGAAAAGGGCGTAACACGGCGAATCTTACGCTTACCCTTGGCTGAGCTCTACAAAGTTGTCCGCTCGATTTCTTTCAATCATCTTGTTGAACGGATCAATCTCGACCCGACTGGGCTTCTTATCCAGTGTGATCGAGAAGAACGCCTCCTGGCCGGAAGCATGATGCGGCTGCAAGTGTAGAAGCCTGCCCTGCGGTCCTGCAGAAAACTTGTCGCCTGACCCGGCTGCGAAGATTGCAATATCGACGTCCTGGTTGAACTCCAAGGGCACCTCTTCGCCGACACCGTCTGCCCGATGCTTCTTGGCTCTGACGGAGATGTCGACTTGATAGCGGCCGTCCGCCAGCCTTTTGCAACTGCTCGACCCCATGCCTACATCATAAAGGACGATCTCTTTGAACCACTCATCGATCCAGCGGCGTTGATCTGCCGGTGCGACTTTGTGGAGCGCCTCAACCAAATCCAGTGATGTTGCTGGTTCCTTTGGGTGGGCATGCTCTTGAAGCAGCGTCCGCAAAGCTCTGTTTATTGCCTCTTCGCCCAGCAATTCCTTAAGGGCATACATGACGACACTGCCCTTGGAATACATCAGGTATTGCTGTGATGTGACCCGGTAGAGCGGTACTTCTTCATTCCGTTCATCGGCTCGGCCTGTCATGTAGCGTTCGCGTTCATAATCCACCCATCGCAGCACAGCGCTCTTGCCGAATGCATTCTCCAGCATCATCAGTTCCGAATATCGCGCCAGTGTTTCCACCAAGGCCATTCCGCCTTCGTACTTGGAAATGTCCGCAGGGTAGACTTGATGCCCCCACCACTGATGTGCCACCTCGTGCACCGTCGTTCGATACACTTGATCGACGAGGCTATCCGCCCCGTGCGTATCGTAGTTGAAGGCACCAGTTTCGCCCAAGAAGATCGTGTAGGGCACGGTGTAACCCGTCATGCTGGTATAGGCGGGTGCTTCTGCCAGCCTTAATTCCTGATTCGGGTACGCGCCGAAATGTTTTGAACAATATTCTAGCGAGTCCTTGAGGGCTTGTTCCATGACCGGGACATTGACGCCGTGTTTCGGATGATAGTAGATGGCTGTGCAAGTGCCATTGTGCTCGGAACGGTGAACGTGGTAGCGCGCAGAAAGGTAACAGATCTGATGGATCATGAGGGGAGAGGCGGCTACATACTTGAAGTAGTTCCGGCCCCCTTCTTGCCACTCCTCCATCAGGGCGCCCGGGGCGAGGGCGGTTTGGGTTGCCGTGGTGGACAATAGAGTTTCAAACGCAACCCAATCGAAACTGTGCCGCCGAGCACCCTCGGTTTTTTCAACTGCGAATTCAAGGTGCTCCATTCCAGGACGCGCCGGCAAACCGCGATCCCTACGTTCTCTACCGTTTCTCAATTCGTAATTTGGAACATAGCCAATCACCGGCATGTCCGTGAAGTTCATGAGGAAGGTGCCATTTCCAAGAACAGTCTTCAGCGCCGACACATTGGCGAAACCAGATTGTCGCTGCTCAACATCGAACCGCAGTATGGTGGTGCGTCCCGGCAAGAGCGCTTGTTCAAACTTGAACCTGGATTGGCCAAACTCCACTTCGTATTCAACCAAGTCTGCGCCGTCCACAGTCAGCGCGTGTTGGACCACGTCTGTAGCAAGTGAGATCAACAGTTTTTGAATTGGACGTGAGGTCCTATTGGCGAGTGTGTATTCACCCTTGACTCGATACCGACGCTCCTCTGGAAAGATCGCCATTTCCGTCTTGACCGCAACGACAGTTGGCTGATCCATACCCTGATACCGCTTGAACTGCGTTTCGTATTCAGCCTGCCAATCGAGTCTGGCACTTCGTGAGGCGTAGTCGCTGGCGATGTTCGTTTGATAATAGATGTAACCCCCACTGCCAACCAGGACTAGCAATGCAAGGGCTGCCAGCAGCAAGCCGGCCCTTCCGACCTGCCCGACGGCGGCCCGAGAACGCGATCTGAAGCTTCGTCCTTCACCTCTTGGCCAGAAGCCGTAACTTGCAATGCTCAGCAATGACGCGAAGGACCCCCAGTACAGCATGTACCAGTTAAACGCGTGACCGCCAAGGCCATAACCGCTCATGTCCGAGTAGCGCAGCCTCGGGCTCCTGGAAAAATGTAGCATGGGATGCTCGATGCCCGTAATTCCGGCCATCAGAGGAGAATCCAGCAATAAGAACAAGCCACACAAAAACATGCCCAGATACTTGTTCGGGCTAAGCGTCTGAAACAGTAACGCCAAGACGGCCGCCAGCAAGAGTGGAACGCCGCCGTAGTAGAAGAGCGACAGGTAGAGCAGGGGTTGGAACTGGTGATAACCGTACGCCAGCTGCACGCCCAGGCCTACTGTAATGCACACGGCAATCATGATCGTAGGAATCAAAACCAACGCCGAGAGCTTGGCTGAGAAAAACGCGATGGTCCCCGTTGGGTAGCTATCCACGATAGGATGGACATGCAATGATCTTTCGCGCCAGACCAACTCACCGCTGTAGAAGACGAGCACAAGTATTCCCCAGATGGGAAGCACATCAAATTGAATGCGCCCGAGAAGCGCGGCTGTCGTCGGGAAGACTGGGCTACTAAATGGTGTGTGGTAAGAGATGGCCAGCATTTCGCCCCCAACCACGAACGCCCATATCACCAAGATGGCCACGAAAGGGAGGCTCTTGAAGAGACTGCGTATCTCCAGGCGGGTCAAGTGCAGGTAGGCATTCCACACCGGCGCCGCTTGGCCTATGGGAGTTACGGGCACATAGCGGCGTTCGTTCGTTTTGCCAACATCTCGGTCCTTCTTGTTCCTTCGACTGCTTGAATCGCTCACCACCTTGGGTCTGAACCGCAGACACACGCCGGTCAGGATGCACGAAGCTCCGGCAATGACGAGGAGCCGATTCCAAAGAAACGCTCCCGACAAGAGGATCGCTTGCGTGTTGCGCTCGGACGCGGTCCAGTGTTTGACCTGCTCAAAGAATGCGGACAAGCCAAATGGGTCAAGCAGCGATGCCCAAGCTTGAACTTCTGGGCTTGCGGGCACCGTGTTGGCCATCATCGGAGAACCTACGAATGTCGCCGAGAGGAAGTAACCTGCATAGATTGATATGCCGGCGGCGTAGGTGGCGACAGCATTGCGGGTAAGCGTAGCTACCGCGAAGAGTACCGACGCGATGAAGAACATCGTCGGAAGAATCAGCACCAGCAAGACCCAGAAGTAAGATCCGACATCTATAGGACCAATGGAACGCTTCGCAGCCATTGGTATCATCGTGTTTGCCAGCATGCCTACCGGTGCAGCCGAAAAAGCCAAGAAGGCCGCGATGAGTAGGCCCAGGAAACGCGCAAAGAGGAGGTCGAATTTATGCACTGGTGTGGCGTACACAAGCTCCGACATCTTGAAGGCTGAATCTCGCAGAACTGCGTTGTTGCCAAACACGGTCAGGATGAACGTCGCTCCCAGCGACAGCAATCCGAGGGAATGAGCAATCGAGTAGGGAGAATTAATATTTACGCTTGTCTCCATGCCACCAACCCGCCCGTTGATCGCAAAGCCCATGGCACCGAACACGAGGATCGCGACGACGAATGAAATCTGGCGCGTATGGTAGCGCCATTCAAATTGGAGGAGCTGATTGATCAAATCGCCTGCCCTAAAGAGAGTGATTTCAGAGGGCGACCTTCGCCGCCTCTAGCCTTGAGAGCGCTTCAAAGTAGACATCTTCCAAACTGGGCGCTTCAAGATTGAAACCATCTTCGGGACAATCGGTCGCCAGCAAGCGAACTTGCACTTTTCCGGCTAGAAGCTGCGTGGACAGCACTGTGTGCTGATCGCGATAGTGGGGAATGCGTTCTTTTGGCATCGTCTTGGACCAGACGCAACCTTCTAATCGCTTCACAAGTTCTTGAGGATGGCCTTTGAGAAGGATGCGCCCATCGCCAAGGATGGCCATCTTGGTACAGAGATCGCGAACATCCTCCACGATGTGGGTCGACAGAACGACCACGATGTTTTCGCCGATCTCGCTCAGCATGTTATGAAATCTGTTCCTCTCTTCAGGGTCCAGGCCTGCGGTAGGCTCGTCGACGATGACCAGTTTGGGATCACCAAGCAGCGCCTGAGCTATGCCGAATCGTTGCTTCATCCCACCCGAGAAACCGCTGACCGCACGTTTGCGAACGTCGTAGAGATTCGTTTGCTCCAGCAGCGCCGCGACTTGCTCTTTTCGCTGGGCCTTGTGGCTGATACCTTTGAGGACAGCCAGATGATTCAGCAAGTCATAGGCAGAAATTCTAGGATAAAGCCCGAACTCCTGAGGCAGGTAGCCTAGCTGCCTGCGAAGCGCCGTGGGTGACTCGCAAACATTGAGGCCGCCAAATGTTATGTCACCATGGTCAGCATCTTGCAACGTTGCAATCGTGCGCATCAATGTGGATTTGCCCGCACCATTTGGACCCAAAAGCCCGAACATGCCAAGCCCGATTTCCAGCGACACATCGTCAAGTGCTTTGACACCGTTGCTGTAGGTCTTTGTCAGGTTTGATATCTTCAACATAGAACACCCTCGTCCTTGGAATTCGTCGTACCCTACTGGATATTTTTCTTGGCGGGTTGACTTGTTCCCCGAGAACGAATCCAGGCCAAATATTAGGAGCCTGGCCAAGACTCGTCACACGTTGGAACAGACCATCCCAAAGCTGCGGGATGCAGAGGCCCTGCTCGCCAAGGGCACAAAGATGCTGCAAGCACGTCGACAGTTTGGCATCGTGAAGCCAAGCTACTACTGCCGGCTGAAGGAACCTGGCGGCGTACATACTGATCAGTTCAACAGGCGCAAGGAGTCGGAGAAGGAGAACGGTCGATTATCGGGCGGCGCCCCACCTCCACGATGCCCGGGTCGGATTCCGTCCGGGAACCGATTCCTCAAGGCAGTTGAGTTGGGCTACAATCAAAAGCGATGCTGCCTCCCGACCAATCCAGGCCTCGGTTGAATCGTTGGACTGCGGTTGCGCCTTGGGTGATGGTGGCTGTGCTGCTGCATTTGCTAGTCTTATTGGCCGTCATGGCTGCCTCCTCTGAGGATGACCGACCCCCCTTGATCGAAGCGGTCGCCCTGGTCGATTCGGCAAACCCTTACCTCGAAGAGACGCTGGCAGAGGGTGAATCTGCTCCGACCGAAGACTTGGCGGTGCCTGATCCTTCGGACGTGCCGGTTGATCCTATTGAGACTTCGGGGGGTGCCACGAGTGCATCGACACCGGTCCCCAAAATGTCGGCTGATGGACTGGGTGATTTTCCGACACAATCAGCTCCGCCGTCACCTTCGCCCGGCGGAGGTTCGATGCCTGGGCTAAGCTCGTCCTTGGGCAATCGGCATGGGACTTCTCGGGGGTCAGCCCTGGGGCGCTTCGGCGGCTCAGCCGATACCGAGTCCGCGGTTGGATCGGGGTTGGCATGGTTGGCGACCCATCAGGATCAAAACGGCGCCTGGGACCGGCAAGGTTTCACCCGCCACTGCCCGGACCGCGATCTCTGCGGCGGGGTTGCCGTCGAGTGGATCGAGCTTGATGCCAGGCCAGGCTTGACCGGCCTGGTAACGCTCGCATTTCTTGGCGCAGGCAACAGCCACGTCCAGGGGCCGTTCCGCGACACGGTGGCGCGAGCGATCACTTTCATCCTAGCCGGTCAATTACCCAACGGTAGTCTCGGCCGACCTGACCGCCTGGAAATGTACAACCACGCCATAGCGACGCTGGCAGTTTCGGAGTGCTACATCCTGACACGCGACGCCGATTTGCGCGCTCCGTTGCGCGGGGCTATCGATTTCCTGGTCCGTGCCCAGCAGGCGGGCGGTGGTTGGGATTATCGTGCCGATCTGAGCACCGGCAGAAACGATACGTCCATAACAGGTTGGGCGCTGATGGCCCTTAAGTCGGGCGAGACTGCGGGCATCGCCATACCCGGGCGCACTTCCTTGGACATCCTTAGCCATTTCTCCGCAGCTACTGATCTATCTGGGCGTGTCTTCTATGCTGACCGAGGCACAGGTGTGAAGAACGGAGTGGCCCGCCAGCCGGCAATGCGCTACGGCCCCGCCATGACAGCAGTTGGCATGCTCTCCCGGCAATTGCTCGGCTATCGATCAGATGCCCGCTCGATCTCGGACCAAGCCGGGAGATTGATGACCGACTTACCAGATTTCGACAGGCTGCGCGGCGGAGATCCCAGCGGGCTACATGGCTATTACTATTGGTATCATGGGACAATGGCGATGTTCCTTCGCGGCGGCAGTGATTGGCCTCGATGGAACGCGGCCCTCCTGGACAATCTCCTACCCTTGCAGGATCGTTCTAGTCGAGGCGGCGGAGGCAACCGTCACACCTACGGCAGTTGGCCAGCCTTGGGGCCTGGCTGGGGTAAATGGGGGCGCACCGGCAGCCGCGTTTATTCGACGGCGATGGGCGTCCTCACCTTAGAGACCTACTACCGTTATCTTCCATCTTATGCCTCAGCCAAGCCGCTGCTCACCCATGAGGCTCTATCCCGAGCGATTCACGAAGCCCATGGAAGTGAACGACATCGCCTTGCCACAGTGGCAGCTGAGCTTTCCCTTGAAATCGGCGAGCCCACCTTGCTCGAAGCCCTGACCATCGACGACGCGCGATTGGCACTGATCGCCTCTGTTGGCTTAGCTTGGTTCGGCAACCCCCTGGGGAAAGCGGTGCTAGAACTCCATCTTTCGAGGACTACAGGGGCCGACCGAACAACCGTCACCTCAGCCTTGAACCACCTGGGTCAGATCCATTTCGGGCCAGAGTATGGGAAAGTAGTCAGCATCGATTCAGCCAACCGCCTCTTGGTCTTCGATACCCTGGGGCTGCCCGTCTATCTGCGTCAGCCCCTGGTCATGATGAGGGAAGGCCATGAGATTGGGTCGGCACGGATATTCCGGCGGCATCCTACCCAGCATTTTGCGGTCGCAGAGTTTCCCCCAGGAGTCTCTCCAAAGCCCGAAGACACTCTTTTGGCGCGCCGCTGATCGGAAGACGAGGAAGCGCCAAGCTCGGGCAAGGGAAAAATTGCCGACCCTGGCCTGTCCTGCACAACCTACTACTGCGCAGGCACTTAAGATTGATAGATCCTGAGAACGATTCAAATCTCACACGGTCAGAAACGATCCTAACTCGCCATCCTCCCCGATTTTACATTTCACGGCTTGATTTCGAGAGGCTGGGCGTGGTACTATGCGACCGTAGTACCAGGAGAGAGGCCGTACAACGCGAACTCGTCGAGAAGTCGCCCAAAAGGCGGCAGGTCTCGGTGAGCGCGCAGGGAGAGAGAGGCGTGGAGCCACCTCAAGTGAGCACCTTACGGGTGCTTCGGGTACATTCTAGCGCTGGCTCAGCATCTAGGCTGGCAACGGTAGGTCCGCTGCCGGGCGTGCATGAAATGAGCTTGTGCAGCTTGGCGGATGCACCGCGGATTGCGGGCACCGAGTCGGTGTATCCTGTCATCCTGGTGGACGGCATGTCGGATCGGTTTTCGGGCCTTGCCCCCGGAGTGCTTGATGCGGTGGCGGCTGTTCACCGCAATTCGGGTTTCTCGCAGATCGTCCTTCTCCTCCCAGCCTCAGTCGACATCAATGAGTGTTGCCGCGCTATCGAAGCTGGTGTTAGCGGCTTCGTTGAAATGAGCGACGGGCAGATCGATGTCGAACTGGTCCGCCGCCGCCTTGAAGACGCAGCCCAAAGGTACGAGCGGCTCGTCGATAGTTCCCAAGAACACCTTGAAGATACTACCGAGACTGATGCTGTCCGTATGGTCAGTCAAAGTCGACGAATGGCAGAGGTGATCGCCAGGGCCGCCCGGGCTGCACAGGTCTCGGACGCGCCAGTCCTTATCCATGGTGAATCCGGGACAGGCAAGCAGCTCCTGGCAGAGATGGTACACCGCTTGGACCCCAAGCGCAGCAGTCGCCCGTTCTTCACCGTCAACTGTGCTGCCATCACTGGCACGCTTGCAGAAAGTAGTTTGTTTGGGCATATTCGCGGTGCGTTCACCGGCGCCTCACAGTCTCGCGCTGGATACTTCAAAGCCGCGGAGGGCGGCACGCTGTTCCTTGACGAGATCGGAGAATTAGACCCCTTAATTCAGCCCAAGCTGCTCCGCGCTTTGCAGGACGGGATGATCTTGCCGGTGGGTTCGGATGTGGAAGTACCCGTCGATGTTCGCATTCTGGCAGCTACCAACCGTACGTTGCCCGACTTGATCAATGAAGGCAAGTTCAGGCTCGATTTGTACCAACGCCTCAATGTGCTCTCCTTGGAGATCCCGCCTCTCCGCGAACGTCCCGAAGACATCGAAGCCTTGGTCCCCTACTTTGTGAACAAATACGCCCGGGCCTATGGTCATCACATTGAGAGAATCGACCGGCGCGTTTTTGAGTTTCTAGCCCAATGCACAATGACCGGCAATGTTCGCGAATTGGAAAACGCTATTCGCCGCATCCTGGCTATGAAG
>JAJDDP010000206.1 GCA_029260235.1 Phycisphaerae bacterium | reverse complement strand
GCGCTGGCACCGTGCCCTGCTGCATACGGCATGGTATACCAGAGCATAATCCAGGGCGCAAATCTACCTATCTTAACATGCTGCGGGAGAGACGCTGCACATGGCTGAAGAGTTACCACTATTCTTGAGACCCCCAATGCTGCCTGGGGGAAGCTTATTATCTATATCCTACCCCTGGTGGCCGGTCCGATTCTGTTGTTGTTCATGATCAAGCCAATTCTCGCGCGGCGCGCGAGGGCAGACCGCCGCGTATCATTGATCCGAGGAAACGAACCGCGCCTGTTCGCGTTCGTCGATGCGGTCTGTGAAGCGGTTGGCGCCGTCAAGCCCAGCCGGATCGACATCGACTGCAATGTGAACGCCTCGGCGAGCTTCCGCCGCGGATTCCTCAGCCTAATGGGGCGCGATCTCGTTCTGACCATCGGCATGCCACTGGTCGCTGGGCTGAGCATGCGGCAATTTGCAGGCATACTGGCCCACGAGTTTGGCCATTTCACGCAGGCCGTCTCCATGCGACTGACGTTCATCATCCACGCGATCAACGGCTGGTTTTCCCGCATAGCCTACGAACGCGATGCGTGGGACGAAAAGCTCGAAGACTGGCAAGAAAACGCAGACAATTTGTTTGTGCTCATCTGCTTAGTGTCTCGGTTGCTGGTCTGGATTTCGCGTCTCCTCCTCCGGGCTCTGATGTATGTCGCCCGTGCCGTGAGCTGCGCGATGCTACGACAAATGGAATACGACGCTGATCGCTACGAAGCGCGACTGGTCGGCGCTGAACAATTCGAGAACACATCTGATAGAATGGTTCTCCTCACCGCTGCCCACCATATAGTGATGGCCGACTTGGCCGAGGCTTGGAAAGACCACCGACTGGGAGATGATCTGCCCGGGCTAATCGCCGCCAAGATCGATGAAATGCCTGATAATCTGCGCCACGCTGTTCGCGAGGAGGCTGAGAAAGAAAAAACGGGGATGTTTAGCACCCATCCCAGTAATCAAGCCAGAAAGAAACATTTGCGCAAGGAGAATGCCGCAGGCGTGTTTCATGACAAGGGGCCTGCACTAGCCTTGTTCACCAACTTTGAGAGGGCTTGCAAGGGTATCACCCTAACTTTTTATCAAGGTGCCCTTGGGGCGAACTTTCGCCGGGATCAGCTGATCTCCACTGACGCACTGAAGAAGCGCCGTCAATCCATCGCCCGTGTCGAGGCTGCCGCTGCTAGGTATTTTTACGAGTGCCTGACCCTGCTCCGACCTCTTGAGGTGGATCCCTATTCGCATGACGGCAAGATGCCACCTAAGGAGAGGCTGAGAAATTTGCGAAACGCCCGCGAGGCTCTTTCAAAATCGGCACCAATCATGCAAAAGTCCTACGAACGGTTGATCGACGCGGAAGACCTAGCCATGAATGCCCAGACGGCTCAGTTACTCGCCAAGCACGGCATTAAGTTCGATAAAGAAGAGCTCCGCGTCCCTGAACCGACTGAAAAGGGCGCCCGCAAGGTGCTAGGGCAGGCCCAGAAGACCAAGCAGTCGACGACCACTGACATCCGCAAGATGGAGGATGTATTCCGGCTGAGACTCGAATGTGCGCTGGCGCTGCTGAGCATCGAACAGGTTGCCCGGCGTATCACCCCCGCCGAGACCCTTTTGAAGCGCAGTCGGTCCCTCTTGAGTACGCTGTCTCTTATCCACGCCGTCGGCAGCGAGCTAACCCAACTGCGGAACGGGATGCCCGAATTGCGTGTACTCACATATCTCTACTCCATGGACGTGGAGGATGAGTCTCTGCTCCGAGGCCTCATAAGAGGGATTGATGAACGGAACGAAATGGTGCTCGAATTGCGCCGCATGCTCCAGGAACACACATACCCATTTGAGCACGCCGATGGCACCATTACCGTGGCGCGCTACGCCATCCCACACATGCCCAGCCGACAAGACGTGTCACTCTTGCGTGACGTTGTGATCGACTGCCTGGATAAAATGGGCACCCTATACAAGCGCTGCATGGGCGAATTGGCCCTCATCGCGGAAAAAGTGGAAGCAGCCGTTGGCATGGAACCCCAGAAGAAAGCGTCGGCCCAGAAGCAAGCCTCCGCAGCGGGTCCCTCGCCTGGTGCATCAAGTCGATGACTCGGCCTACTTCCCTTGACTTGGCAGCCCATCGCTACAATTCTCTTGGCTATGGTAACACAGAATATAGAATCGATTGACCTTTCCGTAAGACTCGGATCGCTCCGCCTCGCCAACCCGCTGATGACCGCCTCGGGCACCAGCGGCTATGGTCCTGAGTTGACGTCGTTCATCGACCTCCGCAAGAACCTGGGCGCGTTCGTGACCAAGTCGGTCACCGTCGAACCCCGCAAGGGCAACCCGCCTCCGCGA
Source organism: Phycisphaerae bacterium (assembly GCA_029260235.1). GTDB lineage: Bacteria > Planctomycetota > Phycisphaerae > UBA1845 > UBA1845 > OFTM209. Next base: position 6,475 of record JAJDDP010000206.1, on the reverse strand, counting down.
ACGGTCGAAACCAGCGGCGGAATGCTAAATGCGATTGGTTTAGCCAACGTGGGGCTGGAACGATTCGTGGCTGAGAAAACTCCGTTCTTCGAAGAACTCAACATCCCCGTGATCGTCAACGTCGCGGGACACAGCATTGATGAATATGTGACCGTCTGTTGCAGGCTCGATTCGATTGACTGCGTCAACGGATTGGAACTGAACGTTTCCTGCCCGAACGTATCAGACGGCTTAGAATTCGGTACCGATCCAGTTCGCTTAGGTGAACTAGTGGCGACCGTTCGCCGCGAAGTATCTAACAGCCTGCTGATCGTCAAGCTATCGCCCAACGTCACTGACATCGTCACCACCGCCCGGGCTGCCATTGAAAGCGGAGCGGATTGCCTGTCGATGATCAACACGCTTCAAGGGATGGCCATCAACGCCGATAGCCGGAGGGCGATCCTGGCTAATACCTGCGGCGGCCTGTCGGGCCCAGCAATCAAGCCTGTTGCTTTGGCGATGGTCTGGAAGGTCTACAATAGAGTCGCTCGCGAGGCGAAGGTACCCATTATCGGCATGGGTGGAATCGCGACTTGGCGGGACGCCGTTGAATTCCACTTGGCAGGAGCCACAGCACTTGCGGTTGGGACCACCTTGTTCGTTGATCCCGAGGCGCCGGCGAAAATCCTAGGCGGATTGCGCGACTATCTCGATTGCAATGGCATCAGTTCGGTTAGCGAGCTGATTGGACAAGTCGAGACCCGTTAGATCAATCCGAGTTAGCCTCCTCGTGCTTATGCTCGATCATTCGAGCGGCAAGCAAACCACCCTCGAATAGGGCGACCATGGGCACAGCCAGCATAACCTGGCTTATCACGTCGGGCGGCGTCAACATCGCAGCCAAGACAAAAATGCCAAATGCAATATATCGTCGCGCCTTGCCCATCTGGTCTGCTGTGGCCACACCGATCATGGAAAGGAACACCACAGCTACCGGCAACTCAAACGAAATTCCAAAAGCGAGCGCCAGCGTGAGCACCATCGAGATGTACAAGGACAAAGCAACTTCGCTGCGCACCATGCCGGGCCCCTGCCCTACATCCAAGTGCACAGACAGAAGGCCCGCATTCGTGCTGATCCTCAACTTGTGTTGAATAGCGTCCACCCATACCGCACCGATCGCTGGATTCTCAGGAGGCGTCGCCAACACCGGAATTCGAGTTGATCCGAGAACCACGTGCTCGGCACTGCCATCGCTCTTGCCCTCCGGCTGCGATGTCGGCGCCGGTTCATCCATCGCGAGAGCTGATGTAAGGCTGCCCCGGTCCAGCTCTGCCACGCCCAAACTCTGATTGAACCGCACGAAAAAACTCAAGACGATAGGCAGCACGACGAAATAGAGAAACACCACGCCCAGTGCAAACAACCCCGCTGAGACCGGTCCAAACAGTTTGACGAATTTCTGTTCATGCTTGTAGAGGCCGGCCGCGACGAACAGCCAGATTTGATACACGATCCAGGGCATAGACAAAATGACGCCCGCCAAGATGCCCATCTTCAAGTAGCTGATGAACCCGTCCTGAATCCCCAGCGAGGTGACAGCCGGCCGAAGCCCGTTGGCATCCAGAACAACCAGCAAGGGCCGAAATATAATCCGGAGGAGCTGCCTGGCAAAGATCAAACTGAGCGCCGTCCCCACGAAGAGGCCGACCAGGGCGAGAATCGCACGGATGCGCAGCTCCTCAAGATGATCGCCGAAAGACATGCGGCCTACACTTAGAGTGCTTTCTTCGGTCCCACCCACGGCAACTGAGGGGGATGTGGTTTCCGGCTCGGACATCTGCGAGATTCTAGCTCGGTTGTCAAAGCTCTGCCAATCGGCCTGATCGCTGTTCGAGCGACAGGGCATGGTTTACCCTATGGGCAGGTATCGCAAGAACTGACATCGAAGAGATGAAACGGACAGTGCAAAGCCATGAACGAAACATCTTTGAGAGATTTTTTTGACCGAATCGGTCCCTGGCCGACCAAAACGGTTGCCATTCTTGGCGTAGGCCCTGGCGATCCGGGACTGATCACCGTCAAGGGCGCACTGCGACTGCATGAAGCAGACGTGATCCTCTACGACATGGGACACTGCCCGCCGGACATCTGGACCTTGATCAAACCTGAGGCTGAGCAAGTCTTCATGGGTAGGGTGAATGACGGACCTCGCATGAAATCGAACGAGGTGGCTGACCTGATCCTCCCGCATTATCAGGCCGGTCGGCGAGTCGCCATACTCAAGAGCGGCGATCCGATTGTCTTCAACCGAGGTGAACGAGACGCCTTGGCACTGGCTGCCAAGGGGATGGGCTTTGAAGTGGTACCCGCACCAACCTCCGCATTGGCTGCCGCTTCGTATGCCGGGATCCCGGTGACAGATCGCCGATCAATCGACGCGGTCAGCCTAGCCATCGGAAAACCTACGCGCGATGCAGGAATCGCTGATCCGGACTTCGCTGCCATGGCTCATACGGGCACGCTGGCAGTTTACATGGGCGAGCAAAACGTGGACGGAATCTGCCGGATTCTCACTGATGCTAAGCTGAAGAGTTCCACGCCGGTAGCCATGGTCGAAAACGCCACCCGGCCCAGCCAGCGCGTCGTCCGGGGTGATCTAAGCTGCATGGCTGCAACAGTAGCGGGAGCCAAGATCTCCAAACCCGCCCTACTCTTCTTTGGTCAAGCAGCCAACGCCGACGAGCAGCTTCGATGGTTTGAACATCGCCCGCTATCCGGACAGCGGGTCTTGATCACACGCGCGAAGCAGCAAGCCTCCCGCACGGTCGGCCTTTTTCGGTCCCTTGGGGCCGAGGTGGTGGAAGCTCCCACTGTCAAGATTGACTGGGTAGCGGGTTCAGATCCCAAGAACGCTGCCCTCACCGAGGCAGTAGCCGCTATCGGCGAGTACGATTGGCTCATCTTGACCAGTGCCAACGCGGTGGACGTGCTACTGTCCAATTTGCGTGACGTCCGTCAGCTCGCGGGCGTGAAGATCGCCGTCGTCGGCTGTGGTACTCAACGACGGCTCAGAGAGGCCCACATCCGCGCCGACGCCGTGCCAGCCCAATCCCACACCGAATCACTCGCCAAACATTTGGGCGAAGAAACCCTCCAGGGCAAACGTTGCCTGCTACTCCGATCCGACTTGGCGAACGAGCTCCTGCCCAAGATGCTCGAGGGTTTGGGCGCCGTCTGCGACAACCTGGTCGCCTACTACACAAGAAGCACTGACACAATCGCCCAAGAAACCGTCGACGATCTCAAAGCCAAGAAGATTCAATGGGCGACGTTTACCAGCCCCTGGACCTTCAACAATTTCATCGCGCTGCTCGGTGAGCACGCCAACGACATCTTAACTGATCTGAAACTGGCGAGCATGGGTCCGTCCACTTCAGTAGCCATTCGTCGGTCAGGGCAACAACCAACGGCCGAAGCAAGGCAACACGACGCGGACGGCCTCGTGCAATCGGTCCTTGATCGACATCTTGCTACCTGAAGACTACTGAGCCTGAAGTCTCTGCAGATTCTGCGAGGGAAAAGGGGCTTGCTTCAATACCGCATGCAGCCACCGCCAGCTACAATTCAATCGCGTGGCTCGCCCTGCGCCTGATTCGATCAAGGACTATCTAACGCAGGATCACACAAGACTCGGGCGTGATGCATGAAAGTGTTGATGACACAAAACCATCCAAGAAAGGAGGGGGAGCAGCTGTCTTGGGCGCCGCGCTAGACAGCACACATCGCAAGAATCGCGGCATCACCCAAGATTCAAGCTGTCCTGCTGCAGGCATACTTCTAGACGAGCGGACTGGCTATACCCCCTATTTGCTTGATTATTCCATGCAAAGGGCACAACTACGGGTCACCTTTGCCAGATGCAGTCATCCATGCTAGGCTTATGCAATGGAGTCTTCGGGCTGTCTGGGAGTCTACGGCGGCTTCCCAGCGACTGCGCTGTTGTACCCGTTTTTTTGAACTTGTATCATGGATCGATCATGCGGCATTGCCGTCGGTTGGATGGAGGCGTGGCTTTGATCAGAGCAGCCCTACCTCAGTTGGATGAAACCACGGGACGGCCCCATAGGGTGAGGTACGTTCGTCATCTTGACCAGATTCCGAACATCCCGCCGGCAGAATTGGCCCAACTCAAGCGTGTCGCTGAGAAATACGTCTTTAGAGCAAACGACTACTACCTGGGCCTCATCGATTGGGAAGACCCCAACGATCCGATCAAGCAGTTGATCATTCCTCGGGCTGAAGAGCTGAACGACTTTGGTGAGTTGGATGCCAGCAACGAAGAGGCTGTCACCGTTGCCCATGGCGTGCAGCACAAGTACGACGACACCGTGCTGCTGCTCTGCAACGAAGTTTGCGGCGCTTACTGCCGATACTGTTTCCGCAAGCGTCTGTTCATGGAGGAGAACGACGAAGTGACAAATGATGTCACTGCGGGCATAGCCTACATCGCCTCGCACCCGGAAGTCCGTAACGTCTTGTTGACCGGCGGAGATCCGTTGTTGATGAGCACGCGGCGCTTGACTGAGATCGTTGAGGCTCTGCGAGACATCCCCCACGTCGAAATCATCAGATTGGGATCCAAGATGCCTGCCTTCGACCCGTGGCGGCTGGTCAATGACCAGAAGCTGCAAGACTTGCTTCGTCGCCACTCCACGCCCGAGAAGCGCATTTACTTGATGGCCCACTTCGACCATCCACGGGAACTCACCGAAGAGGCCGTGACAGGGATCGCTTGTTTCATTCGCAACGGCGTCATCTGCGTCAATCAATGCCCACTCATTCGCGGCGTCAATGATGAGGCCGACGTGCTGGCTGAAATGTACAGCAAGCTGTCCTACATCGGTTGTCCGCCCTACTACCTCTTTCAGGGCAGACCCACGGCCGGCAACGACCCCTACACCGTACCCATTGTCCGCGGGTGGGAGCTGTTCAGCGAAGCTATCCGCCGAGGGTCCGGTTTGGCGCGGCGGGCTAGGTTCTGCATGTCCCATGAGCACGGGAAGATTGAGATCGTCGCAGTCGATGAGCGGCACATTTACTTGCGCTGCCACCGGACCAAAGATCCAGCGCTGGCGGGGCGGTTCCTAATCTTCAAGAGGGACGATGAAGCCCTTTGGCTCGATGATTTGGAGCCTATCGATCCCGACGGTGCCCAAGCACTCGAAGCGCTGGGTTGCTGTGTGGAGCGCTTGGTGTAGTGCGAATTGCATCCGATAGACCCACTCAGGCGATTGGCGGCGCGGGCAGCTACCTCAGGCGGAAAGGCTTGCCGCCGGACTTTTGAAGCATTCCCGTTTGCCCCATGCAATCAAGTAGGGAGCCGTTAGCACGGCGCAGGATACTTCTGCCAGACCGGCCACGATGAAGGCGGCCTTGTACGCGCCTTCAACCCCCAACGACGACTCAAGCAGATGACAGACGGCGCCGCCGACTAGCGGACCGCAAACAAAACCCAATGATCCTGCCACATTAAAGCCTGCAAAAGCAGCGCCCCGTTGTTTTGAAGGGCTTATCTCCAAGCAAAGCGAGAGTGTCGGTGCGAACATCAAAGCACTGAGCAGGCCCGAAATTAGCATCACGACTGGGAGGGCGTTTGGCGAAAAGAATCCATAGGAGGCGAATACCAAACCAAAGCCAATGCTCCCAGCCACCAGCGGAATCGTGCTCCCGATACGATCAACCAATCGGCCTGCCGGATAAACCAAGACGGCGAACGGAACCAGGAACATAGCCAAGAGGCGACTTCGAGCCTCGGGATCCATGTGGTGGACCGAACCGAGATAGAGGATGAAGCTGCTGATGACCACGCCAATGCAGAATCGATCAATAAACGTGTAGGCATAAGGGATAGAGAGTGCCCTCTTGGTCTTCAAGAGAGCCAAGGCATCCACTAGGCGGTTGCGTACCGCCTGGCGCCTCGGGTTCGAGACCATAAGAGCTACAAACAGGGCAGCGCCGATGGTGATCATCGCAGCGATCTGCAACATGTGGTCGGGCCAGCTTCGCCAGAGCAAACCGCCGATTCCCGATCCCCCCGCGGTGCCGAACATCATGCAGGCACCCAATGCGCCCATGGTGCGGCCACGTTGATCTGGTGGAGCGAAGTCGCCAGCCATGGCCATCAAGCAGGACAGCGCCAACATATGCACCGCGCCTTCGCAGGCCCGGGCGGCCAACATTAAGCCCAAGGATGGCGCCAAGGACATCAGCCAGAAGAAAAGAGACTCCAACAGGAGCGCCACGATAACCAATCTACTGCGGGCGATGGTTCGATCCGACAGGACTGCGATAACCGGGGCGGCAGCAATCGCCCCAATCAAATTGATGGACATGAAGCTATGCGTCCAAAACGAAGAAGCCGCGAATCGATCCGCAACCAACTCCTTCAGTACCGGAACAACCAGGGTGACAGGGAGCATGATCAGAAAGG
>JAJDDP010000205.1 GCA_029260235.1 Phycisphaerae bacterium | reverse complement strand
CGTCTGCCTGATGTCACGCGCGCGTACGCACGAAACACCGATCGATTAACGGACGCGTTAGCGTCGATCGCCTTCGCATGCGGCGGTGAAGCGGGATCTCGGCTCGCCCGGCAGCTCGGCATGCCAATCAGCCCCGACACTTGAAGTAGTTGGCGACTTGGCGCATACGTTGTGGATGCTCAACGAGCGTTTCGCTCGAGAGCCCATGAGCTTTCAGGCGAAGCAACACGCATCGATCCGTCAGGGAATGCAGGCCGACTTCGCGGCTCACAAGGACGACGACACCGAATCGCTGATCCGGCCGCAGAAAGCGCTATGGGATGTGCGCGAGGCGCTCGGTGCCAACGATATCCTGCTAAGCGACGTAGGCGCGCACAAAATGTGGATCGCCCGGTATTACCAATGCGACGAACCGAACACTTGCCTCATATCGAATGGCTTCTGCTCGATGGGTTTTGCGCTTCCCGGCGCCATCGCAGCAAAGATGACTTACTCCGAGCGGCGTGTTCTGGCGATCTGCGGCGACGCTGGATTTCTGATGAATGTTCAGGAATTGGAAACAGCGCGGCGCATCGGGACCAACATCGTGGCTATGATCTGGGAAGACTGCGCATACGGTCTCATTGCATGGAAACAGCAGAACCAATTCGGGCGACACACCGACCTCAGTTTCAAGAACCCCGATTTCGTCAAACTGGCCGAGTCGTTTGATTGTCTTGGCTTGCGCGTTGTACGATCTCGCGACCTTGCGCCCGCGCTCGAAGAGGCCTTCGATGCGGATCGCCCTTGCGTGCTGACGATTCCGATTGACTATCGCGAAAACGCGTTGCTCACGCAGCAACTCGGAGAGATCGCATGCCCTATCTGACAACAGCAGCAAACGAGCAAATCTTAACGACAGCGATAGAGGATGATCGATCCCATGGAGGCAGGTGACGTGGGATCAGTGGAAAAACGTCTGGCCGACATTGGCAAACAGCTTCCACCCGTCAAACCACCGGTGGCCAACTACCTGGGATGCAAACGTTCCAGAGACATCTTGCACGTTTCAGCCCGCGTGAGTCCGGAGTGCGGCCAGGTCGGGACAGAACTCGATCTGGGAGCGGCCCGGGACACGGCGAAGAACGCCCTGCTCGACATCTTGGCGATAGTCAAAGATGGCATCGGAAGCCTCGACCGAATCGTTTCCGTGGAGAAGCTCGCCGGGTTTGTTCGATCATCGCCGAGTTTTATTGAACAACCAAAGGTAATTGACGGTGCGTCGGACCTGCTTGTATCACTCTTTGGAGAGAATGGCCGGCATTCCCGAACGGCAACCGGCGTGGCGCAGCTGCCATACGGTGCAGCCGTACAGCTCGAAATGGTGCTACGCCTTGGGAGCGGAGAATGACAAGATACGCGACCCGAACTTGGGATGGGACCTCATCATGACAGAGCACTATCGACTGTTGATTCCGGGAGCGGAACCCGACGCCAAGCCGGCAGAGGTTTTCTCGCCGTACGACGCTCAGCTCATTGCCACAATCGATCGCGGCGCCCATTCTGCCGTCGAGCGGGCTCTCCAAAATGCCAATGCGTTGTATCGAGACCGCGATTCCTGGCTTTCGACCGGTAAGCGAGTTGAGATCCTGGAGCGTGCCGCGTCGCTCATGCACGACAGGCGGGACAAGTTGGCGCGCGGCGCGGCAGAGGAAGGCGGGAAACCAATCAACGATTCGCTGATTGAAGCCGGCCGCGCGATCGACGGGATGAAGCTCTGCGTGCATTTCCTCCGCACCCAAGCCGCACGTTCCGTACCTATGGACCAGAACTCGGCGTCCGCTGGGCGCGTGGCGCTTGCATTTCACGAGCCGATCGGAATCGTCGTGGCGTTCAGTGCGTTCAATCACCCGCTCAACCTGATAGTCCACCAGATTGGACCAGCCATCGCGACAGGTTGCCCAGTGATCGTGAAACCTGCGACCGATACGCCGCTCTCGTGCATGCGCCTTGTCGCCCTTTTCCGTGAGGCGGGACTCCCGGACGCATGGTGCCAGGCGCTACTGACAAGCGATCGAGCGATATCCAATGAACTGATGTCCGACCCACGTGTCGGGTTCTTCAGCTTCATCGGGAGCCCCGCTGTCGGTTGGGGGCTTCGATCTCAACTGGCACCGGGTACTCGCTGCTCCCTCGAACACGGCGGAGTAGCTCCGGTGATCGTTGCGCCCGATGCGGATCTGGAAGCCACTGTTCCGAGGCTGGCAAAAGGGGCCTTCTATCACGCGGGGCAGGTGTGCGTTTCCACGCAACGAATCTTCGCACACCAGTCGATCGTCGAGGAATTCAGCAGGCGTTTGGTGGCAGCGGCCAACATGCTCAACGTTGGCAACCCGCTTTCGACAGAGACAGATGTTGGTCCGCTCATTCGCCAGGCTGATATCACTCGCGTTGGCGAATGGGTCGATGAGGCGAAGGACGGCGGAGCCGATGTTCTGTGCGGCGGCAAACAGATATCCCAATCGTGTTATGCACCGACGGTGCTGCTCAATCCTCCGGCGGATGCCCGCGTGAGCACGCAGGAAGTCTTCGGGCCGGTTGTCAGCGTCTACTCCTACACCGATATGGACGAAGCGCTAGCTCGGGCCAACAGTTTGCCGTATGCTTTTCAAGCGGCGGTGTTTACGCGTGACCTTGATGTGGCACTGCGAGCCTCGCGGCGGCTCGACGCGTCTACCGTCATGGTGAACGACCACTCGGCCTTTCGCGTAGATTGGATGCCGTTCGGCGGCGTGCGCGAGTCAGGCCTCGGAGAAGGCGGGATTCCACAGACCATGTACGACATGCAGCTTCAAAAAACGGTTGTCATTCGCTCGAACGCCATCTGAGCGAATCGGACAGCCACTCGGCCAGGAAGGCAAGGATCGTCAACGATGCATCGAATGCGCTGCGCTGAAATCTGGGGAGGAATTCGCGATCAGGATACTGATGTGTGCTCCTCTGGAATCACGGCAAGTCTCTATTCCCGCGCCTGTGACGGCGGGAAAGGCGGTGATCTTTATTACTTCAGCGTTTGCGAGAGCGACATGCTCACGCGCATCGCAATCGCTGATGTCGTCGGGCACGGTGAGGCTGTTAGCGACGTTAGCGGATGGTTGTACGGGGCGCTCGAGTCACGCATGAACGACGCATCGGGCAACGAAATACTGGCTCAGTTGAATGGCTTAACCTGCGACAAGGGATACCGAGCACTGACAACAGCCGCGATCGTAGCATACTACACGGCGGATTCCCATGCGTATTTCTCTTATGCGGGCCATCACGCCATGGTCGTCTACCGCAAAGCCGATGGACGCTGGACAGAGGCCAAGATCGATAATGTCGACAGCAATCTTGTAAACTTGCCGTTGGGCGTTGATTCCAACGTCGCGTTTACCCAAGGGCGGGTCCAACTCGATGCGGGAGATAGGATGTTTCTCTACACGGATGGCGTAATTGAGGCGTCCAACGGCAGGGCTGAGCTATTTGGCTCGACCAGATTGATGTCCATCTTAGAGGAGTGCGCCTCGTGCACCTGTGGCGAGATCAAACGAGCCATCCTCACGGAGCTGCGTTCCTACACCGGCGGACAGTTTTCACACGACGATGTGACACTGCTTGCGGCAGAAGTTCAGTAGCCAAGGGGCGATGGGCGTGGCCAGGCAAAGAAGTACCTGATGAAACCAGTCTTCGACGGTGCCCGATAGTCTCAACGGGGAAGGAGTGGTCATTCAAGACCCGCTTTATTCATTCGAATCCGCGATTCTGAATTAGAAACGTCGATTTTCTGCCAAGGGGAAACAGTATTCGATTCCCCCCTCCCACCGTTCGACGTGCAGCCGTTGGAGCTGGCAATCCCGCCAGTTGACGGAAAAGACCTCTCGCAACGCCGACAGTTTCGTAGGCTCGGTCTGTCCCTCACCAGCTTCCCAGCGCAACACGCCCGTTGGTGTTAGTCGGATCTCCGCCACTGCATCTAACCTCGTTGCGCGTCTTTGCCGCTGCCTGACTTTCTCGGCCAGCCGACGAACTAGCTGACTGTCTTGGATGTGACGTGCGCTTCGCCCAGGGTTCGTTCGTGGCTTCCTGCGACGAGGACCTGATCGAGCCTGCCGAGCGTGTGTGGTGGCACACGACCGAAGGCACCGCATACGAAGATCTCGATCTCAAACCAGAGGAGATCGATCTGTTCTTTGCGTATCCCTGGCCGGGAGAGGAAGATCTCTTCGAGGCGCTCTTCGTACGCTATGCATCCGTTGGGGCTCTGTTGTTGACGTATCACGATGCCACCGGTGTTCTCGTCCAGCGCAAGACCGAGTCTTCAGGTACCCGTTTCTTAAGTTCCACGGACGCCGCCGGATGCTTCCAAAGCCGTGGGAGGTTCACGCCGAGATCAAGCATCCGCTGCCGGTCTTCGCTGTCAAGATCGATGCAGTCTGTGTCCGAGTTCGCCAAATCCGACTCGATTTTCTCGACGCGAGCAAGGGCCTCGTTCCAGCGCGCCTCCAACTCCCCGGCCACCAAACGGTTGCCGCGCCTTTTGAGTCGCGCTGGCATTCAGTCAATTGACATCCGGCAAGACAATACGGCGCGGTTCCGTTCAAGTCTCCCTGGGTCGTGACGGCTCACCTGGAGACTGTTTCAATGCCCTGACCTGCTGGAGCGCCCAGCCGTGCCCAACGGCTTCGATGGCACCCTCCCCTGGCTGGCCGGCATCGTGCGGTAGGACACGAAGTACATGTAGAAGCAGACTCCAAGCATTCCCGGCACCCACCAGTAGAGAGCCGCCTTGAGCCCGGGCTTTGCTGCTGCGGCCGCCGTTACAGTCAGGCTCAATGATTCGTCGCGCGCGGGTAGGACATAGGGGAAGATGCTGATGGAGGCGGAGGCGATCATCGATGCTATGTATACGCAACTTGCTCGGAATGCCGCGCTACTACGCTGCCGCCGATGCAGCCTACGAGTGAATGACAGGGACAAGAAAGCTGCGACGGGAACCACGCTCAGCCATGGACGAGCCTTCAAGCCGGCAACGATGTTCGGTTGCACCGAAATACTCGCCACTGCTGCCAGAATCGAAAGCGTCAGCACGACCGGCCACACGATCCTTGCGATGCGTCCGCTTCGCGCCTGCACAGCACCATCGGTACGGGCGTCAATCCATAGTGCCCCGTGGTGTGTCAGCGCTGCCGCAGCTGTTACGGCGATCAAGATCGTGTACCAATCGAGTACGCCGGTGTTGTCGCCCACGCGGAAATCCGTCCAGAGCGGGGCGAAGAAGACGCCGTCGGTATTCAAGGACACCCCACGCACGACATTGCCCAGTGCTGCTCCCAGAAGAATCGTCAGGAGCAAGCTGGAAACGCTGAAGACTACATCCCAGAATGAGCACCATAACGGATCCTTCAGTTGATGCCGCAGCTCGATCCCTAATGCTCGACCCATCAGCGTCCAGAGTACCATCATCAATGGCAGGTAAAATCCGCTGAATGATGTTGCATACAATGCGGGAAAGGCGAAGAACATCGTGCCCCCCGCGGCGATCAACCAGACCTCGTTGCCGTCCCAGACAGGTCCGATTGATTGCAACACCTGCTCACGCTCACGGTTGTTTCGCGCAACGAACAGATGCAGGATGCCTGCACCAAAGTCAAATCCGTCGAGCACCGCATACATGGCCATCATGAACCAAAGCAGGCAGAACCATGTCGTTTCGACGGTCACGGCAGGGCCTCCGATTCATGATCAGGCGCACGATCCAGTCTAACCTGAGGTTCGTCGCCTCGCGAGGCGTCTCCAACTGGTCCTTCAGCAATGATTCTGACGGCAACAAAGAAGAACAGCACTGACAACAGCGCGTACATTCCAGCAAACCCGAGCAATGAAAACAGAGCATTGCCGCCCGACACCTGCGCCGAATGGCCATCCACCGTGCGCATTACGTTGTAGATTACCCAGGGCTGCCGCCCAAGCTCCGCTGTTGCCCAACCTGCCGTGTTGGCAATGAACGGAAACGGAAGAGACAACATGTAGATCCAGAGCAGCCCGCGCCGTGAATACAATTTCCCTTGGAGCACCGAGATGATGCCAAGGAAGCTGATGGCGATAAACATCGTGCCCAATCCCGCCATGATGTGGTACGCGTAGTACAGTGCCGGTACATTCGTGGGCCAGCGGTCTCGGTCGTAGGAAGATAATCCCTCCACTTCGGCGTCCCAACGCAGGTGGGTAAGAACTGACAGCATGTTTGGAATCTCGAGGGGGTTGTCCAGATGAAGCGTCTCCATATTCGGCTGCCCGATGATCACCAACGCCGCGCCTGTCTCGGTGTGGAAGTGTCCCTCCATCGCCGCGAATGTCTCGGGCTGGTGTTCGTGTACGAGTTTGGCTTGCATGTCGCCCGTAGGAAAGGCCGCCAAGACACTGGCCACGCCACCCACGACGACTGACAGAGACAAGAATCGCTTCGCGCTCGCAAGCTGTTCGCCACGAAGAACATAGAACGCCCCGATGGATGACATCACGAAGCTGGCCGTGATGGTCGTGCCGATCATGGTGTGCATGTATTGCGGAATGGCCCACGGGTTGGTCAACAGCGCCCACACGCTCGCTAACTCGACTCTGCCCATCTCGTTGATAGTGTACCCAACAGGATGCTGCATCCACGCATTTGTGCAGACGATGAAGAATCCACTGAGCCACGTCCCTGCGAGCACCAACAATGCAGCAAACCAATGGGCGCGCGCCCCAAGTCGCCTCTCCTGAAATAGCAGCAAGTACAAGAACGTGGATTCCAGGAAAAACGCAAAAATTCCTTCCATCGCCAGCGTCTGTCCGATTACGCCGCCAGCCGCCTCCGAGAACCGTGACCAGTTAGTCCCGAATTGAAACTCCATAGGGATGCCGGTGACTACCCCCATGACGAAGGTCAGCCCCAAGATGCGGCACCAGAACCGCGCGCCGTCGTTGGCCACAGCATCGCCGCGGAGTCCCATCGTCTTCAGGATAACAATCAGAAGGGCCAACCCCATCGACAGCTGGGGATCAGGTAGTGAAAGATGATCGTAAATGCAAAGTGCAGACGGTGAATATCGACGTTGTCCATCAAAACGGGCTCCAGGGAATTTCGGGGTCATTGGAACACATTCAGTCGAGAGAAGAAAGAAGAGCTCACCTTGTCGAATACAGAAGGGTGCAGCCATCGACGGGACGGCCGGCTAGCGGAAGTAGCACGAATCGATGGGGAGGAGTAGGCACGCTTGTGTTCACGCGAGACGGTGGCTTGCCGTGTGTCGATCCCGGATGCGACTATTCGGCGCAGGCGCCCTGGCCAGCCTGGAGAGCGACATCGCCATGACTGAACCCATCGCCAGCAGGTTTGTCGACTACTAGCGGACCGGGGATCGATAGCTAAGGTGGATAGCTTACCGTGGTATCCAGGAACGGCGCTCGCGAGGTTAACAGCACGGCCCGACATGGCCAGTCTCTCTCAGATTAGCCTAAGTTCGAAAAGGTCCTACTCGGGGAGATAACTCCATTCCATGCAACAACTTACGAACGTGCTGCGAACGAACGACCTAGCGGCTTTCCACCGCTGGGTTGTGGGTTCGAATGTACCTATTGGTTCCCGATAGGCTCGCGGGCTGACTAAAGCAATCAACAATGCCGACAACTGATGCGCATCTGGCAGGCGATGCTCTCCGGCTGTTCCAGACGACGCTTTACTGCTTGGACGTCTCGTCGAATTGAATCTCGAGTTGGCGAGGATGGTTGTGGAGTACAAGGGGGCACCGCTCCATCACGGGGCATCTGGCAGTTGCCGGTGGTAGTGGCAGGAGAGTCGCTCATCCTGGAGCAGTGGCCCGAAGTGAACAGTGCCGCGCTGCTCCTGACAGCCTCCGTCTCCATCGAGGAGGGTCGTACCGTGCGGACGATTGCACAGGCTACGGATGATGATGGCGTCCTCTCGTATCAGTGGTTCTTCGGCGATCTTACATTTGCCAGTGGACCTGAGCATCTTCATGTTTATCACGCTCCGGGCTCCTACGAACTCGTCGCCCATGTCACCGACGCCACGGGCAACACGACCTGCAAAGTCATCGAAGTGACCGTACTCTGACTCGGTCCCGGGCAAAGATCCCATCCGGGCCCGTTGCACCGGCTCGGTAGTCCAATCTTGGACCCTTCCTTCTCCAACTTTGACGTGGGTGGCTTCTCGCGACTTCCCAGCCAAGACTGTCTGAGTGTCTTTGGCGTTAGGGCACCTGATCCAGTGATCAGAACACCTTGCTGAATTCACTGAAGTCTGAAAGGTCAACATCGGAGTCGTTTTGAAGATCAGATGCATCGAATTGTGCCTGGCTACATCCGGGCGGTGGGACGCTGACATTGGGCCCTGCTACACAGTCTCCGAAGATCGCGTGGTCAGCATCATCGACGTCACCGTCCAAGTCCAGATCGGCTGGACTCAGGAATACCACGTCGAAGTAGCTCAGGTTGTATTCACCCGATCCGCCTCCGTTGACGAACCGCATGACCTGCTCGCCTGCATCGAGTTGGGCCACCGCAAACATGCTCGCCCACGTCTGCCATCCGCCCGTACTGGGTGCGGCAACGCTGCCGGTCTTATCGACGCCGTCGAATTCCATGTGGAGGTCACCACCAGTTGATTGAGATGCCACGCGGAGCTCAATTCGATATGCGCCCGCAACGGACACGTCTACCGTGTACTCGATCCATTCGTTGCTGCACATCCACCCGACATTGAAACCACCTTCGCTACTCGCTTCGACATCGACACCTTCCGTCAGCCGATAGACTCCACCGTTGTTTGTTGTGTCGCAATCGTGATAAGCCACGCCTTCACCGCCGACATCGTAGAACTCAGCCTCCACGCGGCCAGGTAAGGATTTCGGGCTCCCAGAGAATGGTAGTTGTTGGCCCGGGGGCGTCGTGTCGAACTCATACACTCGCACCCAGTCGACCTCCAATGTGGTTGTTGCTGGCGAGAAGACACTCGTGCCATCGGGATCGCCTGGATAGAACCCACCGACCGCCACGTTCAACAGCAGGTGAAAAGGATTGTCGAAGGGCGCTCGTACGTTTGCGGGGGCCGCGGTGCTGTACCAACTGCTGCTCACTTCCGAGTGCTACAGCACACCATCGACGTACCAGCGGATTGCATCGGGTTCCCACTCAAGTGTATAGACGTGAAAGTCAGCAGAAAAATCGGTGCCCGGTGAATAGAAATCTACCAGAAAAGTATTGTCTGGCCAGGGTCCACCAAAGTGGAGAGCCCCTCCGATCACTTCCGCCTCGTTCTTCGTTTCCATAATGTCGATCTCGCCGCTCGATGCCCAACCACCGTAGGGCGAGTCTGTGGGCAACATCCCAAACGCCGGCCAGACGCCTTGGGTCTTCGGCATCTTCATGCGAGCCTCAAAGCGACCGTAGAGGAAATCCTGTCTGTTGAGCGTGCGAATACGGGCAGACGTATAGTCGAAACCTCCGAAAG
This sequence comes from Phycisphaerae bacterium, assembly GCA_029260235.1. Taxonomy (GTDB): domain Bacteria; phylum Planctomycetota; class Phycisphaerae; order UBA1845; family UBA1845; genus OFTM209. Next base: position 268 of record JAJDDP010000205.1, on the reverse strand, counting down.
ATTCCTCCAGTGCAACAATCTTGAGTGTGCCTCCCGAAACTGACACGTTGACCGGCCGATCGGTGTAGTACTGGAGTTCTCCATTGCCCCAACCCGGTAGGCTAGGACCACCGTTGCCGATCATGTATTCCCAGTCGGAGGTGTTGAGGCTGGTGCCGTTGAACTCGTCTGACCAGACGAGCGTCACCTGGCCAGCGGCATGACCCGCACTGATCAGCAGCACGCCGAAGAGCGCGGCACCGACCAGGAGGTGGTTCTCAAAGAACGG